>NZ_JBEXSX010000111.1:0-18347 GCF_040613835.1 Streptomyces sp. NPDC006207 | reverse complement strand
CCTCCCCCGCGTCGGCGCGGGCGGGGCCGGCTGTCAACTTGAGTTCCGGGCGCGTGTTACCCACCCCGGGCGGCCCGCTGCCGCGGGCCGCCCGACGCCGTAGTGGACGTACTCGCCGAACAGCCGGAAACCCGCCGTCCAGGCCAGCCGCCGGCTGGGCCGGTTCCCGCGCGAGCAGGTCCAGCTGGGTGTGCGACCGCGGGCCGCGACGTCGCCGCACAGGCCCGACAGGCAGGCGAGTGCCAGGCCCTCGCGGCGGTGGCCGCGCAGCGTGACGACCGCGAGGTCCTCGTACACGCCGCCGAGGAAGTACGTGCACGCCAGCGAGACCAGGCGGCCCGAGCGGAACGCCCCCCACGCGTGGCCCGACGCTGCGAGCCCGTGCGCACCGCCCCAACTACGGCTGATCCAGGCGGCGTCGTCGCCCGCGCCGGCCACGGCCGCTCCGTCTCCCGGCGCCAGCCTGCGCACCACCACGTCCCGCGGCGGCAGCCTCCGCGGCACCGGCCGCGACTGCACCCAGATCATCCGCTCCCAGGGCACGATCCGGTCGAACGCCGCCCCCAGGACCGGCAGGAAAGCCGTGCGCGCCAGGACGTAGCCGTCGTTCCCCAGGGCAGCGAGCGCGTCCGGGTCGAGGTACCGGGGATCGCCCTCCAGCAGCACGTGGTCCGCGCACGCCACCGCGACCGCGCGGGGCCCGACCGCCCGGTCGGCCCACCACTGCCCGTTGCCGGTCGCCTCCACGTGCTCCGCGAGCGCCGCGGGCCCGGGCACCCCGGAGGGGAACCAGCCGTCCAGGGAGGGGACTTCGATCACCGGTGATCACACCTTCCGCGTACGCCGTGGTACGTGCTGCGAAACGGACGGCGGTGCGGACCGGGGTCGTCGACCCTGCGGTCCGCACCGCCGTGAGGACATCAGCCCTGGCCGGGCTTGTTGCCGTGGCCGGCGCCCTTCTTGCGCCTGGCCCTCTTCTTGCGGGCACGCTTGGACACGGTGGTCCTCCCCTCAGGCGGTGACGAGCAGGTCGGCGACCTTGCACAGACGGTGCACCGTGCGGTCCTCGACCGCGGTCCGGGCGGCCGGGGCGAGCGTGGCCCGGTCGTAGTAGGCGCCCGGGACGAGTTCGGTCTCCGGGTCGCACAGCCGGGCCACCCGCGCGGCGCCCTCGGCAGCGGGCTCGCCCTCGTGCGCGTACAGCGGCAGCAGACGCGTCTCGCACACCCCCGGGTGCACGCTGACGGCCGTGACGCCGGCCGGCGCGGCCGCCCGGGCGAAGACGGTGAGGGCCAGCTGCGACTGGGCGTACGCGGCGTGCCGCGAGTAGCGGCGGGAACGGTTCAGGTCGCTCCACGCCAGGGAGGCCGACCGGTGCGTCGCGGACGACACGTTGACCACCCGGGCGCCGGGGCGCGCCGCCAGCGGGCCGGCCAGCTCACGCGTGAGCAGGTAGGCCGCGAGGAAGTTCACCTGGAAGGAGATCTCGTGGCCGTCGGCCGTGAGGGTGTGGCGCTCCGGCGCGACGACCGCGGCGTTGTTGACGAGGACGTCCAGCGCGGGATGCAGGCCCCGCACGGTGGCCGCCAGGTGGCGGACCTCGGAGAGCCGGGTGAAGTCGGCCACCGCCAGGCGCAGCCGGACCCGTTCGGTGCCGGCCGCCACCAGCCGCTCCACCGCGTGGTGCGCCGACTCCGTGTCGCGACCGTGGACGATGACCGTGCAGCCCCGCTCGGCGAGCAGCCGGGCGGTCTCCCACCCGATGCCGGACGTCGCCCCGGTGACCAGGGCGGTGCGCGGGGGGACGACGGGGACGAAGGACGCAGACATGGACCACTCCGTGGATCGGTACGCCACATCGCGCCGGACACACGGGTGACGGCGCTCGCGTACGGGGAACAGGGGCGGCCGCCCGGGGCGGCCACGGGAAACCGGTGCCCTCAGGACACCGGCGGGAGGACAGCGCGCGGTACCGGCGGCACCCGATGGGGTGGCCGGTCGTCATGGCGCGGGCCGCTGTTCACGCTCCCCATCCAATGCCGCGGCGGATCCGCGGACAAGGACCGGCGGCGATTCCTGACGGCGCCCTGACGCGCGCCCCGCCCGCTTGCCGTGGCGGCGTCACCTGCGCGCGCACGGGCACGTCAACGCCGCGTCAGAATCGCCCTCCCGTACCGCAAAGGACCTGTCAGGAGCGTGCCGCGGTCCTCCCGGCGACGGTGTGCTGGTGACCGTCCACCGGTGAACAGACCAGCAGAAGGCACCCCGAGCATGCAGCCCCTGGCTCCCTCGACCGACCGCACCCCGGCCCCGCCCACGCAGCCGCCCGTACGCCCCGGCGGCAGGCGCAAGGTGTCCGCAGGCCTGCTGGATCCCCGCCTGCTCCTGGAGGCGTTGCCCGAGGCGCTGCGCAAGCTCGACCCCCGCCGCATGGTGCGCACCCCCGTCCTGTTCGTCGTCGAGACCGGCGCCGCGCTGACCACCGCCTCGGCGGTCGTGCATCCGAGCGTCTTCGCCTGGGTGATCAGCGCCTGGCTCTGGCTCACCGTCGTCTTCGCCAACCTGGCGGAGGCCGTCGCCGAGGGCCGCGGCAAGGCCCAGGCCGAGGCGCTGCGCCGCACCAGGACCGACACCGTCGCCCGGCGGCTGACCGGCTGGCGCCCCTACGGCCGTGACCACACCGAGCAGACGATCCCCGCCGGCGAGCTGAAGCCGTTCGACGTCGTCCTCGTCGAGGCGGGGGAGACCGTGCCGGGCGACGGCGAGGTCGTCGACGGGATCGCCGCCGTCGACGAGTCGGCCATCACGGGCGAGTCCGCCCCCGTGATCCGGGAGGCGGGCGGCGACCGTTCGGGGGTCACCGGCGGCACGAAGGTGCTCTCCGACCGCATCGTCGTGCGCGTCACCTCCCGCCCGGGCCGGACCTTCCTCGACCGCATGATCGCCCTGGTCGAGGGCGCCACCCGGCAGAAGACGCCCAACGAGATCGCCCTCAACATCCTGCTGGCCTCGCTCACGATCGTCTTCATCCTGGTCGTCGTCACCCTCCAGCCGATGGCCGCCTACGCGGACGCGGCGCAGAGCACCGTCGTCCTCGTGGCCCTGCTGGTCACCCTGATCCCGACGACCATCGGCGCGCTGCTCTCGGCGATCGGCATCGCCGGCATGGACCGCCTCGTGCAGCGCAACGTGCTGGCGATGTCCGGGCGTGCCGTCGAGGCGGCCGGGGACGTCTCCACCCTGCTGCTGGACAAGACCGGCACCATCACGTTCGGCAACCGCCGGGCCGCCGCGTTCATCCCGCTCACCGGCGTCGACGCCATGCAGCTCGCGCAGGCCGCGCAGGTCTCCAGCCTCGCCGACGAGACCCCCGAGGGCCGCTCCATCGTCGTCCTGGCCAAGCAACGGTACGGGCTGCGCGCCCCGTCGGAGGGCGAGCTCGGACAGACCCGCTTCGTGCCCTTCACCGCCCGCACCCGCATGAGCGGGGTCGATCTGCGCTGGGAGGACGGCGCGGGCGCCTCCGTGCGCAAGGGCGCGGCCGGCACGGTGGCCGGCTGGGTCACCGGTCGCGGGGGCCAGGTCCCCGAGGAGGCAGGTCACCTGGTGGACGCCATCGGCGCCTCGGGCGGCACCCCCCTGCTGGTGGCCCTCGACGACTGGAACGGCGCGCGGGTCCTCGGCGTCGTCCACCTCAAGGACGTCGTCAAGGACGGCATCCGCGAACGCTTCGCGGAACTGCGGCGGATGGGCATCCGCACGGTGATGGTCACCGGGGACAACCCGCTCACCGCGCGTGCCATCGCCGATGAGGCCGGCGTCGACGACGTGCTGGCCGAGGCGACCCCGGAGGACAAGCTCGCCCTCATCAAGCGGGAGCAGGCCGGCGGCAACCTGGTCGCGATGACCGGTGACGGCACCAACGACGCCCCGGCGCTGGCCCAGGCGGACGTGGGCGTGGCGATGAACACCGGCACCTCGGCCGCCAAGGAGGCCGGGAACATGGTGGACCTGGACTCCGACCCCACCAAGCTGATCGAGATCGTCGAGGTCGGCAAGCAACTGCTCATCACCCGGGGTGCCCTGACGACCTTCTCCATCGTCAACGACGTGGCGAAGTACTTCGCGATCATCCCCGCGATGTTCGCGGCGACCTATCCCGGGCTGTCCGCCCTCAACGTCATGCGGCTGCACAGCCCGGCGTCCGCGATCACCTCGGCGATCATCTTCAACGCCCTCATCATCGTGGCGCTGATCCCGCTGGCGCTGCGCGGCGTCCGCTACACGCCCTCCTCGGCGGGCGACCTGCTGCGGCGCAACCTGATGGTGTACGGGATCGGCGGGCTGGTCCTGCCGTTCCTGGGCATCAAGCTCATCGACATGGCCGTGGTGCAGTTTGTGCCGGGCCTCGGCTGAGCGGGTGGGTCAGTGCCCGTGCGGCCCGGCGCGGTGCACCGGACCGTGCGCCTCGCCGCAGTGGCCGTCCGCCCTACCGGACCCGGCGTCCGGGGCACCGCCCACGGTGAGGAGCTCGGCGGGCGCGTGGTCGACCTGCAGGGTGGTGTGGGTGAGCCCGTAGTCCGCGCCGAGCAGGTGCTCCAGGTCGCGCCGGACGGCATGGCAGTCACCGCCCGGCTCGACCAGGACGTGCGCCGACAGGGCGGGCTGGCCGGAGGTGATGGTCCAGATGTGCAGGTCGTGGACCTCGGTGACGGCGTCGTGGGCGGCGAGGCGGTCGCCCACCTCGTCCGTGTCCAGCCCTGCCGGGGCCGCCTCCAGGAAGATCCGCCCGGAGTCGCGCACCAGCCCGCACCCCGCCTTGAGCATCAGGCCGACCACCACGAGCGTCGCGATGGCGTCGGCGCGGACGAACCCGGTCAGCAGGACGACCAGGCCCGCCACAGCGGTGCCGATGAAGGCGTACAGGTCGTTCAGCACGTGCTGGAACGCGCCCTCGACGTTGAGGGACGTGCGGTTGGCCCGCGACAGGCACCATGCGGCGCCGACGTTGACGACCACTCCGGCCAGCGCGGTGACCAGCACCGGGCCGCCCGCCACGTCGGGCGGTGAGACGAGCCGCCGCACCGCCTCGTACGCCAGCCACGCGGCGAGGAGCAGCAGGGTGATGCCGTTCGCCTGCGCCGAGAGGATCTCGGCGCGCTTGAGCCCGTACGTGAAGCCGCCCCGCGCCGGGCGCGCCGCCAGCCGCATCGCGACGAGCGCCAGCACGATCGAGGCGGCGTCGGTGAGCATGTGCGCGGCGTCGGAGAGCAGCGCGAGGGACCCCACCAGCAGACCGACGACGACCTCGACGGCCATGAAGCCGGCGATCAGCCCCAGCGCGAGCCCCAGCCAGCGCCGGTCGGCGTTCTCGGCCACACCGTGCCCGTGCCCATGCCCGTGCCCGTGCTCGTGCTCGTGCTCGTGATCGTGCGCGTTCATGGTGCGGCGACCTCCCCGTTCCAGGTACGACACCCGCAGGGAAACACATCGGCACACCGATCGGCAAAGACTGCACCGGTGACCGTTGTCAACTTCGATAAGACGGCGGTGACCTGCACCGACGCGCCCGGCCCCGGCCGCGGGACCGCCGGGGCCCCCGGAGGCAAGCGGCCTCCGGGAGCGCCCCCGGCGGGATCAGGCGTTCGGACTCGCGCCGCGGGCCGCGAGCATGTCCGCCATCAGGCGTATCTCCGCCTCCTGGCCCTGGACCATGCCCGCCGCCAAGCGCCGTACCTGGTCGGTCCGGGCGAGGTCGGCGGCCGCGGCGGCCATCTCCACGCCGCCCTTGTGGTGGGCGGTGAGCAGTTGGAGGTAGAGGACCGCGGCGGCCTTGCCCCGGGCCGCGTCGAGCCGTCGCAGTTCGGTGTCCGTGGCCATGCCCGGCATCAGCGACCCGTCGTGGGGCGCGTAGGCCGTGTCGTGGCCCATCCACGTCATGGGCGGCTTCGACGACGACTTGGGAAGCCCCCAGACGTCCAGCCAGCCGAGCAGCATGCCGCGCTGGTTGGCCTGGGTGTTGATGACGTCGTAGGCGAGCCTGCGGACGTCCTCGTCGTCCGTGCGGTCGCGGACGATCAGGGACAGCTCCACCGCTTGCTGGTGGTGGATCGCCATGGCGCGCGCGAAGCCGGCGTCGGGTGAGTCCGTGGCCGGGGTGCCCCCGCTGCTGGGCCGTGCCGTGAGCAGGGTGAAGGCCAGGGCCGCGACCATGACCAGCGCCATGGCGCCGGCGAGCGCGAGCAGCGGCCTGCCCGCGCCCCGGGCGGCGGTCACGAGGCCTTGCCTCCGGTGCAGGGCGCGCCGGGCTCGGGGGTCTGGTCGCCCTGCACATAGGTGTCGAAGAACTTCGCCACGCGCGGATCGTCGGCCTTGGTGACGCCCAACTGGTGGCCCCACGCGGTGAGGGTGATCGGTGAGGCCTGGTCCGCGTAAGGGCTCATCAGGGAGTACGGGGTCTTCGAGACGCGGGCGCCGAGCGTCTTGACGTCGGCGTCCGACGCCTTGTCGGTGTACGTCACCCACACCGCGCCGTGCTCCAGGGCGTGCACGGCGTTCTCATCGGTGACGGGCTTGTCGTAGACGTCGCCGTTGCAGTTCTGCCAGACGGGGTTGTGGTCGCCGCCGGCGGGCGGGCTCATGGGGTAGTCGACGGTCTTGTCGACGTGGTTCTGCGTGAGCCCGGACCACGTCTTCTCCCCGCTGATGGAGCCGGCGGCCGCGGTCTTCCCGCTGCCGGCGCCGTCGTCGCCGGCGGCGTTGACCAGGTAGACGCCGCCACCGACCAGCGCGACGAGGATGGCCGTGCACGCGGTGACGGTGATGATCCGGTTGCGGCGTTCGCGGGCCTGCTCCTGGCGGCGTATCTCCTCGACGCGCGCACGGCGGTCGGTGGCCCTGGCCTTGGAATGGGGGGAACCCATGGCATGTCCTGATTCCCCGCCGCGTCGGTGACACGGCGGTGCTGGTGAAGGGTCGGATGACGTACGGCGCGCACCGGCGGTCGCCGCCGGTGCGGTCGGCCCTTCTACGTCCGCTGGATCTGGAGCATGTGCAGGTCGAGGGAGCGCACGGTGCCGGGGGACGGCGCACGCAGTCCCGCGGCGGCGGCCGCGGGCGGCCACACCGACGGCAGTTCCGCGCCGGCGAGGTGCGGCAGGGGCGCGGAGCCCAGGGTCACCGGCGTGTGCTCCGCGGGGGAGCAGCCGTTGCCGCGCCTGCCGGGGTCATGGCCGTCCGTGCACACCTCGTCGGCGACGTACGCGACGTGCGAGGAGACGAGGGTCCGCGCGGGGCCGTACGGGTCGTCCGGCGCCCCGGAGCGGCCGCAGACCGCGAGGGCGGCGAGCAGCCCGCACAGGACGAGGACAACACCGCTCAGGCGGGCGGGTATCGCACCGCCTCGGCCGGCTCCTCCGTCACTGCGCATCGCGGCAGATCGTACCCGCCGCCACACGCAGTACCCGCGCCGGGTGCGCCCCGGGGGAAACGAAGGTGCAAGGCGCCACGGGGCCCTGCCAGGCTCCTCCGCATGGACGTTCACCTGGAGCCCTGGTCGGAGGCGGACCTTCCGCTCCTGCGGCGGATCAACACCCCCGAGATGCGGCGGCACGTCGGGGGCCCCGAGCCCGAGGAGCGGCTGCTCGCCCGGCACCAGCGCTACCTGGCCCTCCCGGAAGCCGGGCTGGGCCGCATGTACGCCGTGCTCCTCGGCGACGAGCCGGTGGGCAGCATCGCGTACCACCGCCGGGACTGGCAGGGCGAACCGGTCTATGAGACCGGGTGGAACGTCCTGCCGCCGTACCAGGGCAGGGGCATCGCCGCCGCGGCCGGTGCCGCGCTGATCGCCGTCGTGCGCGAGGCCGCCCGCACCCCGGGGGCTCCCCATGCGCTGCACGCCTTCCCGTCCGTGCGGAACGCACCGTCGAACGCCCTGTGCCGCCGCCTGGGGTTCACCCTGCGGGGCGCCTGCGACTTCGAGTACCCCAGGGGCAGCGGGACCTTGATGCGCAGCAACGACTGGCGCATCGAGTTCGGCGCCCCGCGTCAGTTCGTGCGGCGCCGCGCGGTGTGACGTGCCCGGGTCCTTCAGCCGGCCGGGGCCTCGGCGGGGAACAGGATCGGGCTGACGAGGTGCCGCGTCCGCCCGGGCGGGCCCGGCCGGCCCGGCCTGACAACTGGCGTCAACGGCGGTGGCGGGCCCGCCGCTTGGGGGACCGGCGGTCCGTCACCAGGAAGACGACCAACAGCGCCGCGACGACGCAGACCGCCACGGTCTCGGCCGCGAAGATCAGTTCGCTGAAACCGTCGTCCCCCGCCTCGACGGGAGGGACGTAGACCTCCCGTGACGGACCGGTGGAGGGCGCGCCGTAGGGCATGCCGAAGCGCAGGGGCACCATGCGGAGGCTCATCGCCGGTCAGTATCGCGGGCCCCGGCCCGCCGCGGGACGAGACGGCCGGACCGGGGGCGCCCGCACCGTGGCCGCGCGCCGGATCAGCCGGTGAGCGCCGGGAGCGCGGCGGGACGGCGGAAGAGCCACCGCAGGAACGTCCGCCGCGGCGGCCGCGCCCGCACCTGCCCGAACTCCAGCTCACCCACCAGCTCCACGCGCAGCGCCACCGGTGTCGCCGGGCCGGCCGCCGGCCGGATGTCCACCTTGCCGAAGCTGACGGCCAGCTCGTCGGCGTCCACCACGATCCCGGGCCGCGTCACCAGCACCAGGGAGCCGCCACGGACGTCCACGTCGATGCGGAGGGTGTCCTGCGTGATCACGGCGGCGGTGAAGTCGAGCAGCACCTCGCCCCACTCCGACCGGACCTCCATGCGCCGCGGCACGACCCACCGGTCGACGCGGCGGAACGAACCTCCGCGGTGGTCGACCCGGACCAGGTCCTTGACGTCCGTTGCGGCCACGCCCGGCGCCCCCGCGGCCGCCGGAAGGTCGGCGGTGAGCGGTGCCAGTTCGTCGAGCGTACGGGCCGACAGGGCGGCCTCCAGGCGCTCGTCCAGCTCGTCGGCGGACAGCCGCCCGTCGCCCGCGGCCACGGTCAGGACGTCCACCACCCGGTCCCGGTCCGCGTGCGAGGCCCGCAACGGGGGCGGCGCGAGCGGCGCGCCCGTAGCGGACGGTCCACCCGCTGGCGGGATCTCCTCCGGCATGTCCCCACCCCGTTCTGGTCGGCGGCTTCGGTGAGACGCGATACACAGGTCGCGAACTAACGCTATATCGCGTCCTGGCCGCGAGCCAAGCCCGCACCCGCGGACCGCCGTCCACCTCCGCGTCGTGCCGGTCCCGGGCGCGACCCTGGCCGGCGCGTGACCCTGACCGTTTTCCAACCCGCCGCGTGGGTTGCGGGGTTGGACCGCCGCAGGGCCATGCCTGCCCTGCGGTGTTGACCCTCGTGGTGCCGGGCTCAGGGGGTGACGAATCCGTCCCGGCGCCACCTGGCGCCGAACCGCCGCCCGCTCCCGCCACCCCGGGCCGACGGCAGTCCGGGCGCGGACGGCACGGCCAGTACCGGGCAGCGGGCGTGCGTGAAGCAGTGCGCCGCGACGGACGGCGCGAAGAGCCGCTGCCAGGGGCCGTGGGAACCGGCACCGACCACCAGCAGTCCCGCGCCCTCGCCGGCCACCTCCACCAGCGCCGGTCCCGGACGGCCCAGCGCGAGGACCGGACGCACCGGGGGGTCCAGCGGCAGGTCGCCGTCGAAGGCGGCGTCCAAGGCCATGAGGAGCCGGCGCCGGGCCAGCCGTCGCCACCGGTCGGGGTCCGGCGGGGGCGGCGGCCACCGGTTCTGCGTCGCACCGGCACCGTCCCAGGCCGTCTCCCAGGCGGTGACCACGGTCAGCACGCACTCCCGCCGCCGGGCCTCCTCGGCGGCCCGGCGCAGCGCCGCCACGCTCCCGGGGGAGCCGCTGACGCCGACGACGACGCACTCTTCGCGGACCTCACTCATGCCTTCCATGAAACGCCCGGAAACGCGCGGACCAGGGGTCCTTGTCGCGATCCTGACGCCGCCCGCCCCACCCCCGCGACCCGCGCCGTTAACGTTCGCGCGCTCGCCGTAAACGTCGCGTCAGGGATCGCCCCCACCCCCCAGGCGGCGGGCATAGCGTCCCTGGTGCGTCCCGGAATGCCGGCCCCGGCCGGGGCGCCCCAGGAACCGCAGCAGGTGCCGCAGCAGGAGGAAGCCATGACAGAGCTCATGTACGGGGACGACCCCGAGCCTTCGGATCCGTCCCCGGCCGGACGACACCGGGAGACGTTGTACGTCCCCGTCCGGCCGGGACCCGTGGGATGCGTCGCGCGCATGTTCCGCACGCCCCTGGGCGGCCGCACAGCCGTCGGCTTCACCACCACCGAGCGCCTCACCGAGACGCTCGGCGCCGACCAGCAGTGGATCACCCTGTCGGAATCCGCGCTGCGGTCGCTCGCCCGGCCGCTGGGCGTCACGGCACTGACCGTGGACCCGCAGTTCGCCGCACCCGCCGTGTCGGACGTACCGGAGGAGACCGGTCGCCGGCTCGACCCCCAGACTCTCGGGGTCCTCAGGGTCACCGGCGCGGTCGCGCTGGTCGACGCCCTGGCCCTGTGGATCGGCTGAAAGGAGCGCCGTCATGACTCTCGTCACCGAGCACCTGGAGACCGCGTACCCCGACGCCGACCTGTCGGTGTGGCCCGCGTCCGCCTCCTCCGCCCCCCACGGTGAGGTCACCGTGGGCGGGGTCCCCCTCACGGAGATCGCCGAACGCTTCGGCACCCCCGCCTACGTCCTGGACGAGGGCGAGGTACGCGACCGCTGCCGTGCCTACCGCGCGGCCTTCCCCGACGGCGACGTGCTGTACGCCGCCAAGGCCTTCATGTGCCGTGCCATGGCCCACTGGGTGGACGAGGAGGGCCTCGGCCTCGACGTCTGCTCGGCCGGGGAGCTCGAGCTCGCGGTCGTCACCGGTTTCCCGCCGGAGCGCATCCTGCTCCATGGCAACGCCAAGAGCCCGGAGGACCTGGCCACGGCGCTGCGCCTCGGCGTGGGCCGGATCGTGATCGACAGCACCGGCGAGATCGCCCGGCTGGCCGCCCACGTCCCGCCGGGGGACCGGCAGAAGGTGCTGCTCCGCATCGTGCCGGGCATCGCCGCCGGTCACCACAACGCGGTGCGCACCGGCACCGACGACCAGAAGTTCGGGCTGTCCCTGACCGACGGATCGGCGCAGCACGCCATCGCGCGCGTCCTGGAGCAGCCGCGGCTGGAACTGGTCGGTCTCCACTGCCACCTGGGCTCGCAGATCAGCAGCGTCAAGCCGTACCTCGCGGCCGTGCGCCGGCTGGTCGGGCTGCTGGCCGCCGTACGCAGGCAGCACGGCGTCACGCTGCCGGAGCTGGACCTGGGCGGCGGCCACGCGGTCGCCTACCGGCCGGGCGAGGCGGCGATGGACCTGACGACGCTGTCCGCGCGGATACGCGCCGAGCTCGCCGAGGGCTGCGCGGCCGCCGGGCTGCCGGTGCCGCGGCTGACGGTGGAGCCGGGCCGCGCGATCGTGGGCCCCGCCGGTGTCGCGCTCTACCACGTGCTGTCGGTCAAGCGCACCGGCGGACAGACCTTCGTGGCCGTCGACGGCGGCATGAGCGACAACCCCCGGCCCGCGCTGTACGGGGTGCGCTACAGCCCCCGGCTGATCGGCCGTCACTCCACGGAGGAACCGGCCCTGATGACCGTGGTCGGCCGGCACTGCGAGGCCGGTGACATCCTCGCCTCCGCGGTGCCCCTGCCGGCCGACGTCCGGCCCGGGGACCTGCTGGCGGTGCCGGTCGCGGGCGCCTACCACCTGTCGATGGCGTCCACGTACAACCTCGTCGGCCGTCCGCCGGTCGTCGCGGTCCACGAGGGCCGGGCCCGGCTGCTGGTCCGCCGCGAGTCGCTCGCCGACTTCCGCAACCGCGACATCGGGCTCTGAGCCCCGGGGCCCCCAAGGCCCCACGACCAGGCGTCCCCGACGCCGTCCGAACGCCCTCCGGGCAGGTGATGTCCCCGCGTCCCCCTGCCCGGAGGTGCGCCATGCCCATTTCCGTTCCAAGAGGCCCGGTCCACGGGTCCCGATCCACCAGAAGAGAGAGTCCGGTGAGTGTGGAGTACGCCGTCCGCCTGATCGTCGCGGAGGGAATCCGATGACCACCGCACCCGCACCCGTCAGACCGGACCGTGAAAGCCCCGCGCTTCCCCCGGAGGCCGACGGGAAGCGCCGGGTCGGCGCAGGACTGCTCGACCCCGGACAGCTGTGGCTCGCCTTTCCCGACGCCCTGCGCAAGCTCAACCCGGTGACGCTGGTCCGTAACCCGATCATGTTCGTCACCGAGGTCGGCGCGGCCCTGACCACCGGGCTGGCCCTCGTCCATCCAACCCTGTTCGGCTGGCTGATCACGGTGTGGCTCTGGCTGACCGTCGTCTTCGGCAACCTCGCCGAGGCCGTCGCCGAGAGCCGCGGCAAGGCCCAGGCCGACTCCTTGCGCCGCATGCGCAAGCTGACCACCGCCCGTCGGCTGACGGAGGACGGCGAGAAGGTGGTGCACGCCATCGCGCTGCGCCGCGGTGACACCATCGTCGTCGAGGCCGGGGAGACGATCCCTGGCGACGGCGATGTCGTCGAGGGCGTCGCCAGCGTCGACGAGTCCGCCATCACCGGCGAGTCCGCACCCGTCATCCGCGAGGCGGGTGGCGACCGCTCGGCCGTCACCGGCGGCACCAGGGTGCTGTCCGACCGCATCGTCGTGCGCATCACCCAGGAGTCCGGACGCAGCTTCCTGGACCGGATGATCGGCCTGGTCGAGGGCGCCAACCGGCAGAAGATGCCGAACGAGCTCGCCCTCAACCTGCTGCTCGTCATGCTGACCTTCGTCTTCCTGGTCGCCGTCGTCACCCTGCAGCCCATGGCGATCTTCTCCAAGGGCTTCATGGGCGCCGCCCCCGACAGCGCCGCGATCACCGCCGACGGCGTCACCGGCATCGTCCTGGTCTCGCTGCTCGTCTGCCTCATCCCGACGACGATCGGCGCCCTGCTGTCGGCCATCGGCATCGCGGGAATGGACCGCCTGGTGCAGCGCAACGTCCTCGCCTCCTCCGGCCGCGCCGTCGAGGCCGCGGGCGACGTGAACACGCTCCTGCTCGACAAGACCGGCACCATCACCTACGGCAACCGGCAGGCGAGCGCCTTCCTGCCGGTCGGGGCCGTCGAGCCCGAACGGTTCGCCCAGTCCGCGCTGCTGTCGAGCCTCGCCGACCGGACCCCCGAGGGACGCTCCATCGTCGCCCACGCCCGCGAGCACTACGCGCTGTCCCACCACAAGGCCGACGAGATGGACCTGCCCGACGCCCGGTGGGTGGCCTTCAGCGCCACCACCCGCATGTCCGGGGTGGACCTCCCCGGAGGCAGGAAGCTGCGCAAGGGTGCCGCCGCCGCGGTCGCCGCCTGGGTCCGCGACGAGGGCGGAACGGTCCCGGCGGGCATGGACGTGTACGTCGAGCAGGTGTCCGCCGCGGGCGGGACGCCGCTCGCCGTCGCCGAACTCCCGGCCGGCGGCGGCCCCGCGCGCGTCCTGGGCGTCATCCACCTCAAGGACGTCGTCAAGCCCGGGCTGCGCGAACGCTTCGAGGAGATGCGCCGGATGGGCATCCGCACCGTGATGATCACCGGCGACAACCCGGTGACCGCCCGCGCCATCGCCGAGGAGGCGGGCGTGGACGACTTCCTCGCCGAGGCGACCCCCGAGGACAAGCTCGCCCTGATCAAGCACGAGCAGGCCGGCGGCCACCTCGTCGCCATGACCGGCGACGGCACCAACGACGCCCCGGCACTGGCCCAGGCGGACGTGGGCGTCGCCATGAACACCGGCACCTCGGCCGCCAAGGAGGCGGGCAACATGGTCGACCTCGACTCCGACCCCACGAAGATCGTGGAGATCGTCGAGATCGGCAAGCAACTCCTCATCACCCGTGGCGCGCTGACGGCCTTCTCGATCGCCAACGACATCGCCAAGTACTTCGCGATCCTCCCCGCGATGTTCGGCGGGGTCTACCCGGCCCTCGACGCCGTGAACATCATGCGGCTGCACTCGCCCGCCTCGGCGATCCTGTCGGCCGTCGTCTTCAACGCCGTCGTCATCGTCGCGCTGATCCCGCTCGCCCTGCGGGGCGTGCGCTACCGGCCCAGCAGCGCCTCGGCGCTGCTCACCCGCAACCTGTGGGTGTACGGCCTCGGCGGGGTGGTCGTGCCGTTCCTCGCGATCAAGCTCATCGACGTCGCCCTCGTCCAGTTCATCCCGGGGATCTGACCATGACCGGTACCTCCACGCTGCCCCGCTGGGCCGCGCACCACCTCGCGGCCGTCCGCATGGTGCTCGCGCTCACCCTCCTCGTCGGACTGGCCTACCCCCTCGGCATGACGCTGCTCGCCCAGGCGCCGGGCCTGCGGGACGCCTCCTCACGCGACACGCTCATCGGCAAGGCCTACACCGACGCCCAGGGCGACCCACTGCCCGGCTACTTCCAGTCGCGCCCCTCCAACGCGGGCGACGGCTACGACACCGCGGCCTCCGGCGCCGGCAACCAGGGCGCCGAGAACGTCGTCGACACCCCCGACAGGCCCAGCCTGCTCACCCAGGTGTGCTCGCGCAGCAAGGCGATCGGCGAGCGGGAGCACGTCGACGGTTCGCGCCCCTACTGCACCCCCGACGGCGTCGGCGCCGTGCTCGGGGTCTTCCGCCAGGGCGGCACCACGGGCCGCGTGACCCGCGTCGTCAGCCTCAACCAGCCCTGCCCCGCCCGGCCGTTCCTCACGGCCTACGAGCACGTGGCCGTCCGCTGCGCGGGCGCCGACTACACCCGCGCCGTCGTCACCCCCGTACGCGGCGACGCCCAGGCCCGCCCCGAGGTCCCCGTCGACGCGGTCACCGCCGGCGCCAGCGGCCTCGACCCCGACATCAGCCCCGCGTACGCGGGCCTCCAGGCACCCCGCGTCGCCCGCGAGCGGGCGCTTGGCGAGGACACCGTGCGCGCCCTGATCGCGAAGTACACCACCGGCCGCGCCCTCGGCGTGCTCGGCGAGCCCGCCGTCAACGTCGTCGAGCTCAACGCCGCCCTGGACCGCACCCACCCGACGCGCGGAGCGTGAGAGCAGACATGTACGGCTGGATCCAGGCCTCCCTCGTCATCGCCGTCGTGGTGGGCCTCCACGTCCCGCTCGGCGACTACATGGCACGCGCCCTTGAGGGCGGCCGCCACCTGAGACCCGAGCGCGCCCTCTACCGCCTGTGCGGCGTCGACCCCGACAAGGAACAGGACTGGCGGCACTACCTGTTCGCGCTGCTGGCCTTCTCGGCCGTGAGCATCGCCGCCCTGTTCGCCCTGTTCACCCTGCAGGACCGGTTGCCGTGGTCGCTCGGTCGCGACGGCATGCCGTGGAGGCTCGCCCTGCACACCGCCGTCAGCTTCACCACCAACACCAGCTGGCAGAACTACGCGGGCGAGTCCACCACCGGCCACCTCGCCGTCATGGCGGGCCTGGGCACCCAGGCGTTCGCCTCCGGCGCGGTCGGCATCTGCGTCGCGCTGGCCCTCGTCCGGGGGCTGGTCCGGCGCGACACCGACCGGCTCGGCAACTTCTGGGTCGACCTCGTCCGCAGCGTCTTCCGCGTCTTCCTGCCCCTCGCGGTCGTCTCCGGACTCCTGCTGATCGCCCTCGGCGTGCCGCAGCACCTGTCGGGGAGCGACCAGCTCGCCGCCCCCGTCGGCTCCTGGGAGTCCATCAAGCTGATGTCGGGCGACGGCGGCGGTGTCTTCAACGCCAACAGCGCCCACCCCCTGGAGAACCCCTCGGCCTGGAGCAACACGCTCGAGATCGTGCTCATGCTCCTCATCCCGACCGCCCTGATCCGCACCTACGGCCGGCTCGTCGGCAGCCTGAAGCAGAGCTGGACCCTCCTCGCGGTGGTCGGCATCCTCTTCGGCCTGCTGCTGGCCGCCGCCCACCTCGCCCAGAGCGCCCACACCGGCACCGTCGGCGCCGCGGTGGGCGGCCAGACCGAGGGCACCGAGACCCGGTTCGGCGTCCCGGCGAGCACCCTGTTCGGCGTCCCGGCGAGCACCCTGTTCGGCGTGTCGGCCACCGCCTCGGCGGACGGCGCCGCCAACTCCTCGTACGACAGCTTCTCCAGCCTCGGCGGCGGCGTCCTGCTGGCGGGCATGATGCTCGGCGAGGTCGCGCCCGGCGGCACCGGGAGCGGCCTGTACGGACTGCTCGTGGCCGTCCTCGTCGCGGTCTTCGTCGGCGGCCTGATGGTCGGCCGCACGCCCGAGTACCTGCGCAAGCGGATCGGCACCGGGGAGATGCGGTACGTCGTGCTCTACGCGCTCGTCGCGCCCACCGCGATCCTGGTGTGCTCGGCCATCGCCGTCGCCCTGCCCGGCGGGCGCTCCTCGATGGGCAACCCCGGCCCGCACGGCCTGACCGAACTCGTCTACGCGTACACCAGCAACACGGCCGGCAACGGCAGCGCGATGGCCGGCTTCAACGGCGCCACCGACCTGCACAACCTGCTGATGGTCGTCGCCATGCTGATCGGCCGCTACGTCCCCGTGGTGTTCGTCCTGGCCCTGGCGGGGCGCCTCGCGCGCCAGCGGGCCGGCGTGGTCACGGTCGGCACCCTGCGCCCGCACGGGGTCAACTTCGTCGTCCTGGCCACCGGCGCCGCCCTGATCCTCGCCCTGCTGAACTTCCTGCCCGTCCTGTCCCTCGGCCCGGTGGCGGAAGGACTGCTGTAGTGCCGACGATCGGTCACCCCCCGATGCGAAGCTGAGGGGGTGACGAGGACCCAGTACTTCACCGCGACCAGCCTCGACGGCTTCATCGCCGACCCGGACGACTCCCTCGACTGGCTCTTCGAGGTCGAGGGGGAGGGCTTCGAGAGCTTCAGGGCCTTCTTCGCCGACGTCGGGGCCTTCGCGATGGGCGCCACCACGTACGAGTGGATCCTGCAGCACGACCGCCTCCTGGAGCGGCCCGGGAAGTGGACCGAGTACTACGGCACCACCCCTGCCTGGGTCTTCACCCACCGGGACCTGCCCGCCGTCCCCGGGGCGGACGTCACCTTCGTGCGCGACGACGTCCGCGCCGTCCACCAGGCCATGGCCACCGCCGCCGGGGGCCGGAACATCTGGCTGGTGGGCGGCGGTGAACTGGTCGGCTCCTTCGCCGACCACGGGCTGCTGGACGACCTGATCCTGGGCGTCGCCCCGGTCACCCTCGGCGCCGGTGCACCGCTGCTGCCGAGGAGGCTGACCTCGGCCCGGCTGCGGCTGACGGGCGTCGAGCGGGTCGGCCAGTTCGCCTACCTGACGTACACGACGCGCTGAGGCCGGTGCCGGCACCGGCGCCTGCGATGCGCGGCGCGGTTCGGTTCCGTGCGAGCATCTGCGGATGCTCATACTCGCCGACGAACTCGGACGTCTCGCCTGCACGGTGACGGGGGAAGGCCCGCCCGTCGTCCTCGTGCACGCGGGCGTCGCCGACCACCGGATGTGGGACGGGGTCGTGCCCGGCCTCGCGCAGCACCACACCGTCATCCGCTACGACATGCGCGGTTTCGGCCAGTCCCCGCCACCGGCCGGCCCGTTCAGCGAGCACGACGACCTGCGCCGCGTCCTGGACCACTTCGGCCTCGACCGCGCCCGCGTGGTCGGTGCGTCCTTCGGCGGCCGCGTGGCAATCGACTTCGCGCTCGCCAACCCCGGGCGCGTCCACTCCCTGGCCGTGCTCTCCCCGCCGTGGCCCGGGTACGACTGGTCGCCGCAGATGATCGCCTACGACGAGGCCGAGACCGAGGCGCTCGCAGCGGGCGACCACGAGGCCGCGGTCCGCGTCAACCTGGACATGTGGTTGCGCGGCCCGGCCCGCGGATGGGACGAGGTCCCCGCCGGGGCGGCCGACCGGCTCCGCGGGCCGCTGCGGACGGCGCTGACCCATCAGGGCGCCGTCGAGGCGCACTCACGGGGCCGCGCGGACGGCGACGTTGCCGCACTCTCCGTGCCCACCCTGATCGGCGTCGGCCTCCTCGACGTGGCGGACTTCCAGGACATCGCCCGCCGCTACGCCGCCACGATCCCCGGCGCCACCCTGGCCGAGTTCCCGGCCGCGGCGCACCTCGTGGCCCTCGAAGCCCCCGCCGACGTCACGGCGGCCCTGCTTCCGTTCCTCGCCCGCTAGGCCGTGTCGTCAAATGCCCGCCTGCCCCGCGGCGCCTGGCACGGCACTCCCCCAGCCTTCGGCCGGGGGTGCCCCCACGCTGCGTTGTCGA
>NZ_JBEXSX010000110.1:0-18533 GCF_040613835.1 Streptomyces sp. NPDC006207 | reverse complement strand
GTCCGCAACGCCACTCGAACGGTAACCCGACAACCGTCCTGTCTGCCGCACGGACTGCCGTCCATGTCCGATTTGCCCAGCTCAGAGGATCAGGACGCCGGCGCCGCTGCACACGCCGCCTGATCCGCGTCATGCGGTCGGCGGGGCCGGCGGTCTGCGGCACCACGTCGCGCAGGAGGCGGCGCAGCGCCTGTTCCGTCTCGTGCCACTGCTCGTCAGGTGCGGCGCGCATGGTCCTCACTCCCCTCCACGGGACGGCAGCCCGGCCCCGACTCCCGCACCGTGCAGGCCCCCTGCCATCGCGCTCCCTTCCCGGTTGAACTCCTCACTCCTGTTCCAACCAGGTGGGGCGCCGTTCGGTTGCCCGGGGAACACCCGCCGCCGACCAGGCCTCCCGCCCCGAACCGTGATGTGCGTCACATCGCCGGAAACGGCTCGTCCCTGAGCGGTGGTCCACCGGGTTGAGGACGTCAACGGGGCGCATCGCCCCGCCGTGACACCTTTCGAACGAAGTGATGGAACGACATGGCTCCCACACCCACCACGCGTGCACTGCGGCCGGCCGCGGCCGCCGGTGTCCTCGCGCTCACCCTGGCGCTCGCCGGATGCACCCAGGGCGACGGCGGTTCCGCCGCACCCGCCGGCTCCTCCTCCGACGGCCACACGTCGCCCTCGCGGGCCGCCGTCAACGGTGAACTGACCGTTCCCGAGGGAGCCGACGAGGGGACCAGACAGCAATACGTGTCGCAGAACACCATTGCCGCCTGCATGCGGAAGAAGGGCTTCACCTACACGCCGCACGTGTCGGGCGTGGAAACCGCCGCCATCCCGGTCGACGGTCAGGATTACGAACTGGCCAAGAAGTACCGCGACAAGTACGGCTTCGGCTTCTTCGCGGGCGCCGTCTACCCGGACGACCCCGACGTCCCCGGCAGCAAGGCCCACGAGGCCCGGGAGATGACCAACCCGGACGAGGCCTACCTCAACGCACTGTCCCCGGCCCAGCGGAAGGCCTACGACAAGGCGATGGGCACCGCGAAGCAACTCGCGAGCGGGAAGAAGGTGATGCTCCCGGGATGTGTGAAGGAGGGGATCGAGAAGGCCTACGGGCCGGAGAAGTCCCAGGCCGAACTCGACCGTGAGCACGCCGCGAACGAGGAGCGGGACCGCGCCGCGAAGCAGGCCCTCAACGGGGATCCCCGGTTGATCTCCCTGGCGCAGCGGTTCGCGTCCTGCCTGCGTGACGAGGGCATCGCGGTGACGACGACGCAGCCGACCGCCATCGGGGACATGGTGAAGTTCGCGACGGCCCAGCAGACTCCGCAGGACGGCGTCCAGAAGATGGACCAGGACACGGCGCGGGCCAAGCTCGCCCAGGAGATCACCATCGCCCGCAAGGACCTGGAGTGCGGCAAGGAGTTCCGGGCCGCCTACTTCCCCAAGCTCGCCAAGCACCCCCTCTACGGGATCACCGGATGAGCCGGCGTCTGCCGAGCGGCCCGAACGGGCGCGGCAAGCAGGTCGGGATGATCGTGGGCGTCGTCGCGCTCGTCGGCGCGGGCGGCTGGTTCGCCGGTACCCAGATGCAGTCGCCCGCCGACGCCGCCGCCTCGCGCCGGCCGCCGGAGGCGGGTCCGGTCACCGTCGCCGTGGAACGCCGGAAACTGACCGCGAACGTCATCGCTCAGGGCGGCGTGGAGTTCGGGGCACCGCACGGGGTGTCGCTGTCCGGGTCCGTCGGGTCCGCGGGCGGTTCCGGGGACGGTGAGGCGACCCAGCGGGTCACCAGGCTCCCGCAGGCCGGTGCCACACTGCGCGAGGGCAGCGTCCTGATGCAGGTGAACGGCCGTCCGGTGTTCGTGCTGCGCGGCTCGGTCCCGATGTACCGGGCCCTCGGCCCCAGCAGTTCGGGCGACGACGTCAGGCAGTTGCAGAGCGCGCTGCGCAGGATCGGGCACGATCCGGGAGCCGTCACCGGGAACTACCGGCAGGGCACCGCGTCGGCGGTGACCCGCTGGTACCAGGGCAAGGGGTTCACGCCGCAGCAGCCGGGCGTCGCCGACCAGCAGCAGCTGGGCGACCTGGAGGCCGCCGTCACCGACGCGCAGCTCGCGGTCCTCGCGGCGCAGGGCGGCGGAGCCGACAGCGGGGGCGAAGGCGGAGGCGACAGCGGGGCTGACAGCGGCAAGGCCGGTTCCGGCACGGCGGGCCCGCCGGCCTCCGGCGAGGCGTCGGCCCTCGAACTGCGCTCCGCGCGGCAGCGGCTGGACCGGGCCAACGCGGCGCTCAGCGCGTTCACCGCCACGTACGGCACCAAGGTCCCGGCGGGCGAAGTCGTCTTCCTGCCCGATCTGCCGGTCCGGGTCGACAAGGTCAAGGTGCGCCTGGGTGACACCCCGGCCGGCGAGGTCGCCACCGTGACGAGCTCCGACGTGGTGGTGCGGGCGGTCGTGCCCGGAGCCGACGGCTCCGCGTTGCGCGAGGGCATGACCGCACGGATCGAGACGGCGGACGGCACCCGTGTACGCGGCGTCGTCGCGCAGGTGGGCGGCGCCGGGAACCAGGCGGACACCGGAAAGGACGGCGACGGCACCGGCGCGGACGCGAAGGACGAGGGCGGGACCGAACCCGGTGCCGACGCCGGCGCGGAGCCGGGCGCCGACCCGTCCGCTCCGGTCCAGCTGGTGATCTCCGTACCCGAACCCGGCCCGTTGAAGGACCAGGCGGGCGGCACCGCCAAGGTGACCATCGAGGTGGGCGCCTCGAAGGGCGCCGTCCTGGTGGTGCCCGTAGCCGCGGTCCACACCAGCGCCGACGGCAAGGCCCGGGTGCGGGTGGACCGCGACGGCGAGGTGGTGAACGTGCCCGTCACCGTGGGCCTCTCGGCCGCCGGGCAGGTCGAGGTGAGGGCGGACGGCGGCTCGCTGGACGAGGGCGACCAGGTGGTGGTCGGACGGTGAGGCGCAGACCCGTACCGCCCCGCCCGGCCCCTGAGCAGGCGCCGGACCCGGACACCGTGATCCGGCTCAGCGGCCTGAGCCGGGTGTTCGACACCGACCCTCCCGTGCACGCCCTGCGCGACGTGCACCTGGAGGTCAGGAGAGGGGAACACCTGTCGATCGTCGGCCCCTCCGGCTCGGGGAAGTCCACGCTGCTCAACACCCTGGGCCTGCTGGACCGGCCCACGTCGGGCAGCTACTGGCTCGACGGGGTCCTCACCAACACCCTGAGCGATCCCGAGCGTACGGCGCTGCGCGGTGCCCGCATCGGCTTCGTGTTCCAGTCCTTCCACCTGCTGCCGTACCGGACCGTGGACGAGAACGTCATGCTCGCCGAGACCTACCGGACCCCTCGCCCGGGCCGTGCGCGCCGCACCCGTGCCGAGCGCGCCCGGGCCGCACTGACGCGGGTCGGACTCGGGCACCGCTTCGGCTTCCTGCCGGGCCGCCTGTCCGGCGGCGAACGGCAACGGGTGGCCATCGCCCGGGCCCTGATGGGCGAGCCCGCCCTGCTGCTGTGCGACGAGCCGACGGGCAACCTCGACAGCGAGAACACCGAGTCGGTGCTCGCGCTCTTCGACGAACTGCAGGCCCAGGGCATGACGTTGCTCGTGATCACCCACGACGACGCCGTGAGCGGGCGGGCCGGCCGGCGGGTGCGGATCCGCGACGGCATGCTGCGGCAGGAGGGCGCATGAGGCCCGGCATCCGTGGCGTGCGGCGCCGCGCCCCCGCCCACGAGCGCCCCTTCATGGACCCGCGGGACCTGTGGTCGGAGTCCCTGGCCGGGGTGCTCGCCCGCCCGGTCCGTTCCGCCCTGACGACCTTGGGTACGGTGCTGGGCATCGGCACGCTGGTCATCACGATCGGCGTGGCCTCGACGGCGGCGAACCAGATCGTCGGCCGCTTCGACGCCCTCACCGCCACCTCGGTGACCGTCGTGGTGCCGGCCCCGCAGCCGGGGTCCGCCGACCCGCCGCTGGTGGACTGGCCGGGTGTCGAGGCGGTCGAGCGCCTCGCCGGTGTGCAGTCGGCCGCCGCGCTCTCCGATTCCGAGGACAGCGCGAACGTCCAGGTCCGGGCGAACGACGTGGTCGCCCCCGGCGCGCTGACCGAGCAGACCCTGGCGGTCGTCGCCGCCACCCCGGCGCTGCCGGAGGCGGTCCGCGGCACGATGGCCACCGGCCGGTTCTTCGACACCGGTGACATCGCACGTCACGACCGGGTCGCCGTCCTCGGCGACCAGGCGGCCCGGCTGCTGGGCATCGACGACGTACGCGACGCCCCAGCCGTCTTCTTCAAGGGGCAGTCGTACACGGTGATCGGCGTGCTCGGCGGGTTCCAGCGCGAGCAGCGCCTGTCCGCCTCGGTGATCCTGCCCCCGACCACGGCGGCGGACCGGATGGGCATGGACAACGTGACCCGGGTCCTGGTCAACACCTCCCTCGGCGCGGCCCGGCAGGTCGCCCGGCAGGCGCCGATCGCCCTGTCCCCCGGACACGAGGAGGCGCTCACCGTGACCGCCCCACCGGACCTGTCCAAGGCCAGGAAGGGTGTCCAGGGCGACGTCAACGGCCTGTTCCTGGTCCTCGGGCTGGTCTCGCTGGTCGTGGGCGCCATCGGCATCGCCAACGTCACCCTCGTCACCGTGATGGAACGCGTCGGCGAGATCGGGCTGCGCCGGGCCCTGGGCGCATCCCGGCGCCAGGTGGCCGGGCAGTTCCTGGCGGAGTCCACCACCATCGGACTCCTCGGCGGCGTCGTGGGCGCGGCCCTCGGCGTGGTGGTCGTCGTCAGCGTGGCCGCCGTGAAGGACTGGACGCCCGTCCTGGACCTCCGCCTCGCCCTGGGCGCCCCGGTCGCCGGCGCCCTGGTCGGCCTCCTCGCCGGCCTCTACCCCGCCCTGCGCGCCGCCCGGATGGAACCCGTGGATGCCCTCCGCGCCCCGTCCTGACCCCGCGCCGCCGCGGGCCCCGGGCGGACGGCGCGTCCGCCCGGGGCCCGCGGTGCCCGTCAGCCGCCGCGTAGCCTGGCCCCATGGTGCAGAGCAGGGCGGCGGACGTCGACGGCTACCTCTCCGAGGTCCCGGAGGAACGCAGGGAGGCGCTGGTCAGGCTGCGTGAGCTGTGCCGGGCCGAACTGAAGGGGTTCGACGAGGTGATGGCGTACGGCATGCCCGTCTACGAGCGCGGGGGCACGGCCGAGATCGCCTTCGCCGCCCAGAAGCAGTACATCTCCTTCTACCTCATGCGCGCCGACGTCCGCGCGGCCTTCGAGGACCGCCTCGCCGGGCAGGACATGGGCAAGGGCTGCCTGCGGTTCCGCACGCCCGAGCGCATGGACTTCGACCTCCTGCGCGACCTTCTGCGGGCCACCGCGGCCGAGCCCGGGGCGAGCGGGACCGGTGGGTGAGGACGACCGCCGGTGGGCCTGGGGCTGGCACGGGCCGTTGAACATCGCGGCGATGCATCTGAGCGGAGTGCTCCTGCCGGCGGGCTTCATCATGCTGACCCTTGCCGGTGCCGACGCCATCTCCTACGGGCAGACCTTCGTGCTGATGCTGTGGATCGCGATGGTCCACGTCCTCGTGCAGATCCCCGTCGGGGCCCTGGCTCCCGCTGGGCGGCCCGGGGTCTCGCGCGCCGGGCCGTCGCCGTCGCCGTCGTCACCGCCGGAGCGCTCACCTGGATCCTCGGCCTGCTCGCCGGCTCCGGCGCCGGCAGCGTGCCGCCGTTGTGGTGGTGGCGGACCTGGGCCTGTCTCTGCGTCTCCCTGAGCGCCTACGTCTGGCTCTGCACCCTGCGGCGTTCCACCGTTCGCCGCCTCGCCGGCCGCGTCAGATCGTGGGCCGAGACCGCCGACCTGTGGCTGATGCTGCGCCTCCGCCGCCGCAGATGAACCCCAGTCACGTTGAGGGCGTCGGCGCCGAGCCGCAGTGCCTGGAGGATGTCGGTGGGGGTCATCACCCCGGCGAGGACCGGGAGTCCGAGCTCCCGGCCGGTGGCGATGCCCTCGCTGACCGCAGGGGTGACGAGGAAGGCGGCGCCGGCCTTGTGGGCGTCCCGTGCGTCGGGCGCTGAGCACGGTTCCGGCCCCGAGGGTCGCATCCGGGCCGAGCGCTGCGCGCGCCCGGGCAGGGACGGAGGCCGCGATCCGCTCCGGGACGGAGAACTCGGCGGCGCAGGCCGGGCACGTGGTGCGGCCGGACAGGTAGGTCAGATGCTCGGCGGCCGCGTGCTGCCCGGCCTCGGTGGCCAGGCGGTGGAGCCGGGACGCCGGCTACGCGAGCGCGGCGGCCGGGGTAGGGCGGACGCCGGTCTGCACCTCGCGCCTCCACGTCCGGTCCGGATCGTGGAGGCGGCTGCCCCTGCGCGTGTCGTCCAGGTCGATCTCCAGGGGCGCCGCGCACGAAGGGCACACCACCTCGTGGGTGTCGGGGACCACGCGCTGGTGCCACACCGGTACCCCCCTCGAAGGCCAGGAGGGCCTGCAGGGCGTAGAGGTACTCGCCCTCCTCGCCGTCGAAGGGCTGCGCCACCAGGTGCCGCCGGGTCACCCGGCGCATGTCGTCGAGCTCTGCCGCGCAGTGCGCGCGGACGTGTCCCGGCTCGTGGAGTTGCCCCTCCTCGCCCACGATCCGGCCGGCCGGTGCGAGCGCCGGCCGGGACTTCCCCGGCCGGCGGCCGGTGGCGATGTCCGCGAGAACGGGCAGCAGGGCCGCGAAGCCCGCCGGGTACACCGTCCCCTGATGGCAGAGCCGCCCCGCCGTCCGGGGTGCCGGACGGCGGGACGGTGCGGCGCGCTCAATCCCGGCTCGTGCCCCGCTCATTCCTCCGTCGGTCCGAGGTCGGGGGTGTCCCGCAGGTCGACCGTCGCGCGGGCGGTGGCGTGCAGTTCGAGGACGACGAGTTCGTTCGTGCCGGGCCGCAGGACCGGGCCGGGGACGTAGAGGCGCCGCTGGGGGCCGCGGGACCAGTGGCGGCCCAGGGCGAAGCCGTTGATCCAGGCGTTGCCCTTGGTCCAGCCGGTGAGGTCCAGGTAGGTGTCGGCGGGCTGCTCCACCTCGAACACCCCGCGATGGAACGCCGGCCCCACCGGCTGCGGGCCGCCGGTGGTGAAGGTCAGGCCCGACAGGTCGTCCAGGGGCAGGGGCCTGCTGCTCCAGCCGGACAGTTCGGCGCCGTTGGCGGTGACCGTGCCGGTGAGGCCCTTGCGGTCGTGGATGCCCTCCCCGTAGTTGACGCGCCCCTGGTTCTCGACGAGGACCGTCAGGGTCGCTCCGCCGGCCGGCACGGTGACGGCCAGGGCGCCTTCGTGCAGTTCACGTTCGAGGACGCCGACGGCGGCGCCGTCGAGGAAGACCTGTGCCCGGTCCGCGATCGCGGCGAAGTGCAGCAGGGTGGGGCCCGGGTCGCGCAGCGCGGTCTCGTACAGGACGAAGCCGAAGTCCTGGCCGAGTTCCTCCATGGTCAGCGGGCGCGGCCCGGTCACCGCCTGGCCGAGGTGGCCGGCGGAGCCGAGCAGCGGGGCGTTCGCGGTGAGCCGGACGCCGAGGAGGTTGAGCTTCTTGGACGGCTCGGGCAGCGGCTCGTCGGGGACGGTGGTGTGCCGGGCGAGGACGTCGCGGAAGGCGAGGTACTTGGGGGTGATGTCGCCGGCCTCGTCCAAGGGCGCGTCGTAGTCGTAGGAGGTGATGGTGGGGCGGTAGGTGTGCTTGTCGTTGGCGCCGCTGGTGAAGCCGAAGTTGGTGCCGCCGTGGAACATGTACAGGTTGACGCTCGCACCGGCCGACAGCATCTCGTCGAGGTCGGCGGCGGCCGACGCGGCGTCACGGATGACGTGCACACCGCCCCAGCGGTCGAACCAGCCGTTCCAGAACTCGGTGCACATCAGCGGCCCGTCGCCCTGGTGCTCGCGCAGCGCGGCCAGGCCCTGTGCGGGGCGGCTGCCGAAGTTGACGGTGCCCAGGACGCCCGGGATGCTGCCGCGGGCGAGGTCGGCGGGCTGGTCGCAGGTGAACAGGGGGACGTCCACACCGCCTTGGCGCAGCTTGTCCTGAAGGTGCGTCAGGTAGGCGGGGTCCTCGCCGTAGGCACCGTACTCGTTCTCGACCTGCACCGCCAGGACGGGCCCTCCGTTGGTGGCGAGGTAGGGGACGACCAGCGGCAGCAGCCGGTCCAGGTAGTCGTCCACGGCGGTCAGGTAGCGCGGGTCGGCGGTGCGCAGGCGGATGCCGGGCGCGGCGAGCAGCCAGGACGGCAGTCCGCCGCCCTCCCACTCGGCGCAGATGTACGGGCCGGGGCGCAGCAGCACGTGCAGGCCTTCGTCCTGTGCGAGTTCCAGGAAGGCCGGCAGGTCCAGGCCGTCCTCGGTGCGGAAGGTGTGCGGCCGCGGCTGGTGGAGGTTCCACGGCACGTAGGTGTCGACGGTGTTGAGTCCGAGCAGCCGTGCCTTGCGCAGCCGGTCACGCCACTGGCCGGGGTGGACGCGGAAGTAGTGCAGGCCACCGGAGATGATGCGGAACGGCTCGCCGCCGAGGCGGAATTCGTTCCCTTCGATCCGCAGTACGGGCATGGGCCGTGCTCCTCCAGTGGAGTCGAGTTCTGGTGCGTGTGGTGCGTGCAGTGCGTGTGGTGCGGTCGCGGGGAGCTCGCCGGTGCCGGCGGGGACGCCCGTGACGGGATGTTTGCGTTGCCATCGCGACGATGCGGTGACCACGGGGGAACCGTCGGGGGGTTGGGCTCAGCGACCGCGCGGCGGCGGCGCGGTGCTGCTGCGCACGACCAGGCTGGTGGGCACCAGCGTGGTGCCCCGCTCCGCCTCGTCCTTGCGGATCTGCCGCAGCACCCCGTCGACGCAGCGCCGGCCGACCTCGGCGAAGTCCTGGTGGATCGTCGTCAGCGGCGGCATGTACGAGGCGGCCTCGGGGATGTCGTCGAAGCCCACCACGCTGACGTCCTCCGGCACCCGACGGCCCTGCTCGCGCAGCGCACGCAACAGGCCGAGCGCCATCTGGTCGTTGGCCACGAACACCGCCGAACAGCCCGGGTCCCGCGCGATGCGCAGCCCGGCCCGGTAACCCGACTCCGCGGACCAGTCCCCGCGCAGCAGCGGCGGCACCTCGCGCCCCGCCGACTCCAGGGCCGCCCGCCAGGCACCCACCCGGCGCTCCGCGGCGAACGACTCCTTCGGGCCGGCGACGTGCCACACCGTGCCGTGACCGAGACCCAGCAGGTGTTCCACGGCCGCCCGGGCACCGCTGGCCTGGTCGGTGTCGACCACGCAGTACCGGTCCCCGGCGTCGGAGTCCACCACCACCACCGGCGCGGTCGGCGGCAGGGCCACCGTCATCGCGTCCAGCAGATGGACCTCCATGATCATGACGACCCCGTCCACCGCCAGCTCCCCGAGCCGGGTGAACGCGCCCTGGACCCCGTCCTGCGTGGGCACGGTGACCGGCAGCAGCGTCGTGGCGTAGCCCTCCCGGGCCGCGGACGAGGCCACGGCCTCCAGCGTGCGCATGTTGCCGGTGCTGGAGAGGTTGAACAAGATGACGCCGATGGTGCGGAACTCGCCCCGCTTGAGGGCCCGGGCCGCGCTGTTGGGCCGGTAGCCGAGCTCCTTCATCGCGGCCAGCACCTGCTGCCGGGTCTCCTCCAGCACCCCGGGGAAACCGTTGGAGACCCGGGAGACGGTCTGCGCCGAGACACCCGCCAGCTTGGCCACGTCGGCCATCGACGCACCGCGCCGCCGCCGCTGCGCACCCGCCGCCGAGCTCTGTCCGGTCCCGTCCACGTGCGTCGTACACCTCATACGTTTCACTGCCGTTGGTGGTCAGAAGTCTAGGGGGCCGAGCTGCGCGGACCGGCGGTCCGCGGGCCCCCCTGGCCGGCGCCGGCGCTCCCTCGAAGAGGGCCGCCGGGGCCGGCCGCGGATCGTGAGGGGGCGTCAGCCGCCGATGCTGAAGCCCTGGTCCTTGCCGTACTTCACCGAGGCGTCCTGCCAGGTGCCCAGCGCGTCGGACAGCGGCGTGGAGGACACGTAGGCCTTGCCGACGGTGTCGTTGAAGATCGAGTTGGCGTACACCTGGTACGGCAGGTACGACCAGCCCTTGACGACGTCCGCCGCCGACTTCGCGAAGATCTCGTTGGCCTTCTGGCCGCCGAAGTAGGGGAACGAAGTGTCCAGGAACGCCCGGGAGTTCAGGTCCGCCGTCGTGGCCGGGAAGGCACCGCCCTTGATGCGGGCCTGGACGCCGGCGTCCTTGTTCGCGTACTTGATGAAGGCGTAGGCCAGGGGCTTGTCCTTGGCCGCCTCCATCACCGCCAGCGAGCTGCCGCCGTTCTCCGCGCTGGCGCTCTGGCCCGCCTGCCACTGCGGCAGCGCCGCCGCACGCCAGTCACCGGACGCCGAGGGGACGCCGGAGACGAAGTTGGCGGGCATCCAGGCACCGGTCGACAGCGTGGCGATCGTCCCGTCGGCCAGGCCCTTGTACCACTGGTCGCTCCAGGACGCGATCGGCGCGAGGAGCTTCTCGGAGATCAGCTTCTGCCAGACCTCCGTGAACTGCTTGGTGCCCGCGTCACCGAAGTCCACGTCCACCTTCGTGCCGTCCACCGCGTACGGGTGACCGCCGGCCTGCCAGATCAAGCTGGTGACGAAGCCGGCGTCACCGGTGTCGTTGGTGATGTACGCCTTCGGGTCCGCCTTGTGCAGCGCGCGGGCCGCGGTCAGGTACTCGTCCCAGGTCGTGGGCACCGCGATCTTGTACTTGTCGAGGACCTTCTTGTTGTAGAACATCGCCATCGGCCCGGAGTCCATGGGCAGCGCGTACACCCCGCCGTTGACGGCCACGGAGTTCCACGGGCCGGGCGAGTACGCCTTGGACAGGTCCTTGGCGCCGTACGGGCTGAGGTCGGTGACCGACTTGCCGAGCGCGAACTGGCTCAGCGCGTAGTACTCGATCTGTGCCACGTCCGGCGCCCCGGAGCCGGCCTGCACCGCGTTCTGCAGCGCGGTGTACTGGTCGTTGCCCGTGCCCGCGTTGACCAGCTTCACCTTGACCTTCGGGTACGTGGCCTGGAAGTCGGTGACCACCTGCTTCAGCGTCGGCTCCCACGCCCACACCGTCAGGCTGCCGCCCTTGTCCAGCGCCGCCTCGACGCTGCCCGCGTCCGCGGCCTTGGCACCCGAGCCGGACTCGTCGGAGGAACCGCAGGCGGTCAGGGACAGCGCCGCCGCGCAGAGCACCGCGATCGCCTGCGCCGAACGGCGCAGTGGCTTGTTCGTCATCGCATCTCACTTCGTTGTGGTGATGGTCTGCGGCACCGCCCGTCGCCACGGCACGGGTGTGCCGGGCGCAGGACCGCAGGGGGAGGTGGGTATGGCGCCGCCGCGCCGGTGATCACTCCTTGACGCTGCCGGCGGCGAGCCCGGACTGCCAGAAGCGCTGCAGGAGGAGGAAGGCCGCGACCAGCGGCACGATAGTCAGCAGCGAGCCGGTGACCACCAGGTTGAACACCGGCTGCCCGCCCGCGGTGGCGGCTTGGGCGTTCCAGGCGTTGAGCCCCAGGGTGAGGGGGTACCAGTCCGGGTCCTTGATCATGATCAGCGGCAGGAAGTAGTTGTTCCACGTCGCGACCACGGTGAAGAGCAGCACGGTGACGATGCCGGGTCCCAGCAGCGGCAGGCTGATCCTGAAGAAGGTGCGGATCTCCCCCGAACCGTCGACCCGGGCGGCCTCCAGCAGCTCGTCGGGGATCGCCTCGGAGGCGAAGACCCACATCAGGTAGAGGCCGAACGGCGAGACGAGCGAGGGCACGATCACCGCCCACGGGGTGTTGGTCAGGCCCATCTTGCTGAACATCAGGAACGTGGGCACGGCCAGCGCGGCACTCGGCACGGCGACCGCGCCGATCACCACCGCGAAGACCGCGCGCTTGCCGGGGAAGTCGAACTTCGCCAGGCCGTAACCGCCCAGCACGGCCAGGAACGTCGCGCCCCCGGCGCCGACCGCCACGTACAGCAGGGTGTTGAGCAGCCACCGGACGAAGATGTGGTCGTCGTAGGTGAGGGTCTGCCGGATGTTGTCCCACAGGGCGAAGTCACCGCTGAACCACAACCCGAAGGAGTCCAGCAGGCTCTTCTGGGTCTTGGTCGCGCTGAACAGCAGCCAGGCCAGCGGAACCAGGGTGTAGACCGCCACCAGCGCGGTCAGGACGGTGAGCAGGACGCTGCGCCGGGGCCGGTCGGAGGAGTGCCGCCGGCCGGCCGGGCGCTCGGACGGTGCGGCGCCGCGGCGCTCGCGCTGCGGGGCCGTGGCGGCCGCCTGGGTGCTCGCCTGGGCCATCGTCAGGCCTCCTTGCGCATGCCGCGCAGCTGCACGACGTAGGCGATGATCATCGTGACGACCCCCATGACGATCGCGACGGTCGCCGCGTAGTTGTGCTGCTGCCCGGAGAAGGACAGCGAGAAGGTGTAGAGGTTCGGCGTGAAGTACGTCGTGATGGCGTTGGGCGCCAGCGGCTTGAGGATGCTGGGCTCGTTGAACAGCTGGAAGCTGCCGATGATCGAGAAGATCGTCGCGATGACCAGGGCCCCGCGGATCGCCGGGATCTTGATGGAGGTGACGATCCGCAGCTGGCTCGCGCCGTCGATCTCGGCCGCCTCGTACAGGGACCGCGGCACGACGTGCAGCGCCGAGTAGAAGATCAGCATGTTGTAGCCGACGAACTCCCAGGTCACGATGTTGCCGATGCTCGCCAGCACCAGTCCGGGCGACAGGGGGTTCGGCAGCGAGGCACCGAAGGCGTCGTTGATGTCGGCGACCAGGCCGAAGCGGTCCCCGTACATGAAGCCCCACATCAGCGTCGCCACGACCGCCGGGACCGCGTAGGGCAGGAAGATCGTGATCCGGAAGAACTTCCGGCCGTGCAGCCGCCCGCTGTCCAGCGCGAGGGCGACCAGCAGCGCGATGCCCAGCATGACCGGCACCTGGACGCCGAGGAACAGCGCGACGTGGCCGAGGCCGGACCAGAACTGGCCGTCCTGGAAGGCCTGGACGTAGTTGTCCAGACCGACGAAGGAGGTCCCGCCGATGAGGCGGTCGCGGAACAGGCTCAGGTAGATCGAGTAGCCGATCGGCGCCAGGAAGACCAGTGTGAAGACGATCATGAACGGTGCCACGAAGCCCCATCCCAGCCAGCGCCGGCCCCGGCGTCCTCGGGGAGGAGCGGCCCGGCCGGTGCCCGGTGGCGGCGGTATGGCAGCCATGATCCCATCCTTCACATCGTCGTGCGGGGTCCCGCCACATCGGGCGGGTCCGGGATGGTTGCGCAAACATCAGCGACCGCAGCCGACGCACGTTTACGCAAACATTTGATGGACGCGATGTTGGCACCGGCCATCAGGACACGTCAAGGGCCCTCACGCGGTTCCTCCCCGGCACCACCCCGCCAGGCCGTCCCCGCACGTCAACAGCCCTTTAGCCGGACCCACTTGACCACCGCCGGCCCGCACAGCGGACCGGCGGCACACACCCTCACTCCGTACGCAGCCCGTCCGCCCGCATCATCCGCCACAACGGCGGAAGGCTCAGCACCGCCACCACCAGGACCGCCACCGCACCGATCCCGGCATACGGCAGGAACACCCACCAGTCCCGCACCGGCTTCACCACGACGCCCAGCATCGCCCGCCCCAGGACCAGCCCCCCAACGATCGCGACGACCGTACCCGCCAGCACCGGCACCGCCGTCTGCCACAGCACCGACCACGCCAACGTCCTGCGCCGCGTACCGAACGCCACCAGCACCGACAGCAGACGCCGACGCTCCCTCAACTGCTCCACCTGCGCCACCAGCATCCCCGCCGCGATCAGCACGACCGTCAAGGTCCCCCCGACCCGCAGACCCGTCTGCACACTGGAGTACTGCCGGTCACGCTGCACGTTCACCAACCCGCCCACCCGCAGCATCGGATCCACCCGCGCCGCGGCATTGCGCAGGTACTCCGCCGCATCGGGAACCCGGCGGTCGATCGCGACGGACGCGAACGTCGACGCCTGCGGCAACCGGTGCCCGGCCAGCGCCCCCGGAGTGGCCAGGATGCCGTCATGGACCTCGCCCACCGGATCCCGGACCGCCACCACCGCCCGAGCCGTCACCGGCAACGTCCACGACTCGCCCTCCGAAACGCCCTCCGAAACGGCGTCGAGATCGATCCGCCCACCCGGCCGGGCAGCCTCATCGGTGAGGAGGTTCGCCTCCCGGGCCCGCCGCGACGCACCCGGCCGGTGCGCCACGAAGGCATCACCGTCACGGCACGAAGACAACGAGGCCAACGACCGCAACGTCGCACAACTGCCCACCGTCAACGTGGTGACGGACCCCGGCCCACCACCCGCATCCGGACGACTCACATACGCCTCGACCGTGGCGACCACCCGCCGCACACCCTTGACCTGCCGGAACTCCTCGGCCATCCGCTCCGCCAGGACCGGATCGCCCACGCTCTCCGAAGCCGCGGCAACCCGGAAATCCGCACGCACGACATCGGCAGGAGCGGAAGACCCACGCCCCGCCTTCGGAGCGGACGGCGAGGCGAAGTCCTCCTGCATGCCGCCGAACACCATCTGCAGCGCGATCGCACCGGCCACCGCCACGGTGATGCCGCTCACCGCCCGCGACGCCGTCCCACTGCTCAACTGCAACCGGCGCACCGCGAGCTGCCACGCGACCGGCCCCCCGCGCAGCCGCCTCACCACGGCCTCCACCAGCCACGGCAACAGCCCGGTCAACCCCACCAGGACCAGCACCGCACCCAGCGCGACCGGATACACACCACCCGACCCCAACTCCCCGTCCGCCGACCCCGTCAGCATCAGCACACCGACACCGACCACAGGACTCACCAGCCGCCACCACAACCGACGCGGCCGCAACGTGGCATGCCGCACGACCCCCAACGGCTCGATCGCCACCGAACGCAGCGCCGACAGGGTGACCACAACCGCCCCCACCAGGATCGCCACCACGATCAGTCCCGCCAGCAGCAGGTCAGGGGCGACATCGGCAGGAAAAGCACTCACGCCCCACAGCCGCACCGACCCCGCCAGCCGGCGCGCCCCCAGGAACACCCCGGTACCGACCAGCAGACCCAGCACGGCGCCGAACAGCGCCTCACCCGCCGCGATCCGCCGGGTCATCCCGACATCCGCACCGACCAGCCGCAACGCGGCCAGCCTGCGGTCCCTGCGGTCCCCACCGAACCGGACGGCCGTACCGATGAAGACGCCCACAGGAACCAGCAGGACGACGCAGATCAAAGCGACCAGGACCACCAACTGCGGATCGAACCGCCCGGAGCCGGGGTCATGGCCGTACCCTGCGGACCTGATCGCACCCCCGCTCCTGGTGAGCGTGGCACTCCCCGCGTAGAAGCGCAGCTCCCCCGGTTCGAGCAGACCCCGGTCCGCGATGGTCCCGGTGATCCGGTAACCGAGCCGCTCCTTGAGCAGCGCGCCGGACGACGAGCCCAGCAGCTCGCGCAGAGCGGGCGAGACCGCCATCTCCCCCGGCCCGGGAATCCGTGCCACACCCGGCGGCGGCGGAGCACCGGGACCGTCCGGGCGCAGCAACTGCCCGCCGACGGCCTCGCCACGGTACTCGGTGCTCGCGTCGTACCAGAGGAACGTCGTGTCCGCGCGCCGCACCGACACCTCGCTCTCGAAGTTCGGCGTCTCACGCGCGTGCCCGCGCTCCGCGCGGGCGCCCAGGACGTTCGGCACCGCGGCGGCGAGGAACAGCAGAGCCACCCCGAGCCCGACGCCCACCGCGGTCAGCGCCGTACGGATCCACCCCTCGCGGCCCCCGGAGCCCGCCAGCCGCGCGCCGAGCCACAGATCTCCCAGCGCCGAACGGAACCGCCCCGGCGCGGCCCCGGCACCGTCACGGTTCATGCGGGGCCCCCTGGGCACGGAATGCCGTCGCGCGTGACGGCTCGGCGGTTGCGGGACGCGGCCTGGGGCGGGGGCGGCGCGAACGGGAGTCTGAGCGGGTCGAAGAACATGCAGTGAATATACACGCTGTCTATACACTCGATGTCTACCCACAAGGTGTCATTACAGTGTGCCCGCCCCTCCCCTTTATCGTCTTCACCGGTATCACATCTTGCCTGGTCAGAGCGCCCGTCGGGTCCGCCGGCCGATCCCGCGCACAGTGGCAGGAGTGTCGACACTGGTGCCGCGTCGAACGTGCGTCGCCGGGCTCGCAGGTGAACCCCAGGGCCGGCTCCGGGAGCCGCGGGACCTGGGGACGAGAATCTCTCGACCCCCGCATTACTTACGCTGGACAGGCTCCCCTGCGACCCCGTTTCCCTTGCGGAAACCCGCAGGTGGCGCGCCGTTCCCCCACACCGCCGACGTGACCGGGCCGAAGGCGCGCGGGCGCGGCTCAATCATGTGGACTGGTCAAGATCTCCTGCCGTAATGTCCTCCTGCCCGCCGCTCGACGGGCACGTCTCCATGTTGTGTCCCTGGGGGGATTCCATGTCGCTCAACCCTGTCGGGCCGCCGCCCGGGGCTCCGTACCCCGTACCCGCCGGGCCTCCGGCGACCTCCGCCGTGCTCCGTTCCCCGCTGGGTCTGGCGGCCGCGGTGACGGTGCTGCTGTCGCTGGTGATCGCGGTCGATGTGCTCGCCATCGCCGCGGAGGCCGCCCGCTACGCCCTCATGGGCACGGCGGTCGCCGACGAACTCGCCACCGTCGACCCGTCCGCGCTGAACCGCTCGGACCTGTGGACGGGCTCCGCCGCGGTCCTGCAGGTCATCGCCCTGGTGGCGACGACCGTCGTCTTCGTCGTCTGGTTCCACCGGGTCCGCTCCAACGGCGAGGTGTTCGCCCCCAACGGGTTCGAGAAGGGCCGCGGGTGGGCGATCGGCGGCTGGTTCATCCCCATCGGCAACCTGTGGATCCCCTTCAGGGTCGCCCGCGAGACCTGGGTCGCGAGCTCCCAGACGACGCAGGACGGCCGCCTTCGGCCCGCCGACTCGGGCCCGGTCTCCTACTGGTGGGCGGCGTGGATAGCCTCCTCCGTGCTGGGCCGGCTCTCGGGGGGCATGTTCGACGAGAGCTCGGGCTACGCGGACGACCTCCGCGACGCCGCCGGCTTCGCCATCGCCGTGGACGGCGTGGACATCCTCGCCGCGGTCCTCGCCATCCTGTTCGTCCGCAAACTGACGGCCATGCAGCACCGCAAGGCCACGGAAGGCCCGTTCGCCCTGTCCTGACCCGGGCCGCGACCTCGTCGGGCGGGGGCGTCGGGCCCGTGGGGGTGGCGTGTCAGCGTGCGGTCAGCGCCCTGTCAGCGGGGGCGGGCAGTGTGCGGGCATGGACACCGTCACCGCGGAGCGATCCGCCCCTCCCGCCGCCGCCCGTCGCCTCCGCACCGCGGGCCCCGTGCCTTCCGCTCCGGCCGCGTTCGTGCGCTTCGCCGTGTGCGGCGGCGGTGTGGGGCTGGCGTCCTCCGGAGTGCTGATGGCGCTGTCGGGACCGGTGCCGTTCGCCCTGGCGAACGCGGTGGTGACCGTGGCCTCGACGGTGCTGGCCACCGAGTTGCACGCGCGCTTCACCTTCGGCGGGGGCCGCGCCGGGTGGCGGGCGCACCTGGAGTCGGCGCTGACGGTCGTGGTCTGCTACCTGTTCACCACGGCCGCGATGCTGCTCCTGCAGGCGGTGTGCGCCGCCCCCGGCGTACTGCTGCGGCAGTCGGTCTACTTGGCGGCCTCCGCGCTGGCCGGGGTGGGCCGCTTCTTGCTGCTCCGCGCGGTGGTCTTCGCCGGGCGGGGCGCCTCCGCCGCGTCGGTGTGGCGCAGCGACGCGGCGTACATCTCGTCGGGGTCGAGCCGGCGCAGCTCCTCGGCGATGAGCTCGGCGGTCGACCGCACCTTCAGCGCGAGGTGCCGGCTGGGCTGCCCGGGGATGGTGAGGTTGGCCAGCGGGCCCTCGGGGCGGTCGATGTGGATGTCGCCGTCCGCGGTGCTCAGCCGGACCGCGGTGACGACCGGGCCGTCGGTGACGACGCGCTCGACGGGCACGCGCAGCCGGTTGCCGAGCCAGCGGGCCAGGAGTTCGGCGCTGGGGTTGTCGGCCTCGCTCTCGACGGCGGCCGAGATGACCCTGGCCCGGGCCTGGTCGAGCGCGGCGGCGAGCATGGACCGCCAGGGCGTGAGCCGGGTCCAGGACAGGTCGGTGTCGCCGGGGGTGTAGCCGGCGGCACGGGTCTTCAGCTCCTCCAGCGGATGCTCGACGGCGTACGCGTCGGTGATCCGGCGCTGCGCCAGCGCGCCGAGGGGGTCGGCGGCGGGGTTGGCGGGTGCGTCGACCGGCCACCACACCACCACGGGGGCGTCGGGCAGCAGCAGCGGCAGGACCACGCTGTGGGCGTGGTCGGCGAGTTCGCCGTGGAGGCGGAGCAGGACGGTCTCGCCGGTGCCGGACTCGCCGCCGACGCGCACCTCGGCGTCGAGGCGGGCGC
>NZ_JBEXSX010000109.1:0-18544 GCF_040613835.1 Streptomyces sp. NPDC006207 | reverse complement strand
ACGCTGTTGAGTTCTCAAGGAACGGAAGCTTCCTTCGAGACCGTTTCACCGGCCCCTCCGGGCTTTCCCTTCGTTGTCTCCAACCTTACCAGATCCGTTTCGCGTTTCCGCTCTTCGTTTCCGGCCCCCTATTGGAGCGGGGTTTTTTCGTTTCGCGCCTTCCGGCGTGTCCACTACGTTAGCGGATTTCCCCTGCGGTTCATAATCGAGCCATTCGGATCTGATTTCGGCATGCCGAAATCGTCCCCGAGGGGAAGTTGTGCAGTAGTGGTTTGCCGCCGGGCGGCTTGATTGGCCACCTCTGGAAGGTGACCCGTCCGAGGCAGCTTGAGAACACTACACCACGCCCCGGGGTGCTTCAAACCTGTGGCCGTCAACAGGTTTGCGCGTTACCTTCGGGGCATGACCGAGCATGCGCACTCGTACTTGTGGTGGGCCGCCTGACGGCGGCCTTCGCTCAGCGCATGCATCCAACGGCCGCCGCTTCGGCGGCCGTACGTGTTTCTGTTCCGGCTCGCCGACCGCGGTGGTCCCACAGCCGGGAGGAACAGCGATGACGAGGGTCTTCAGCGGGATCAAGCCGACGGGGCACCTGACCCTGGGCAACTACCTGGGCGCCGTGCGGCAGTGGGCAGCTGTGGACCAGCACCGGGCCGAGTCGCTGTTCTGCGTCGTGGACCTGCACGCGCTCACCGTCGAGCACGATCCGGCGCGGGTGCAGCGGCTGAGCCGCCAGGCGGCGACGCTCCTGCTGGCCGCCGGCCTCGACCCGCGGGTCTGCACGCTCTTCGTGCAGAGCCATGTGGACGAGCACGCCCGCCTGGCGTACCTCCTCGAATGCACCGCCACGGACGGGGAGATGCGCAGGATGGTCCAGTACAAGGAGAAGGCGGCCAGGGAGCAGCGGCGGGGCGGCAGTGTGCGGCTGTCGTTGCTGACGTACCCCGTGCTGATGGCGGCGGACATCCTGGCGTACGGGGCGGACGAGGTGCCCGTCGGGGACGACCAGGCACAGCACGTGGAGCTGACGCGGGATCTGGCGGTGCGGTTCAACCACCGTTACGGGCATGTGTTCACCGTCCCCCGGGCGGTGCTGCCGCAGGTGGCGGCGCGGGTGATGAACCTGCAGGACCCGGGGTCGAAGATGGGCAAGTCGGAGGACACCGGCCCGGGAATCGTCTACCTGCTCGACGAGCCCGACGTCGTCCGCAGGAAGGTGCTGCGGGCGGTGACGGACAGCGGGCAGGACGTGGCGTACGACCCGCAGGAGCGGCCGGGGGTGGCGAACCTGCTGGAGATCCTGTCGGCGTGCACGGGCCGGGCGCCGCAGGACCTCGCGGCGGGGTACGACTCGTACGGCGCCCTGAAAATGGACACCGCCGAGGCCGTCGTGGAGGAGCTGCGGCCGTTGTGGGAACGGCACGCGGAGCTGGTGGCCGACCCCGGCTACGTGGACGGGGTGCTCAGGGACGGTGCCGAGCGGGCGCGGGGCCTGGCCCGGCCGACGGTCGACGCGGCCTACCGGGCGATCGGGCTGCTGCCGCCGGGCTGAGGACGTGCTGACGGCGGCCGGGGCCTGCTGAACCCGGCCGGCCGGTCAGCCGTTGCCGGAGGCGAGTTCGCGGCTGCGGTCGCGGGCGGCTTCCAGGGCGGCGATCAGGGCGTGGCGCACGCCGTGCTTCTCCAGTTCCCGGATGGCGTTGATGGTGGTGCCGGCCGGGGAGGTGACGGCCTCGCGGAGCTTGACGGGGTGCTCGCCGCTGTCGCGGAGCATCACGGCGGCGCCGATCGCGGACTGCACGATCAGGTCGTGGGCCTGGGCGCGCGGCAGGCCGAGGAGGATGCCGGCGTCGGTCATGGCCTCGACCAGGTAGTAGAAGTACGCGGGTCCGGAGCCGGAGAGCGCGGTGGCGGCGTCCTGCTGGTACTCGGGGATGCGCAGGGTCTTGCCGACCGGCTGGAAGATCTCCTCGGTGCGCAGCAGGTGCTCCTCGGCGGCGTGGCTGCCGCCTGAGATGACAGACATGCCCTCGTCGACCAGGACGGGGGTGTTGGGCATGACGCGGACGACCGCGATGCCGTCCGCGAGGCGCTCCTCGAAGAAGGAGGTCGGGACGCCGGCCGCGGCACTGATGACCAGCCGGTCGGCGGCGACGTGCGGGGCGAGCTCCTCCAGGAGGGCGGACATGTCCTGCGGCTTCACGGCGAGGATGAGGGTGTCGGCGGTCTTGGCCGCCTCCTCGTTGGAGACCGATTCGACGCCGTAGCGGGCGTGCAGCTCCTGGGCGCGCGCCGGGCGGCGGGCGGTCACGAGGAGGTTCTCCGGCTGTCGGCCGGCACGGAGCATGCCCGACAGGAGGGCCTCGCCGATCTTGCCGGTGCCGAGCACCGCGACTTTCTGCGTCATGGGGTCATCCTCGCACCGTGGGCGGCCCGGAGGCCGTGCCGTCCACGGTGCGGTCACCCTGCGGGATCAGGCCGTACGGCGGCGGAGCGTGGCCGCGCCGAGGGCGAGTGCGAGCGCGGCGCTGCCGGCGACGACGGCGAGGTCGCGGACGAAGTCACCGGTGACGCCGGTGTGGGTGAGGACCTCCTGCATGCCGTCGACGGCGTACGACATGGGCAGGACGTCGGAGATGGCCTCCAGCACCGGCTGCATCCGGTCGCGCGGCATGAGGAGTCCGCAGAGCAGGATCTGCGGCAGCAGCACGGCGGGCATGAACTGCACGGCCTGGAACTCGCTGGCGGCGAAGGCGCTGACGAAGAGCCCGAGGGCGGTGCCCAGGCAGGCGTCGGCGAGGGCGACCAGGAGCAGCAGCCAGGCGGAGCCGGTGACGTCGAGGCCGAGCGCGAGGACGGCGAGCCCGGTGGCGAGGACGGCCTGGACGACGGCGACGGCGCCGAAGGCGAGGGCGTACCCGGCCAGCAGGTCGCCCTTGCCGAGCGGCATGGACAGCAGGCGTTCCAGGGTGCCCGAGGTGCGTTCGCGCAGCGTCGCGATCGAGGTGACCAGGAACATCGTGATGAGCGGGAAGATGCCCAGCAGCGAGGCGCCGACGGTGTCGAAGGTGCGCGGGCTTGCGTCGTAGACCCAGGACAGCAGGGTGAGCAGGACGCAGGGCACCACGACCATCAGGGCGATGGTGCGCGGGTCGTGGCGCAGTTGCAGCAGTACGCGGCGGGCGGTGGCGAGGGTGCGGCGCGTGCTCATCGGACGGGCTCCTCGGCCTGGTGGGGGAGCTTCCCGGCGGCCTCGTCGACGAGGCGGAGGAAGGCGTCCTCGACGGTGGGGGCGCCGGTGCCCGCGCGCAGCTCGTCGGGGGCGCCCTGCGCGAGGATGCGGCCCTCGCGCATGAGCAGCAGCCGGTGGCAGCGCTCGGCCTCGTCCATGACGTGGCTGGAGACGAGGAGGGTGGCGCCCCGTTCGGCGGCGAGGCGGTGGAAGAGCTCCCACAGGTCGCGGCGCAGGACGGGGTCGAGGCCGACGGTGGGTTCGTCGAGCACGAGCAGTTCGGGGGTGCCGAGGAGCGCCACGGCGAGGGAGACCCGGTTCAGCTGTCCGCCGGAGAGGTTGCCGGCGAGGGCGGTGGCGTGGGAGACCAGGTCGACGTCGGCGATGGCGCGTTCGACGTGGCCGGGGGCGTCGCCGCCGAGGACGGCGGCGAAGTACTCGAGGTTCTGGCGGACGGTCAGGTCGAGGTAGACGGAGGCGGCCTGGGTCACGTAGCCGACGCGGGGGCGCAGGTCGCGGTGGCCGGCGGGCAGGCCGAGGACGTCGAGGGTGCCGGTGACGGCCGCCTGGGTGCCGACGACGGCGCGCATGAGGGTCGACTTGCCGCAGCCGCTGGGGCCGAGCAGGCCGGTGATCTCGCCACGGGGGACGGTGAACTCCAGGGCGTCCAGGACGGTGCGGCCGCCGCGGACGACGGTGAGCCCGGAGGCGTGCACGGCGGGTCCGGGGCCCGGACCTCCAGGCTCCTCGGCTTTATTCATCATGCGGTGAATAATGCTCCGGGGCGCCTCGGGGCGTCAAGGAGCAGCGGATACATCCGTTTGCGTGACGGATCATTTACACTCCGTTTGCTTAAAGAGCTTGCAAAATGGAGTGGCTGTCTGCGCAAAATGGAGGGCGGCTACGCATCGGAACGGGGGCACCTGTGGTATCGGCCAAGGGAGTTGCGCGTGCTGTCGCCGTCATGGCGGCACTGCTGCTCTCCCTGTTCGCGGCGATAGGCTGCGCCGCCGCCGAGCCCGTTCCCGTCTCCGGCCGCGGCGCGGGCACGACGGTGGCGCGCGTGGAGCCCGAGACCCGGAACTGCCTGGCACGCAGGCACGGGAGCAACGGCATACGCCTGGTGCTGCCCGGGACCGTGAGCGTCCCGGCACCGGCACCGGCACCACGGGGCGGCACCGGGACCGATGAGACGGTCCCGGCGGTAGGCGCCCAGGTGTCCGCCGCCGTGACGGCGCCGCGGACCGCCCGGCAGGCGGTACCCCTCTCCAGATCCGGAGAACTACCGATCGCCCTCGGCGCGTTCCGCTGCTGAGGCACGGCCTGCCGCCTGCTCTTCCCTCCTGACCGCGGTCGTCGCCCGCGGCCCGGGCCCCACCCGGCCCGGGCCCGCGCCGGCGCCCGCGCGTCCACGTGCACGCACATGCACTCGTACGCGGCGCCCGCGGTCCGGGAGAACCGTCCCCCCACACTGCTCGACCACGTACGCCCCCGCCCACGCCGGCGCCGGGGCGCAATGGAGGACACCCGCGTGAAGACCTTCATCCCCCCATCCCCCACCTCTTGTTCCGCCCTCCCCCCACCAGCCGTCCGGCCCCTCCGGCCCGTCCGCGGCTCCCTCACCCCCGCCCCCGCGCGGTGAGCCGCCTCATGCGCGCCGCGTCGCGACTGCCCCGCCCGCAGTCGCTGCGCGCCGACGTCACCGCCTCCCTCGTCGTCTTCCTCGTCGCCCTGCCGCTGTGCGTGGGCGTGGCCGTCGCCTCGGGGGTGCCGGCCGAACTCGGCCTGGTCACCGGCATCGTCGGCGGGATCGTGACCGGCTTGCTCCCCGGCAGCAGCCTCCAGGTGTCCGGCCCGGCCGCCGGACTCACCGTCCTGGTCTACGAGGCGGTCCAGGATTTCGGACTGCCCTCACTGGGCGTGCTCGTGCTCTGCGCGGGCGGGCTGCAGCTCGCCATGGGCGTGCTCCGGCTCGGCCGCTGGTTCCGGGCCATCTCCGTCGCCGTCGTCCAGGGCATGCTGGCCGGCATCGGCCTGGTGCTGATCGCCGGACAGGTCTACGCGCTCACCGACACCGCGGCACCGGCAGGCGGCGTCGCGAAGATCGCCGGATTACCGGGACTGGTCGCGGGCACCGTCGCCTCACCCACGGCGCTCACCGCGCTCGCCGTCGGCGGCGGCACCATCGCGGTCCTCGTGCTGTGGCCCCGCATCCCGCGTGCCGCGCGGCTGCTGCCGGGGCAGCTGGCCGCGGTCGCGCTGGCCACGGGCGCGGCCGTGCTGTTCGGCCTGCCGGTCCAGCGCGTCGAGGTGGCGGGGCTGCTCGACGTCGTCCAGCCGCCGGGGGCCGGGCAGTTCGCGGGGCTGGCGAGCCTGTCCGTGATCGGCACCGTGCTGGCCTTCACGCTGATCGCCTCCGCCGAGAGCCTGTTCAGCGCCGCCGCGGTGGACCGGCTCCACGACGGGCCGCGCACGGAGTACGACAAGGAACTCATCGCGCAGGGCGCGGGCAACGCTGTCTGCGGGGCGCTCGGGGCCCTCCCGATGACCGCGGTGATCGTCCGCAGCGCGGCCAACGTGCAGGCGGGCGCCCGTACGAAGGCGGCACGTGTGCTGCACGGCGTGTGGCTGCTGCTGTTCGCCGCGCTGATCCCCGGCGCCCTGGGGGTGATCCCCGTGGCGGCGCTGGCGGGTGTGCTGGTGCACGCGGGCTGGAAGCTCGTACCGGTGAAGGAGCTCGTGCCGCTGTGGCGCGCGCACCGGGGCGAGGCCGTCGTCCTGGTGGTGACCGCGACGGCGATCGTGGCCACCAACATGTTCGAAGGGGTCCTCATCGGGCTGCTCACGGCCGTGGTCAAGGCTGCCTGGGAGACCTCGCAGACCCATGTGGAGATCCACGACAAGGGTGAGGGCCCGATCGTCGTCCGCGTGCTGGGCAACGCCACCTTCCTGCGGCTGCCCAAGCTGCTGGAGCAACTGGAGGCGCTGCCCCGTGACCGCCCGATGGAACTCGACCTGCGCCGGCTGCGGCACCTCGACCACGCCTGCGGCATGGCCCTGCTCGGCTGGGCCGAGCGGCACAACGAGGAGGGGGTGACGCCCGTCCGGGTGCAGGGCGCACCGGTGTGACGCGACGGCCCGGGACCGGGCGGGACGGGGCGCCGCCCCTGACCCACGGTTCCGGGCCGTCTCAGGGTCATCCCCTATGGCTTCGGGAGCGGAGCGGAGTGACCGTGGCCATATGAGGCGTTCTACCGATGTATCCCGGGACGTGACCGGAGCCGAGAAGCGGCAGCTCGCGATGGCCTCGGCCACCCTCGGCCCCTGGCGCCCGGCGGCGGCGGTCGGCGCGATCGGCGGCGGGGTCTCCCTCGCCGCCTCCGCCCTGAGCGGCGACTTCGGACTCGGCGTCGTCGCCGGCGCCGTGTCCGTCGCGCTGATGCTCTTCTTCCTCGTCGGCGGCGCCGGCGCGGTGACCGGGCGCGGCCCGCGCGCCGACCGCCGCATACGCCGCTGGGCGGCGGCCCACCCTTGGCGCGTCGCGCTGGTCCCGGCGGGGATGCTGCTCGTCACCGACGTCGTGATGCGCCAGATCCTGACCTCCGAGGGCTTCTTCGGCAGCCTCTGGGACGGCCTGTGGCGAGGGGTCCTCGTCGCGGGCGTGGTCGGCGTCGTCGGTTCGGTGGCCGGGAAGCGGCGGGCCGGCTAGGGCCGGCCGCCGTGCCCCGGCCGCCGGGCCTTGACCCTCTCGGTCCTCGACCCCCTCGGTCCTCGACCGTCAGTCCTTGACCGCCACCGTGAGGTCGACCTTGTAGGGCTCGACCACGTGACCGTCCGGGAAGAGCGCCAGCAGCGCGCGCCGCTCGTCGTCGAGGATGCGGCGGGCGGTGTCCGGGGCGAGCACGGCGAAGTAGGAACGGCTGCCGAGCATCGTGAGGTGCGTGTCCAGCGCGACGGTGCGCGTCCAGTGCAGGACGCGGGTCTCGGTGCGCATCCCCAGGCGGGAGCCGAGCGAACGGAGGATGTCCTCCGCCGTCCCCGTCAGGCCGTTCTCGTGGTAGCGGGGGACCGCGCGGGCCAGCCGCTCCTCCTGCTCCCGCACCCAGGCGACGCCCAGGTCCGGCACGTTCCACCACAGCGCGAGCGCGCCGCCCGGCCGCAGCACCCGTGCCGCCTCGGGGGAGGACTTGGCCGCGTCCGTCCAGTGCCACGCCTGGGCGTACGTCACGAAGTCCGCCACCCCGGACGCGAACGGCAGCGCGTCCCCGTCCCCGCGTACGAGCGGCACGTCCGGCTGTCCCGCCCGCAACTGCGCGGCCATCCCCGCCCCCGGCTCCACGGCCGTCACGTTCGCCCCGCGCGCCCGCAGCAGCGCCGTGGCGATCCCCGTCCCGGCCCCCACGTCCAGGACCGCGGCCCCGGCGAAGGGACGGCCGCTGATCTCCTCGACGGCGTCGAACAGCTCTCCCGGGTAACCGGGGCGGGCCGCGGCGTACTGCGCGGCGACGGTGTCGAACGACTGGGCGAGCACGCGGTGGGCCGGGTGTGTGGTCATGGGGGTTGTCCTTCCCCGTGGGACGCGGGCGCGACCCACCGCGTGGGCTCGGTCAGACGCACCTTCCGGCGACGTACCCGTCGCTGCCGGTGTGCACGTAGGTGTCGGAGACGTACTGGTCCGGGCCGATCCGGTCCCAGATGTTCGACGTGCCGTAGTAGCCGCTGACCGTCTCGCCCGGGGTCTGGCAGAAGATCGGCACCTGGACGTCATAGGGCAGGAGCCTGACGATCTGGTAGTTCGTGCCGGGGCCGGTACGGACGTTGAGCCGTACGTCGGGGGCGACCGGGTAGTACACGAGACTGGGAGCCGCCACGGCTTCGGCGGCACCCCCCAGCACGAGGAACACCGCCCCGGCCATCGTGGCCGCGCCGGCCGCCAGTGCGGCGCGCCTGCTTCTGCCCTTGCTCAACACAGCCTCCCCATGGGTAGGGACCTGCGGGTGATCATCCGCAGCGTCCCGCGACGTAGCCGTCGCTGCCGGTGTGCACGTACGTGTCGGAGACGTACTGGCCGGGGGCGATCCGGTCCCATATGTTCGACGTGCCGTAGTAGCCGCTGACCGTCTCGCCCGGGGTCTGGCAGATGATCGGCACCTTGACGTCGTAGGGCAGTACCTTCACGATCTGGTATCCCGTGCCGGGGCCGATACGGACGTTGAGCCGTACGTCGGGGGCGACCGAGTAGTACACGAGATCCGCGGACGCCGCGGTCGCCTCGGCGGCACCCCCCAGCACGAGGAAGGCCGCACCGGCCATCGTGGCCGCACCGGTCACCAGCGCCGTGCGCCTGCTCTTGCCCTTGCCCTTGCTCAACACGTTCCTCCTGAGGGACGGATCACTGACGGATGCGCGCCGCGGCTCCCCGGTGGGCCGGGGAGCCGCGTGGCGCGATGGGCGTGAGCTGTGCCGAGTCGCCGACGTCAGCTGCAGCGTGACGCGACGTAGCCGTCGCTGCCGGTGTGCACGTAGGCGTCGGAGACGTACTGGTTGGTGCCGATGCAGTCCCAGATGTTCGACGTCCCGTAGTAACCGCTGACCGTGGTCCCAGGCGTCTGGCAGAAGATCGGGACCTTGGCGTCGTACGGAAGGACCTTGACGATGTGGTAGCTGGTTCCGGGGCCGGATCGCACGTTGAGACGGGCTCCGGGCGCCACGGAGTAGTAGATCAAGTCGGCGGCCGCGACGGCGGTCTCCGCCCCTGCGGGCCCGTCACTCGCATCGCCCACCGGCTCGTCAAGCTTGTTCTCGGCCATGTGCCCACCCCCGTGAGGATTCACGCTCTGTCAAGTGCAGGCTAGCAATCCGAGCCGTCCTCGTAACGGGGATCCACTAGGCTCACCGAGTTGCGGCTGCTGACGAACACACGGGGGTGGGTCATGCCGCCAGTGCGGAGACCCGGGACCGACCCGGAAGCGGAACATCCGGAATATGCGGGGCCCTACCGGCTGGAAGGGCGGCTCGGCGCCGGCGGCATGGGCGTGGTGCACCTGTCACGCTCGACATCCGGCATGCGGCTGGCCGTCAAGGTCGTGCACGAGGAGTTCGCGGCGGACCCGGAGTTCAGGGCGCGATTCCGCCAGGAGATCACCGCCGCCCGGCGGGTCAGCGGCGCCTTCACCGCATCCGTCGTGGACGCGGATCCGGATGCCGAACGCCCCTGGATGGCCACGCTCTACATACCCGGGCCGACGCTGGCCGAGTTCGTGAAGCGGAACGGGCCGGTTCCGCCGGCCCAGGTCCGCTACCTCATGGCAGGACTCGCCGAGGCCTTGCGGGACATCCACCGGGTGGGCGTCGTCCACCGCGATCTCAAGCCGGGCAATGTGCTGTTGGCTGCCGATGGTCCCAAGGTCATCGATTTCGGCATCTCGCGACCACCGGACAGCGATGTGCGCACCGAGACGGGCAAGCTCATCGGCACGCCTCCCTTCATGGCGCCCGAACAGTTCAGCCGGCCCCGATCGGTGGGGCCCGCCGCCGACGTCTTCGCCATGGCCGGCGTGCTCGTCCACGCCGCGACGGGACGCAGTCCTTTCGACTCGGACAGCCCCTACATCGTCGCGTACCAAGTGGTCCACGACGAACCGCACCTCGACGGCGTCCCTGGAGATCTGCGGCCGCTCATCGAGCGATGCCTCGCCAAGGACCCGGACCACAGGCCCACTCCGGACGCGTTGATGACGGAGCTGAGGAAGGTCTCGGCCTCGTACGACACCCAGACCTTCGGCTCCTTCGACCTCGAGAGCGTCCCGGCGGACGCCCTCATCCCGTCACAGCGGCGATCGGCGGACGGCGCGATCCCCCCGGAAGCGCCCCAGCCGGGATCCGGGTCCGGACCCGAAGCGCCCGGTCCAGCTCCGGCTTCCACGTCCCGAAACCGCCGGACCCGAAGTGCCCTCGCCGCCGTCCTGGCATTGGGTGTCCTCGCCGCGGGCGCCTCCCTGCTGGCCCAACGGCACGATGACGTAACGCCGTTGGACTCGACCGGATCCCGGGTCACCGGCGGTGGGGATTTCCACCCGTGGGCGGCCGCCCTCCGGGGAGACGGAAGTGGCGGCACGGCAGCCTGCGCGTCCGGGGCAGAGGCCCTGTTCTGCGCCGGACCGGGTGTCGAGGCGGCGAAGCTGGACGCCGACAGCGGGCTCATCCAATGGTCGGTCCGCGAGGCGCCCGTGAAGGGCGGCACCGCCGCGCATCCCCATCCGCCCGTCCTGTCGGGCGGCGTCGTCCGCGTGGTGAACGACGACGAATCGCGGCTGACGGGCCTGTCCGCGGCCACGGGGAAGGTGCGATGGGCCCTGGACATCTCGGCCTACCAGGGCGCGTTCTACAGCGCCGGCGCCACGGTGCTGCTCGCCGGACGCGACGGAACGGTCATCGCCGTGGACGGCGCCACCGGCCGGGAAAGGTGGCGCGTGAATCTGCCGGGGCACACCCAGCCTGCGTTGTCCGCGTACGGCACCTCGGGTCGTGTCTACGCCGTCGAGGTCGGCGCGGACGGTCGCACCACCATGGTGACCGCGGTGAACGAGTCGGACGGGACGGTGCAGCGGCAGGTTCGGCTCGACGGGCAGCTGATCCCCGTGGGTGAGTCCGGCACGGACCTCTTCCTCACCTCCGTGGACGGCTTCTACCGCACCGACGCCGTCGTCCGGCTGAACACGGCCACCGGCTCGCACCGGCGAATCCCGATCACCCCGCTCCTCAACCAGCCGCAGACCGCCGTGCGAGGGGACAAGGTGTACCTCCTGGGTCACGGCGGCGAGCTGATCGGCCTCGACACCCGCCGCTCCAAAGGCCGCACGGCGGTCGAACCATGGAGTCTGGAGACGTCGGTGAGTGGTGGCTCCGTACCCACCGTCGTCGGGAACCGGGTGTACTTCACCGCCCTCGACGGACGGCTCCTGGCCGTGGACTCCGAACGGGGGGCCTTCATCGGACAGACGAAGCCACGTATGGGAACGCGTCCGGGCAACTACCCGGGATCCCCGCCCTCCCCCGTCGTCGCCGACGGGAAGGTGTTCGCGACCGCACCGGACGGCAGTGTGTTCGCCGTGGACGCGAAGGACCCCTCCCGCTGGTGATCGTGGGGATCGGCGGAAGGGGTCCCGGGGACGACGACGGGGGCGGGCCCGGGGTCAGCCCTCGAGCTTCGTGACGTCGCGGACGGCGCCCTTGTCGGCGCTGGTGGCCATCGCGGCGTACGCCTTGAGGGCCAGGGAGACCTTGCGGTCGCGGTTCTTGGGGGCGTAGACGCCGCCGAGGGCGGCGCGGCGCGCGGCCAGTTCCTCCTCGGGGACGAGGAGTTCGATGCTGCGGCCGGGGATGTCGATGCGGATGCGGTCGCCGTCCTCGACCAGCGCGATCGTGCCGCCGGACGCCGCCTCGGGGGAGGCGTGGCCGATGGACAGGCCCGAGGTGCCGCCGGAGAAGCGGCCGTCGGTGACGAGCGCGCAGGCCTTGCCGAGGCCGCGGCCCTTGAGGAAGGAGGTGGGGTAGAGCATCTCCTGCATGCCGGGACCGCCCTTGGGGCCCTCGTAGCGGATGACGACGACGTCGCCCTCCTTGACCTCCTTGCGGAGGATCTTGTCGACGGCCTCCTCCTGGGACTCGCAGACCACGGCCGGGCCCTCGAAGGTCCAGATGGACTCGTCGACGCCGGCGGTCTTCACCACGCTGCCGTCGACGGCGAGGTTGCCGTGGAGCACGGCCAGGCCGCCGTCCTTGGAGTAGGCGTGCTCGGCGGAGCGGATGCAGCCCTCGGCGGCGTCGAGGTCGAGGGCCTCCCAGCGCTCGGACTGGGAGAAGGCCTCGGCGGAGCGGACGCAGCCGGGGGCGGCGTGCCAGAGTTCCTCGGCCTCGGCGGAGGGGGAGCCGCCGCGCACGTCCCAGGTCTTGAGCCAGTCGGCGAGCGACGGGGAGTGGACGGAATGGACGTCCTCGTTGAGCAGGCCGGCCCGGTGGAGTTCGCCCAGCAGGGCGGGGATGCCGCCGGCCCGGTGCACGTCCTCCATGTAGTACGTGCGGTTCTTCGCGACGTTGGGCGCGACCTTGGCCAGGCACGGCACGCGCCGGGAGACGGCGTCGATGTCGGTGAGGCCGAAGGGGACGTCCGCCTCCTGGGCCGCGGCCAGCAGGTGGAGGATCGTGTTGGTGGAGCCGCCCATGGCGATGTCGAGGGCCATGGCGTTCTCGAAGGCCTCGAAGGTGGCGATCGAGCGCGGCAGCACGGACTCGTCGTCCTGCTCGTAATAGCGCCGGGTGATGTCGACGACCGTGCGGCCGGCGTCCTCGTACAGCGCCTTGCGGGCGGTGTGGGTGGCCAGGACCGAGCCGTTGCCGGGCAGCGACAGGCCCATCGCCTCGGTGAGGCAGTTCATCGAGTTGGCGGTGAACATGCCGGAACACGAGCCGCAGGTGGGGCAGGCGTTCTCCTCGATGCGGAGGATGTCCTCGTCGGAGATCTTGTCGTTGACGGCGTCGGCGATCGCGTCGATCAGGTCGAGGGTGCGGACGGTGCCGTCGACGAGGGTGGCGCGGCCGGCCTCCATGGGGCCGCCGGAGACGAAGACGGTGGGGATGTTGAGGCGCAGGGCGGCCATCAGCATGCCCGGGGTGATCTTGTCGCAGTTGGAGATGCAGATCAGCGCGTCGGCGCAGTGCGCCTCGACCATGTACTCGACGGAGTCGGCGATCAGGTCGCGGGAGGGCAGCGAGTAGAGCATGCCGCCGTGGCCCATGGCGATGCCGTCGTCGACGGCGATCGTGTTGAACTCGCGCGGCACGGCGCCCGCGGCCTTGATCGCCTCGCTGACGATGCGGCCGACGGGCTGCAGGTGGGTGTGCCCGGGCACGAACTCCGTGAAGCTGTTGGCCACCGCGATGATCGGCTTGCCGATGTCCTCGCTCGCTACGCCCGAGGCGCGCATGAGGGCGCGGGCGCCCGCCATGTTGCGGCCGTGGGTGACTGTGCGGGACCTCAGCTCGGGCACGGGGACCACTCCCTACGTTTCCATCTCGGAGCCTTCGAGCGTACGCCCCCGGTCGTGGTACGCGGCGGTGTGTCCGTATTGCGGACGGCGAGTCCACCGTGTGGATGGCGATCCGGTACCGGACACGACAGGTCCGCAGCGGGCCGGCGACAGGGCGCTCTCCCCCATTGTCGACCCATCTGCCATGCGGGCGGCTCACCCCGTGACGGGCCCGGGATCGGTCAGATAGCGCTGGAGGGTCGGCGCGATGAGGGCGATGACGTCCTCCATGTCCGCCGACGCCAGCGGCTCGAGCTTGATGACGTAGCGCATCATCACGATGCCGATCATCTGGGCGCCCGCGAGTTCCGCGCGGAGCCGGGGGTCGGGGACCTTCAGCTCCGACGCGACGCGCTCCAGCAGCCGCCGCAGGACGATGCCGCGCAGCACGCCCGCGGCGGTGTCGTTGGTCACGGCGGAGCGGACGATCGCCAGCATGGGGGCCCGGGAGACCGGGTTCTCCCAGATGGAGACGAAGAAGCGCGCCAGGCGCTCGCCGACGCCCTCGGGGCCGGTCGCCAGGACGTCGGGGACGCCGAAGGCGGCCTCGAAGCTCAACTCGATGGAGGCTTCGAAGACCTGCTCCTTCGCCCCGAAGTAGTGGTGCACCAGCGCCGGGTCCACGCCCGCGGACTTGGCGATGGAGCGGATCGAGGTCTTGTCGTAGCCGCGGGCGGAGAACTCCTGCCGGGCCGCGGCGAGGATCAGCTCGCGGGTCTCGGCGGTGCCCGAGCGGCTCCCGGCGGGGCGGCCGCGGCCGCGCCTGCCGGTCCCGTCCTCGGGAGCCATCAGCGCACCCGCGCGGCCGCGGCGAGGTGCAGCCGGGTGAAGGCCAGCGCCTCGGCGAGGTCCGCCTCGCGCTCGGCGGCCGACATCGCGCGCCGGGTGTTGACCTCGATCACCACATGGCCGTCGAAGCCACGTGAGGCCAGGCCCTCCAGCACCTCCGCGCAGGGCTGGTTGCCGCGTCCGGGCACCAGGTGCTCGTCCTTGCCGGAGCCGCTGCCGTCGGCCAGGTGGACGTGACCGAGCCGGTCGCCCATGCGGTCGAGCATCTCCAGCGTCCCGGTCCTGGCCGTGGAGGTGTGCGAGAGGTCGATGGTGAAGTGCCGGTAGTCGTCCTTGGTGGGGTCCCAGTCGGGGGCGTAGGCGAGCATCTCCCGGTCGCGGTAGCGCCACGGGTACATGTTCTCGACGGCGAACCGGACGTCGGTCTCGTTCGCCATCCGCCAGATGCCGGCGACGAACTCCCGCGCGTAGCTGCGCTGCCAGCGGAACGGCGGGTGGACGACCACGGTCGAGGCGCCCAGCTTCTCCGCCGCCGCCTGAGCGCGCTGCAGCTTCACCCAGGGGTCGGTCGACCACACCCGCTGGGTGATCAGCAGGCAGGGGGCGTGCACCGCCAGGATGGGGATGCCGTGGTAGTCCGACAGGCGGCGCAGCGCCTCGATGTCCTGGCTGACCGGGTCGGTCCACACCATCACCTCGACGCCGTCGTAGCCCAGCCGGGCCGCGATCTCGAAGGCCGTCGCCGTGGACTCGGGGTAGACCGAGGCCGTGGACAGCGCGACCTTCGCGTCCGGTACGCGCACGGTGTGTCCGTTCGGGTCCACAGGGTCAGGGGCTGCCACGGGGAACAGCGTACGGCGGCCGGTCGGCCCGACGGCACATCGCACCCGGCCGACGTGACGCGATCGACACGCGGGGCGGAGCGGCGCGGCGCCCGCACGGCGACGGACGGCGTGCGCCGCGCTCAGCCCCGGTCGCTCGTCATCAGGTCGAGGCGCCGCAGGATGACGCCCTCGCGCAGCGCCCACGGGCAGACCTCCAGCTCGGCGACCCCGAACAGGTCCATCGCCGCGTCCGCGACCAGCGCCCCGGCCAGCAGCTGGCGGGCCCGGCCCTCCGACACGCCCGGGAGGGCCCGGCGGGCGCCCTCCGTCATGGCGGCCAGCCGCGGCACCCACTCCGCCAGCGCCTTGCGGCTCAGCGTGCGCTGCACGTACAGGCCCTCGGCGGAGCGGGCCGCGCCCGCGATCCGGGCCAGTTGCTTGAAGGTCTTGGAGGTGCCCACCACGTGGTCGGGCCCGCCGAGCCGGCTGAACTCCGCCACGGTGCGGGCGATCTCGGCGCGCACGTGCTTGCGCAGGCCGCGCACGTCCTCGGAGGTGGGCGGGTCGCCGGGGAGCCAGCCGCTGGTGAGCCGGCCGGCGCCGAGCGGCAGGGAGACCGCGGCGTCCGGGTCCTCGTCCATGCCGTAGGCGACCTCCAGGGAGCCGCCGCCGATGTCCAGCATGAGCAGCCGGCCGGCGGACCAGCCGAACCAGCGGCGGGCGGCGAGGAAGGTGAGCCGTGCCTCGTCCTCCCCGGACAGCACGGTCAGGGCGACCCCGGTCTCGGCGGCGACCCGGGCGAGCACCTGCTCGCCGTTGGCGGCCTCGCGCACCGCGCTGGTGGCGAAGGGCAGGACGTCCTCGACGCCCTTGTCCTCGGCGACGACCAGGGCCTCGGCGACCTGGGCGACCAGCCGCCGCACGCCGTCCTCGCGGATCGCGCCGTCCTCGTCCAGCAGCTCCGCCAGCCGCAGCTCCGCCTTGTGGGAGTAGGCGGGGAGCGGACGCGCGCCGGGGTGCGCGTCCATGACCAGAAGGTGGACGGTATTCGAACCCACGTCGAGGACACCGAGTCTCATGCCCGGAACGCTACTGCGCCGCGCCTTGACCGGGGACATGCGGGGTATGGGCACCTGCGCGGGTGACCACTGGAGGAGCTTCACATGCTTACCCTGACATCGTGGCGAAGGTGAAAAAGGCGACGAAGCGGCAGCATCACCCGGACGCGTCGGACGAGGTCGGGCTCGATTTCCCCCGCGCGTGGGTCGAGTTCCCCGATCCGGCCGACGAGGAACAGGTCTTCCGGTGCGACCTGACGTGGCTCACCTCACGGTGGAACTGCGTCTTCGGCCGCGGCTGCGAGGGCATCCAGGCGGGCCGGGCCGACGACGGCTGCTGCACCCTCGGCGCGCACTTCTCGGACGACGACGACGAGAAGCGCGTCGCGGGGCACGTGGAGCGGCTCACCCCGGAGCTGTGGCAGTTCCACGGGGTCGGCGAGGAGGACGGCTGGGCCGAGGTCAACGAGGACGGCGACCGGCAGACCCGGCGGCACCAGGGCGCCTGCATCTTCCTCAACCGCCCCGGCTTCCCCGCGGGCGCCGGCTGCGCCCTGCACACGCTCGCGCTCAAGGAGGGCCGCGAGCCGCTGGAGACCAAGCCGGACGTGTGCTGGCAGCTGCCGATCCGGCGGACGTACGACTGGGTGGACCGGCCCGACGACACGCGCGTGCTGATGATCTCGATCGGCGAGTACGACCGGCGCGGCTGGGGCCCCGGCGGTCACGACCTGCACTGGTGGTGCACGGGCGCGCGGTCCGCACACGGCGCGGGCGAACCGGTGTACGTCTCGTACCGGGCGGAGCTCACCGAGCTGATGGGGCCGCGGGGCTACGACCGGCTCGTCGAGCTGTGCGAGCAGCGGCTCGCCTCCCTGCTGCCGATGGCGCCGCACCCCGCCGACCCGGTCCCGGGCTCCCGCGGCGGGGATCAGGGGCCGGACGGGGACGAGGACGCCTAGTCGTCGCCCTGGGCGGAGGACGGGGAGGCCGAGGGGCTCTGGCTCGGCGGGTCGCTCGGTGACGGGTCGGGGGCGGACGGGGTCGGAGAGGGGTCGGGGGAAGGCGACGGCCTCCCCCTCCCCTCGATCGTGACGACCGCGCCCGACGGGTCGAACCAGATCCGTGCCGTCCACGGCCCCACGGGCTCCCGCGAGCGGTCCACGGAGACCGTCAGCGTCATGCTCTCCCCGGGCCGCAGCCTGCCGTGGCTCCGGCTCAGCCGCAGCCAAGGCTCGGAGGTGGCCGCCCGCCAGCGGACCGGCGCCGCGCCCTCGGCGGTGAGGGTGACGACGGTGACGTGACCGCGCGAGCGGGCCTCGACGAGCAGCCGGCCCGGGCGGGGCACCGAGCGGTCGTCGCCGTCCGTGGCGTCGCCCGGCGGTGAGGCGGAGCCCCGGGCACCGGCCGAGGCGGAGGCGGCGGCGGACGCCGAGGGGGCGGCGGACACGACGGAGACCGACAGACGGCCCTGGCCGCCGCGCGTGGAACGCCCGCGCGCGTCGGCCGCGCCCGCGACACCGGCCTTCTCGTACTGCACGCCGTCGAGGCCCTCGCCGGCACTGAAGGAACCTTCCCCCTTGTGCTCGGGCGCCAGCGGCGCCCCGTGGTACGCCGCCCACAGCGCCAGCACCGGTGCCGCGACGACGGCCGCGACCACCGTGGAGGTCACCGCGCGGTGCCGCATCCGGGCCCGCCGCGCCATCCGCTCCTTCAGGTCCATCGGGAAGCCGTGCCGGTCGAAGCGCGGGGTGCCCTGGCGGGCGCGCCCGACGCCGCCCCGCATGGCGTGCAGCAAGGCGGCGTACGCGGCGGAGCGGGGCGCCTCGACCGTCGACAGCACGGCCGTCGCGGCGGTGGTGGCCAGGCCCGGCCAGGGTCCCGTCGCCACGGCGCGCTCGGCCGTGACCCGGCAGTGCGCGCACACGTCGACGTGGGTCACCAGCTCGCGGCGGAGCGCCGAGCCCAGCAGCACCCGGGCGTCACCGGCGAGGCGGGCGACCGCCGCGCAGTTGCCGAGCTCGACCACGGCGAGCGCCGCCCGGGTGCGCTCCACCTCGCAGGCCGCCTGGGCGAGCAGTGCGCGCGTCGCGTCCTGCTCCCGCCCGACGACCAGGGCCACCTCGTGCGGCGCCAGCTGGTGGCGGACGGCGAGCTCCAGCGCCTCGCGCTGCTCGGGGGTGGTGCCGGCCGCCTCGGGCCAGGCCAGCGCCGCCAGTTCGCCGCGTCTGCGGGCGGCCACGTCCGCCGAGGCCTGCACCGATACCGGCCGCCCCTCGGCCAGGGTGCGCAGGCAGGCCCAGCGGGCCAGCGCGTACAGCCAGGGCCTGCGCAGCTCGGGGTCGCGCAGCCGGGCGCGCTGGCGCTCGGCCACGGCCAGCACGTCGCCGAGGGCGGCGGCGGCGGAGTCGTGCTCGCACAGCACGGAGAGGCAGTAGGTGAACAGCCCGTCCAGGTACGGCTCGTAGTGCGCCGGGGGCTGCGCGGGCAGGGTCCCCTGCGGGCGTGGCCGCCGCCGCGCCGGGGACCCCGGGGTCCCCGGCGCGGTGCGGC
>NZ_JBEXSX010000108.1:0-18548 GCF_040613835.1 Streptomyces sp. NPDC006207 | reverse complement strand
ACACCAGGCCAGAAGGCCCTCACCCATTTCAAGATCCCTCAACCGAGACCTGCATCACCCGTCCACAACCTCCCGGGACAGAACACCTAGGTCGCCGGCGCCGCACCAGTTGCGCACCAGAACGCGCGGTCAACCGCGGTCAACGACGGTCCAGCGCGGGACGGCAGCTATGACGATCAAGAGCCATCCTTGCAGGTCAGACCCCAGATCATCACGCAAGTACCGGTGATTCCCAAGCTCAGAGCGCGGGTTCGATTCCCGTCACCCGCTCCAGCAGAAAGCCCCAGGCAAGCAGCCCGGGGCTTCTTTGATTCCAGACCGGATCAAGCGTCTCGTGCCAGATCCGTGCCAGATGCTGCGTGATTCGTTGCTTCACGCCGCTCCCGGACCAAGCGGTCCAGACCCTCTGCGACCTCTCTTTGCCGATCCAGGTCCGTGGCGCGAGCGCACGCGCAGCAGCGGCACGTCGGCGAGGCCACAGCCGCACTCCTCGAAGCCGAAACCCTGGCTCCCGAACAAGTCCACTCCCCCCACCTGGCCCGCGAAGCGGTCCGCGGCCTCATCCAGTTCTCCGGTCACCGAGTCCCCGAACCCCTGGCCAGGACTCGCCGACCGGCGATCGCCTAACGCCGGAACTCGCATACGAGAGCGAAGCGCAGCAGATCCCACCCGGCCTGCCAGGGGGACGCAGCGGGGACTCGCGGGGAACGGCGGCGCCAGAGTCGCCAGGTCAGCGGCCATCCGCATACGACGTCTTCCAAACTGGTGACATGCCACACGCGCAGCAGCGGCCTATGGCCGGACCGCAGACCGAGGGACTGACCCGGAAGGGGATGGTGTCAGAAGTCTGGTCTAGATTTGGCCTGTGACCCACAGTCGTTCCAATGCCGGGGCACCCCGCGAGCCTGACTTGCCGCCCTACCAGGTTGTCCTGGCGGAAACCAACTGGGGTTCGCTCCAGACGGCTTTCGGGTCCGGTGAGGACCTTCCTAAGGTTCTGACGCAACTTTTGGAGCCCGATCCCAAGGTCCAGGTCACGGCTTTGCAGGAGCTGGGTGAGCTGGTCGGCCACCAGAACACCATTTACGAAGCCACCGCCCCCGCCGCCATGTACGTCGCTGCCATCCTCACCCACCCGGCGGCCATGACGCGACGGCCCTATCGCGACATCCCCATCCGCGCGACGTTGTTGGGCTGGCTGGCTTCCACGCTTCACGACGCCTCCGACGAGATCGTCGCCCGCAACGAGGAGTACTGGCCAGGCTTCGCCCCGGACACCACCGTGGCGGCCTTCCGGGAGTTGCGTCCGATGCTCTACCGGGCCGTCGCGCCCTTCCTGCAGGACAGCCACAAGAACGTGCGCGAAGCCGCCGTCATGGCCGCGCTCATCCTCGCCGAACACCCCGCGCTCGCCGAGCACCGTGATCACCTCGCCGGGCACGCGCACCGCATCCTGGACACCAGCAGCTACGAGCCCAACCGGCGCGTCGCGTGGAGGGCCCTCAAAACATGGGGCCACCATCCGCCCGGCCCGGAGCCTCTTTCGGAGGAGGCCGAGGACCGGGGGCCGCACAGCGATGGCCGCGGTGATCTCGAACCTCCCTTCTGACCGATACGCGCACGGCACACCTGCAGACCATGGCAGCAGGTAAGAGACACACCAACCCAAGGTCTCGCGTGCCACATCCGTCCCAGAACGAGCGGGGTCCCACGGGGAATAGAAGTGCGCCAGGGTGCGTGCTGCCGGACTCCACCCAGGGCCTGGAACCCCAGGTCAGGACAAGGGCCGCCCCACCTCGCTCCTAAAGCGGGGGTCGCTATGACCAACCTCGGCCAGGCTTGCGGCATGGTCCCTTTCCGGCGTGCGTGGCGTCGCCGCAGACGGGGCGGCTCCTTCCAGTCCGAAATGGGTTGCCGTTGCCGTGCGGCGTGCGGTGATATGCCGGCATGAGCAGAATTGCGCAGGTCATCGTGCTGGCAACGTACGAGGACGAGGTCATGGAACCGCTGACCCGCTCGGACGGGTCGCGCAGCTGGAAGGGTGAATTCAAGCCGCTCGGCCTGTTCGCCGGTGGATGGGTCATCGAGTTCTACAGAAATTGGACGCGCTCCGGACTGCTCAAGCACCTGGAGTCGCTTCCTTGGGCCAACCCGGGCAACGTGCAGGTACTGATCCATGACGAGGAGGACGACTGCTTCGGCCTGTGGATGATCCACGATGGCAGACTGGTCGAGGTACCGCTCCCGCGAACTCAAAGGTTCTACCCCCCAGCACCGCCGACCGACGACTACTCACCGAGCCCGGGGTATCTGTGGCGAACGGACGTGGGCAGCACTGTTCCCACAAAACTCTCGACGGAACGCCAAGATCCACGACCGGCTTGGTGACGACGGTCTGGAGCCGTGCCAGATGCGTGCCAGAAAGTGGGGAGAACAGCGGTCAGTCGCGGTCACGGCAGCATCTCTCCGGCGACCGGCTGTACGCGCTTTGCGCAGGTCAGCAGTCCCTCCGGCTCGATTCGCCCGGTGATTCCCAGGCTCAGAGCGCCGGTTCGAATCCCCGTCACCCGCTCCAAAGACAAGGGACCAGGTCCGGGATGCACTCCCCAACCTGGTCCCTCGCCCCGCGTTGGCGCTTTAGAAAATGCCCTTGTAGCCCTGCCAGCCGGTGGCGATCTTCACGCGTGCGGCGAAGGATCCGTTGCCGTAGCCGGTTTGCCGGTAGAGATTCCCGGCGGTGTCCCGGGCGACCAGATCGGCCTTTCCGTCGCCGGTGATGTCCCCGACGCCGACGACCGCGTTGTACGAGGCCCCCCAGCCGGTGGCGATCTTCGCGCGGGTGGCGAAGGTGCCGTTGCCCTTGCCGAAGTACCGGTACAGGTTGTTCGACTTGTCCTGCGTGACGAGATCGCCGATCCCGTCACCGTTCAGATCCCCGGCCCCGACGACCTTCTTGTACGTCTTCCAGTTGTCGACCAGCTTCACGCGCGCGGCAAGTTTGCCACCGCTCACGCCCTTGTACAGGTACACCGCCCCGGTCGAGGCGTTGCGGGCGATCAGGTCGGGGCGGCCGTCCTTGGTGACGTCACCGGGGGAGGTCAGGACGTCGTACTGGTTCCAGCCCGTGCCCAGCGTCGTGTACGGGGTCGTCGGCTTGAGCGCCGCCCCACACGCCGGCCTGTACAGGCGGAGGGTACCGCTGCTCAGCCGGACCAGGACGTCGTTGCAGCGGTCACCGCTCAGGTCCCCGACGGGCACCGGACGGATGCTGGTCGCCCAGCCGCTGCCGCTGACCTTCCCCGAGAACGTGCCCTTGCCCGTGCCCTGCTGGAACGTCAGCGCGCCCGAGGAGTTCATCGTCAGGAGGTCGCCGACACCGTCGGGCAGCGCCGAGCCGCCGGCGTGGTCCCGCCATACCGCCGTGCCACCCGTCAACCGGACCGTGCCGGACTGGACCAAGGCCGCTCCCTGCCCGTCCGCCGGCTGAGCCGTCAGCGTCCAGGTGTACGAGCCGTTGGGAAGCAGTCCGCCTGCCGTGTCCCGGCCGTTCCAGGTCGTCGCGATCGAGTACTCGGCCGGTCCGCCACTGCGCGTGGCCATCACGCGGCCCGTGGCCTCGTGGCGTATCTCCACCTTCCAGGAAGCCGTCGGCTCGGAAAGCCACCACTCACCGCGCCAGGAGACCGGGGTCACGTCCGTCTCCACCCGCGCGGTGACGTTCCGGTAGGGAGAAACCAGGGCCGCCTGGGGCCGCCCGGTGTGCAGGACGTGGACAGCCTGGTCCAGCGTGGAGTACGCAAGGTCACCGCTGCGAGGGTCGAGCGCCACAAGCCCCGCGGCGTCGGTTGACCACCGCTGGACGGCCGTCCCGGTCTGCAGGCCGTAGACAGCCAGCCCCTGCCCGCCCCGGACGGCGACGACACCGTCGCCGAGGTAGGCCTGCGCGGTGGAGGGAAGCGGAATGTTCTTCCTGGACTGGAGGTCGTAGACGCCGCCCGCGGCGTACGGAGCGATGCTCACGTTGCACGTCCAGTACAGCCACCGGCCGACGGCCTGCAGGTCGACCATCGAGGAGCACCCGCTGTTCACCGTGAAGGACGTCAGCGAGGCCCCGGTGCGCGCGTCCTTGGCCGTGACCTTGCCGCCCGGAGCCGAGGACCACAGAGTGGTCCCCCAGATCGCACCCCTCTGGTACGGCTCCGTGTGCACGACCTTGCCGGAGTCGATGTCCACGACCCGGAGTTCCCGGCTGCCGCCGGCAGGTCTCCCTTCGACCAGCACCAGGTTTTCGGATGCCCCCACGATCCTCATCTGGTCCGGGGAATCGTCGAAGGAATCCTGGATGCCCGTTTCGATCGGCGTTCCGGGGAACGTCCCGCCCTTGCCCACGACGAACAGCTTGGGCTGCCAGCCGCTGTCCACGCTCACTGTCCCGCGGTACACGGTCCGGCCGTCCCCGGTGGGATACAGCTCGGGGCACAGCCCCCAGGCGACGCTGCACTTGTTGTACGGGGCCGGCAGGCCGCCGATCCGCACGCGCTCGCCGTATCCGGGCGCGGTTTCGGTGAGGGGGCGGTCGTATACGAAGGTGCCCCCGTCACCGAACTCCAGTGTTGTGAGGGTGTTGTGATCCAGCGTCAGCCGCTGGAGCGCCATCGGGACCGGCGGGATGCCGAGCACACGAGCCGCGTACGGTACGCCGTCCGCCCCGGCGGTGATGTCCTGGTAGCCGTAGTCCTCCGCGGACTGGCCGCCGACGAGTTGAACGCCGCCGTCCGGCCGGACGGCAACACGGTCCGCCACCGCACGGGCGAGAAGCGTCCGCTCGCCGGAACCGTCGAAGGGGACGGCCACGACCTTCCAGATGGACGCTCCGGACGCCTTCTGACCGAGCGAAGCGTCATAGCGGCCCACGATCAGCGAGTCGCCGACGACGCCGAGAACCTTCGCGTCCTTGAGACCGATCTGAACCTCGCGCACGGGGGTGTCGAACCGGCCCTGCTCATAGATCCGCACGCCATCGGCCTGGGGGGTGACCAGGTGAAGGGCGGTCACCACGGAATTCCCATAGACCGTGCCGTACGGCAGAAACGTGGCTTCCGCGGTGCGGAGATCGATCCAGGCGTACTGTCCGACGTCCTCGCCGGGGACGTTCAGAAATGAGAGGAACCCATGGACGCCGGCCCGGCCGACAGCGGTGACGGAGGCACCCTCCGGAAGGCCTGTCACACGGCGGTCCACCGTGGTCCCGTTCTCATCGCTCAGCAGATGAAACTCGGTCCAGTACCCGTCGGCACCGGCTCCGCCCTTGGTCACCACCGTGGTCCCGATCACCCTGCTGTACAGCTGACCTGCGGGGACTGTGACCGTCGTGGTCTCGTCGGTGACCATGTTCCGCAGCAGTACGTCGCCCGTGCCACCGCTGGGCGGCAGCGCCACGACGTCCGATGCCGCTCCGTAGTACTCCACGGGGTCGTACAGATGCGTGCCTTCAAGCTTTCGGGTCGAGCCGTCCGCGCCCGTCCACTCCAATCCGGAGGGACCGCTCGTGGTGGTGGCGCTGTGCAGGAACCCGGAAGGCCCGACGCTCACCACGGAGCCGGAGCCCGGTGTGACGCGCATGGTCGCGGGAATCGTGGCCGCAGTGAACGTTCCTGCATCGGCCGACGCGACCCAGGAGGCAGGACCGACAGCCAGCGACAGCGACACGACCGCCGTGACGGCACTGCGGAGGAGGACACGTCTGGCCACTTGATTCCACCCCTGACGCGAACGGACCTGGGAACAGGCGGGGGAATCGGCTCGGTCCTCAGCACTCGCAGCAAGCAAGCCGGCCAATCCCGGCGTCCCGCGCCCCCCACACCCGAGTGATCGGATCCTAACAACAGGCTCACAGGTCACGGAAGAGAATTTCGAACCCGTTCAATAAGCCGGGGCCGCATTCAGCAGGGCGGTGCGGGACGAGATCTGACGTCACGTCATGCCAGAGGGCGATCAGGCCGGCGGACCAACAGGCGGGGCGGGCACGTCCGGAGAGAACGGGGCCGCCTGTCGGTCAGCCGTCAGCCGTTGCGCTTCCAGCGCGGCTTGTGGGCCGTCCGAGGGTGCTCCGCAACGACCAACGACGACGACAGCCACCCACTCAGGCGCACCGGAGCATTTCCGCGACCAGCGAAGACGCAGGTCGCGGAGATCCCCGACAAGACCCAGAAGAACTGATCGCTTGCCGTCGATCGACAGGACCTTTCGGAACGTCGGAACTCGGCGTGCTCGTGGTCGGTCAGTCCCCAGGAACCGCAGACTTGAAGAGCTCCATGGAAGAACCTTCGATTGCGATCGCCGTGAAGCCAACGTCAGTTCCCGAAGTGTGAACCTCACCTTGTTCCCACCGGACCCCTTGACCAGCAGCGATGGGGACGCGCTCCCCGTCGGGGCCGGCGATCCAGCCTTCACCTGCGGTGACAATGAACACTTGGGGCACGGGCGCGGGGTGCGTGCCGATGACGCCGCCTGGCTCCACGCTTAGGCAGGTGAGGTGCACCGAGCCTTCACCAGTGGCGATGCGGGTCGCATGGAGGCCGGTGCTGCCGTGCCCGGTGACAACCCACTCGTTGCGTTCGAAACGAAAGACTTCCACGCCGCCCCCTCTTCTCAACCGGTGCGCCGCAGATCAGGAGTAGAAGCCCCTCCCGTAGTCATCCGGTCCGACGGTCGGGCGCGGACCCTCCGAGGTCGCTGCACAGCAGCGGAGTACAGCATCTGTACGGACCGCGGTCAACCGAGTTGGACCCCGCCAAACCCCTGGACAGCGAAGCGCACCTTAGACCGCTGCGCCCGTAGTCCCCGTCGAGAGGGCCACCAGCGCGGAACCCGTGCCACTCCTGCGCCAGAACGGTCGGGGGGGCCGGGGGGGAATCGCGGTACGCAGAAGGAGGCGCCGCCCATTCCGTCCAAGGCGGGGAACCACAGGTCAGGCCGTCGGGCACGGATCAAGCACGGGTGAACGCCTCGTCCGCGGCGACGGCGGGGAGGCGAACTGCCACGCGTGGCAGGAAGTAGCCGACGAGGGGCCCCATGCACAGGGCGATGAGCACGGTTCCGGGGCCGACGGTTCCGCCCAGGAGCCAGCCGGCGGTGGCGACGGTGATTTCGATGCCGGTGCGCACCGCGGCGATGGGTAGGCGGGTGAGCCGGACGAGTCCGGTCATGATGCCGTCGCGGGGGCCCGATCCGAACTGGGCACACCGAGGTAGAGCGCGTCGAAGAAGGCCAGGGCGACCAGGCCGACGACGAGGTACCCGATCGCGGCAGGTGTCCCCTGGGGGTGGGGGAGGACGGTGGCGGTGGCGTCCGCGGCGAAGCCGACGATGGCGACGTTGAGGAGTGTGCCGAGGCCGGGCAGTTCCCGCAGGGGAATCCACAGGAGGAGCACCAGCAGCGAGATCAGGTTCGTCGTCCAGCCGAAAGAGATGCCGAGGACCTTGGCGGTGCCCTCGGTGAGCACGTTCCAGCTGGCTGCTCCCAGCCCGGACTGGACGAGCGTCATCACGGCGGCCCCGTACCCCACCAAGCCGAGCAGGAGTTGGGGGATGCGGCGCGCCTTTCGGCCCGCTCGGATTTGGGCGAAGGCGTTCATACGGGTCAGGGCGGGCTGGTCGTGGCCGGGCGGGACGGACGTGCGTGCAGCGGTAACAGGAGGTGCCATGCCGCAAGCCTGCGAGGCATCTGGACCTGGATTCCATAGCCAGATTGGTTAGGCTGGCCGGGTGAAAGTTACATCGCACGTGGTCGCAGGCATGCTGGGGACCTGGCAGGCGGGGCCCGGGCCGGCGCATCAGCGCCTCTCCGACAGGCTGCGGCTGCTGGTCCTGGACGGGCGTCTCTCGCTCGGCTCCACCCTGCCGAGCGAGCGTGACCTGGCCACCGCACTGTCCACCAGCAGGACCACCGTCGGCGCCGCCTACCGCACTCTGGTCGAGCACGGATACCTCGCCACACGGGCGCGCGCCAGGGCGACCGTGCGGCTCCCCGACGACACGCCGCCCGAGCGCCGGGCCGGCACGAACGCGGCGGCCATCGACCTGTCCTTCGCCGCGCCCCCCGCGCCCGTCGAGATCCTCCACGCCGCGTACGCGACCGCCCTCGAACAGCTGCCACGGCACTACGAGCGGCACGGCTACGACCGCAGCGGCACCGCGGAGCTGCGCGAAGCGGTGGCCCACTGGTACGAGCGGCGCGGACTGCCGACGCCGCCCGATCACATCCTGATCACCAACGGCGCGCAGCACGCGCTTGCCCTCCTGGCGCGAACGCTCCTGTCGCCACGCGACCAGGTCCTGATCGACCACCCGACCTACCCGCACGCGATCACCACGTTCACCGAGGTGCGGGCTCGGCTCCTCCCCGTCGCCGTGGCGTCCTCGGGCTGGGACACCGCGCAGCTCCAAGCGGCGGGCCGCATCGCGAGCCTGGCCTACCTGATCCCCGACTTCCACAATCCGACAGGGCTGTGCATGCCCACGAGCGTCCGCCAAGGCCTCGGGCTCGCGTGTCCCACGGTCATCGACGAGACCATGACCGACCTGGCCCTGGACGGGGAAAGCCCGGAACCCTTCGCGCTCCACATGCCGACCGCCATCAGCATCGGCTCGGTCTCCAAGAGCATCTGGGGCGGCCTGCGCATCGGCTGGATCCGCGCGACGCCCGCTCTCCTGGAACGCGTCCAGCAGACCCGTCACGCCACGGATCTCGGCACCCCCGTCGTCGAGCAACTCGCCACGGCCGTCCTCCTGAACGAGGACCGGACCCGGCGCCCCGGCACGCTCGGGCAACTGAGGTCGCAACGCGACGTACTGCTCCGAGCGCTCAGCGAGCACCTGCCCGGCCTCCACACCCCGCGACCCGCCGGCGGCATGACGCTCTGGGCGACGTTCCCCCAGCCCATCAGCTCGCGGCTGGCCGCGATCGCGCCCGACCACGGAGTGACCATCGCAGCCGGACCGCGGTTCGGGATCGGAGGCGCGTTCGAACGCAACATCCGGCTGCCGTACACGCTTCCTCCGAGTCAGCTGACCCAGGCGGTCCGCGGACTCGCACAGGCGGAGGAGGCACTCACCCGGGGCGCTACCGGAGCTCACAGCCCCGCACCCGTGGCATGAGCGTCGACGGCATATGGCCCCGAATGCACGTCAGTTGACGCCCCGCGGTGCCCGCCCGGCCCGCCGGGTCGCCTTGACCGCGGACGGCGCCGCATGGGCGCCCTCAGCGGGCGGCCGCCGGGACCGGGGCGTCGGGGGCGGTGGTGGTGCGCGGGGGCCGGAGCACCGCGCCGAGGGCGGCGCCGCCGGCCGTGGCCGCCGTCCACACCCCGCCGAGGGCGAACCTGCGGCGCTCGGCGGGCGGTTCGACGGCGGCGAGTTCGGAGCGCAGCGCCGCGCCCCGCGCGGTCCGGTGCCGGGGAGGTCGGCGGTGGCCAGGTCGAGCAGGATCTGCCAGACGTCGCGTGCCGCGCGCCGGCGGTCGGTGGTCCCGACGCGGGCGCCGAGCGCCGCTTCCACCGAGCGCCGGATGTGCTCCCGGTGGCCTGCGGGCCCATCAGCCGGGGGACCGCCGGCACCGACGACACGACCCCGGGTGACGCTCGGCGCGTCTCCCCGGGGTCGTGTCGTCGTGGCCGACGGCGTCATGTCAGACGACGCGCTTGCGGCCCCAGAGGAAGACGAAGGCCGTGATGGCGGCGGCAAGGGCGAACAGGATCGAGGCGCCGAGCCACTGCATGCCGCTCATCTGGGACATGGGGATGTAGTCCAGCGCCCAGCCCACGACGCCCTTCTGCTTCAGGCAGGCGTCGACCGCCTGTTCCGACCCCGCGTCCGTGCAGGTGCTCCAGCCGATGGTGTGCCCGGACGAGGTGATGAACGACTGGTCGACCTCGTAGGCGGCGGTGGGAAGACGGGGGCTGCTGCCGGGGGTCACCCCCGAGTCGGTGGTGAGCCTGATGACGTTGCCGAGGTCGAGCCGGCTGTACGCCCAGACCACCTGGACGGCCGCCGCGAAGAAGAAGGTCACGACCATCGCGAGCAGGGTGCGGCGCAGGAGCATGCCGATCGCGATGCCGCTCACGACGGTGAAGAGCGTGAGCGCGACGGGCACGGGCCCGGTGTTGTCGAAGGCCTGGCCGGAGGTCCAGTCCATGACCGTGTTCTCCTTGCTGACCGGTGCCCACCACCGGCCGAAGGTGAAGGAGAGGGCCACGGTGCAGACCACGACCACCAGCGCGCTGATGCCGAGCTTGGCGGCGAGCCAGCGGGCGGGGCCGGCGGCCTGGGAGGTGACCAGCTTGGCCGTGCCGCTCTCCAGGTCGCCGGCGAGCAGCGGGGCGCCGAGGAAGACGCCGAGGAGTATGGGGACGAAGCCGAGGCCGAAGGCGGCCTTCAGGAGCGGGGCGCTGTGCGGGTTGATGTCCTCCGTCCACTTGTCGGAGCTCGCCTCGGGCCAGCCGTGGGCGGTGAGGTAATCCAGCAGGCCGGCGCGCTGGTAGAGCATCCACCCCACGGACAGGGCCGTCGCGGCCAGGATGGTCCAGTAGGCGGCGCGGTGCTGGCGCCAGATGAGCCAGGTCATGCCGCTGAGCCGGGGGCGGCGGACGCCGCTGTCGGCGACCGGGGCCGCGGACGGCGCGGACGGGTTCGCGGTCAGGTTGCTCATGCCGCCGCCCCCCGCGGGCCGTTCACGCCGTACGGCTGCCCCGGGACCTGGGCCACGGGACTGATCAGTGGTGGCGCTTCGGGGGAGCGCAGGTAGGCGAGCAGGAGTTCCTCCAGTTGCGGGGTGTGGGACTGCCACTGGCCGCTCACCGGGCCGTCGGGGCGGATGAGGGCGGTGGCCTGGCGCCCGCTGGTGCGGTACTCGACGACGGTGTGGCGGGCGAGTTCCGCGGGGACGCCCGGGCCCTCGTCGCCGGCCACGCCCTGCAGCAGCACGTGGGCGCTGCGGATCTCGTCCACGTCACCGGCGATGCGCAGACCGCCCGTGGAGATGACCAGGAGGAAGTCGCAGACGCTCTCCAGCTCGCTGAGCATGTGGGAGGACATCAGCACCGTGGTGCCGTGCTCGGCGGCTTCGGCCAGCAGGGTGCCCATGAGTTCGTGGCGCACCAGCGGGTCGAGGTCGGACATCGGCTCGTCGAGCAGCAGCAGGTCGGGTCGCTTGCCGAAGGCGAGGGCGAAGGCGACGCGGGTGCGCTGTCCGCCGGAGAGGGTGCCGACCTTCGCGTGCAGGGGCACGTTGCCCGCGCGGACGATCTGCTCGGCGGCCTGCTGGTCCCAGCCGGGGTTGAGCTCGCGGCCCATGCGCAGCGTCTCGGCCACGGTGAAGCGGCGGAACAGCGGCTTCTCCTGGGCGAGGAACGCCGTACGGCGTCCGGCCTCCGCGGACTGGGGCGCCGCGCCGAACACCGTGAGGGTGCCCTCCGACGGCTCCAGCAGGTTGGCGGCGATGGACATCAGCGTGGTCTTGCCCGCGCCGTTGGGGCCCACCAGCCCGCAGATCCGGCCGGCAGGCAGGCGGAACGAGCAGTCCCGCAGGGCCCAGCCCCGGCGGTACTTCCGGCCGACCCCGCGGGCCTCCATCGCCGACTCCTCCACCGGGCCACCCATGTCCATGGCATTCATGGCGTCACGCACTGGTCATCCTCATTTCCCCGTCCTCCGGTGTTCCGTCGGCCGCCGTGGTCCCGGCGTACCGCTCCTCCAGGACCGCCGCGACCAGCGCGGCCACGTCCTCGCGCTCCAGGCCCGCCTCGTGGGCCCGGGTCATCCACGCCTCCAGCTCCCCGCGCAACGGGGAGTCGGCACCCGCCTGGGGACGGGCCAGTGAGCGGCGGATGAAGGTGCCGAGGCCGGGCCTCGGCTCGACCAGCCCCTCGCGTTCCAGCTCGCGGTAGGCCTTGAGCGTGGTGTTCGGGTTGACGGCGCTGGTCTCCGCGACCTCCTTGGCGGTGGGCAGCCGGTCCCCCGGCATCAGGACGCCCAGCCGTAGGGCCTGCTTGGTCTGCTGCACGATCTGCTGGTAGGCGGCGATCCCGCTCCGCCGGTCGATGCGGAAGTCCACGTGCTTCAACACCCTTTAGCTACTCGATTAGTGGAATGATGATGAGAGGGGGAGCTGAGCCGTGTCAAACGAAGCGGCCTCCCCGGCACCCCTCGGGACACAACCGTGACATTCGTGAGGGGAGGAACGGGGTGGCCCGCGCAGCACGAAGGCCCCGGGCGGGCAGCCCGGGGCCTTCGTGCTGATGGGGGGAGGACGTCGAGGACCGGTTCGACGGGGAGCGTGCCCCAGGTGTCACGGCCGGGCCGCGGTCGCCGGGTCGGCCTTCCATGCGCTGACGCCGAGCTTCCCCGTCGTGCCGAGGTCGAGTTCGGGGGTCACCGTCACCGCAGGAGCGCCGGGTGTCGCCCGCACCCTCGCGTAGGGCGCGTTGACGGACGTGCCGTCGGTGACGGTGTTGCGCCACATCAGGCCCGCGGTCGCGCTCCCGCCCGGCTCCAGGGTGACCGGACGGGGCGGGTCGTCGAAGCCGGGCACGAGGGCGACGCCCCCGCTGCCCCGGAAGACCTCGACCCCCGTGACGGGCTTGCGCTGCTCGTCGAGGAGCTGGACCGACGGATAGCCCTCGACGCGCCGGACGCGGGAGGAGCAGTTCTCCAGGCGGAGTCCCACCACGCGCAGCCCCATGGCGGCGTCGCCGTCGTCGGCGGTGAGGCGCAGGCCGGAGGGCGGGCAGGCGCCTCCCGCGGCGGGCACCTCGTCCGCCGGGACGCTCCTGACCTTGACGATGCGCACCCGTTCCGCGGCGTACCGCGGCGCGAGGGTTGCGCCGAGGTCGGCCTCGCCCTCCACGGTCCGGCCGGGCGGGACCGCGGACACCGTGTGCGGCACGTTCCCCAGGGCCTCTCCGGCACCTGAGGTGAGCCCGAACGTGACGGTGTAGGTGAGGGGTTCGTCGGCGTGGTTGGTGACGCGGAACGCGACGTGGAAGGGGACGCCGGAGCAGTGGGCGGGCGGTGCGCTCACGGCGGTGATCTCGACGTCGCCGTCCCCCTCGACACCGGCGGCACCGCCCGCGGGCGCCGGGGCGACCGGGACGGCAGAGGCGGCGCAGGAGGCACGGTCGTCCCGGTGCGGGACGTCGCAGGCCGTGACCAGGAGCAGGGCACCGGCGAGCACGGCCGGGAGGAGGAGGGCGGGGGTGCGCATCCGGCGACCCCATCAGGACCCTGCCGCTCCCGGCCATGGCGCAGGCCACAATTCCCGTCACACGACCGTCACAAGGCGCGGTGCCCGGGCCGGGCTCAGCGGGAGGCGGCGCTGTCGATCCAGGCGACGACGGCGCTGACCGTGGCGTCGTCGAGCTGCCGGGCGAGGGTGTGCACCGCGTCGCTGTCGCCCGGGAGCGGGGGCACCCCGGCCGCGATGAGCGCCGCGTGGAGCTCGACCCAGCGCGCGTCGACGGCGGCCAGGTGGGCCCCCACCGGGACGCCACCCAGTGACTGCTGCGGAGTATCGAGAAGGTTCATGGTGTTTCCTCTCGGATCTCGGACGGTGTCGACCGGACTCGCCGTGCAGGACAGCCCCGCTGCGCCCACCGGTTGCGCCCTGCCCCCGACTTCACCCGTCCGGCCCTCACCGCGGCCGCCGGGACCTGTGCCATGGGGATGACATTTGCCGGTCCGGTGACGCGGACGGCGGCGCACGGGGCATGGGCTACCTCAGTGCCCGCGCCCGCATCCCACGGAAGGCCTCGGATGATCGACAGGCGGACCTTCGGCACGATCGTCGGCACGGGAGCGGTCGCGGCCACACTGGCCGGGCTCGCTTCGGGGTGCGCGACGACCGGACCGGACGAGAACAAGCCGGCGCCGCCCAGGGCCCCCGGCAAGGAACGGCCCGGCGACGCCCCGGCGTTCGGCCCGCTGAAGCAGGTGGAGGCCGGGGTGCTGGACGTCGGCTACGCCGAGGCGGGACCGGCCGACGGTCCCGCCGTGATCCTGCTCCACGGCTGGCCGTACGACATCCACAGCTACGTCGCCGTCGCACCGCTGCTGGCGGCGAAGGGCTACCGAGTGGTCGTCCCCTACCTGCGCGGCCACGGGACGACCCGCTTCCTGTCCCGCTCGACCCCGCGGGACGCCCAGCAGGCGGTGTTCGCCCTGGACATCGTGGCGCTCATGGACGCGCTGGGGATCAAGAAGGCGGTCCTGGCCGGCTTCGACTGGGGGTCGCGGACCGCGGACATCATCGCGGCGCTGTGGCCGGAGCGGGTCGAGGGGCTGGTCTCGGTGACCGGCTACCTGATCACCAACCGCGAGGCGAACAAGCAGCCGCTGCCGCCGAAGTCGGAATGGGCCTGGTGGTACCAGTACTACTTCGCCACGGAGCGGGGCCGTAAGGGGCTGGAGCGCTACCGGCACGACCTGGGCCGGCTCGTCTGGAAGTTCAACTCCCCGACCTGGGGCTTCGACGACGCCACGTTCGACCGCACCGCGGCGGCCTTCGACAACCCGGACTACGTCCCCATCGTCGTCGGCAACTACCGCTGGCGGCTCGGGCTGACCGAGGGCGACCCGCGGTACGACGACATCGAGGCGCGGCTCGCCCGCGGGCCCGTCGTCACCGTGCCCACGATCACCCTCGACGGGGCGGTCGATCCGTTCACGCCGCCGGGCAACGGCTCCTCCTACCGGGCCAAGTTCACCGGGAAGTACGCGCACCGCACGCTGCAGGGCATCGGGCACAACGTGCCGCAGGAGGCACCCGCGGCCTTCGCCCAGGCCGTGGTGGACGTCGGGCGGCTCTGAGGGGTCCGGGGGGCGCCTGTGGCCGGGCGCGGGGGGCCCGGCCACGCGGGGGACGTCAGTGGTCGTCGCCGCCGCGGCCACGGCCCCGGCCGTGGCCCCCGCCGTGGTCGTCACCGGAGCGGTCGCCGTCCCGCACGCGGTCGCCGCCGTGGTCGTCTCCCGGGGGGTCGTCGCTGCCGGCGCGGTCGCCACCGTGGTCGTCGTACCCGGGCCGCGTCGTCGCCGGTGCGGGCGAGGCGGTGCGGGACGCGTCACCGGAGCGTGTCCGGCCGCGGTGCCGGTCGTCCTCCGTGACCCGGCCCGTCTGCGCGTCCACGTGCAGCTCGTGCACGACCCCGGCCGCGTCCGTCACGTACACCTCCCAGTAGCCGCGGTGACGGTCGTCCGGCTCGATCTTCGTGACGGTGCCCGGCGTGTGGGCGACCGCGGCGGCCGCGGCCCGGCTCGCCGTGATGCCCGGGGAGCCGTGGTCGTCGCCCGCGTCGTGTCCCGGGGTCGCCCCGGGCGTGGCGGCCGAGGACACCGTGCCGCGCGCGTCGTCGCGCCCGCCGTCGTGGCCGCCGTCGTGGCCGCCGGTGGCGAACGCCGTGTAGCCCCCGGCGACGAGGACCGCGGCCGCGATGGCCGCGACGGTCGTGTTGCGCTTCATGAGGAGCCCTTCCGACCGGGCCGTACCCGGTCTGTGTCAGGTCTGTTCCGTGACCTCAATGTCGGCGGTACAGGCTGAAGGCAGCCTGAAACCAGCTGAAGATCTCTTCAGGTTGATTTGGGAGGCTGGACCCCATGCGTGTGCTCATCGTGGAGGACGAGAGACGGCTCGCGGTCTCGCTGGCCAGGGGGCTGACGGCCGAGGGCTTCGCCGTGGACGTCGTGCACGACGGGCTCGAAGGCCTGCACCGGGCGGGGGAGGGCGTCCACGACCTCGTCGTGCTGGACATCATGCTGCCCGGCATGAACGGCTACCGTGTCTGCGCCGCACTGCGCGAGGCGGGCAACGAGGTCCCCATCCTGATGCTCACGGCCAAGGACGGCGAGTACGACGAGGCGGAGGGCCTCGACACCGGCGCCGACGACTACCTGACCAAGCCGTTCTCGTACGTCGTGCTGGTGGCCCGGGTCAAGGCGCTGCTGCGGCGCCGGGGTTCGGCGGGGGCCTCGCCCGTGCTGCGGCTGGGCACCCTCGTGCTGGACACCGCCGCCCGCCGGGTCTTCCGCAACGACAGCGAAGTGACGCTGACCGCGAAGGAGTTCGCCGTGCTGGAGCAGCTCGCGGTGCGGGCCGGGCAGGTGGTCGGCAAGTCCCGCATCCTGGAGCACGTCTGGGACTTCGCGTACGACGGCGACCCCAACATCGTCGAGGTGTACATCAGCACCCTGCGCCGCAAGCTCGGCGCGGACCTCATCCAGACGGTGCGCGGCGCCGGTTACCGGCTGGCCTCGGCATGAGACGCCCCCGCCCCCTCGGCACCGTCCAGGCCAAGATGTCGCTCGGCGCCACGCTCGTGGTCGCGGTCGCGCTGGTGACCGCCGGGGTGGCCGTGCTGCTCTCGCTGCGCGCCAACCTCACGGGCCAGGCGCAGAGCCAGGCCGACGACACGGCCCGCAGGATCGCCCTCGACGTCGCCAGCCGCGGGGCGGGCACGGACCGCTACGCCCGGCTCCAGCTCCCCGAGGGCGTGCCGGTGCAGGTGACCACCGAGGACGGGCGGCTGCTGGCGGTGAGCAGGGGCCTGGAGCGGATCAGCGGCACCGGGGTCGGCGCCGTCCGGGCCGTCCGCGGGCCCGCCGCCACACCCACACCCTCGCCCACCCCCACGCCCACCCCTTCCGCGGTGCCGAACCGCACCGCGGAGAGCGGCGACGACCACGGGGGCGGCGGCAAGGACGACGGCGGCCACGGGCGCGGCCGGGGCCGGGGCGGCCGGGACGACGCGACGCGCGGCGGCGAGGACGACGACCGGCACGGCGGCAGCGCCACACCCTCGCCCGCCGCGGGCGACGACCCGGTGGTCGGCCACATCGGCCGGACGGTCGTGCACGGCACGGGACGGGCCACGCTGGACGGCCGGACCGCCGGCTACCGGTTCGCGACGATCAAGGCCACCGACCTCGCCGGGCAGACCGTCCTCATCCACGCGGGCACCTCGCTGGCGGCCCGCGAGAGCGCCGTGAACACCGCGGCGGCGGCCATGCTGGCGGGACTGCCCCTGCTGCTGCTGGTGGTCGGCGGCGCGACCTGGCGGGTCACCCGCCGCGCGCTCGCTCCGGTGGAGGGCATCCGGCGCGAGATGGCCGCGATCACGGCCTCCGAGGACCTCTCGCGGCGTGTGCCGGAGCCGGCCGCCCGCGACGAGGTGGCCCGGCTGGCGCGCACCACCAACGAGACCCTCACTGCGCTGGAGGCCGCGGTCGAGCGGCAGCGCCGCTTCGTCGCCGACGCCTCGCACGAACTGCGCAGCCCGATCGCCTCGTTGCGCACGCAGCTGGAGGTCGGCTCGGCCCATCCGCACCTGCTCGACGTACCGGGCGCCGTCAAGGACACCGAGCGGCTGCAGCAACTGGCGGGGGACCTGCTGCTGCTCGCCCGGCTCGACGCGGGCGAACGGCCCGCGCGGCGGCGGGTCGACCTGGGCGAACTCGTCGGCGAGGAGGTCCGCAGGCGGCCCGCCGACCGGGTCCCGGTGACCGTCGACGTCGAACCGCGGCGGGACGTGGCGGGCTCACGCGGCCAGTTGGCCCGGGTCGTCGGCAACCTCGTGGACAACGCCCAGCGCCACGCGCGCGCCGAGGTGACCGTGACCGTACGCCTGCGGGACGGCCTGGTCGTCCTCGCGGTGGGCGACGACGGCGACGGCGTCCCGCCCGCCGAGCGCGAGCGGATCTTCGAGCGCTTCGTCCGGCTCGACGACGCCCGCAGCCGCGACGAGGGCGGTGCGGGTCTCGGCCTGGCCATCGCGCGCGACGTCGCCCACCGCCACGACGGCTCGCTCACCGTCGGCACCGCCCCGGCGGGCGGTGCCCTCTTCGAACTCCGCCTGCCGGCGGCGGCCGCGGACTGACCGGCTCCGGGAGGGGCGGGGCTTGCGCCGGGCGAGGGGTCAGGTGATGACGCCGAGCTGGCGCAGCATGCCGAGTTCGTCGCTGCTCCCCCAGCGCTCGACCATCTTCCCGTCCTCGAACCGGCTGATCTGCATGCCCCGGTAGCTGACGGTCCGCCCCGTGGGGGCGTGGCCCATCAGCTCGCCGAGGTGCGTGCCGGTGATGGTGTACGCGAAGGCGATCTCGTCGTCGGTGGCCATGACGTGCTCGACCTCGACGTGCAGATCGGGGAAGGCCCGCCGCATCGCGCCGAACATCTCCTCGTACCCCTCCGGCCCGGGGCCCTGCCCCGGAGCGGGGTCGTGGTCCACCGAGGCGGACGCGACGTACTCGCCGATCTCGCCGAGGTGGCCGCTGTTCACCGCCGTGCCGAAGCCCTCCAGGACGGAGAGGTTGTCGCTGCGGGACATGCCGCGCTCCTTGCGGTCGCGATCTCGGGCGCCGGGGCGCCCCTTCCTTCCACCGTAGGCGCGGCCCGCCCGGGCGGCCTGCCGGGGGGGGGGGGGGGGGGGGCGGCCCGCCCCCCCCCCCCCCCCGCGACCCCGAAAGTGGGGGGGGCGCAGGCGGCTGGAGGAGATGGGAAAAGAG
>NZ_JBEXSX010000107.1:0-18967 GCF_040613835.1 Streptomyces sp. NPDC006207 | reverse complement strand
CGGATGCCCATCCGCCGCAGCTCGTCGAACCGCTCCCGCATGCCCTCCTTGACCACGTCCTTCAGGTGGATGACACCCAGCACGCGGGCCGCGCCGTCCTCCTTGACCGCGACCAGCAACGGGGTGCCGCCGGCGGCGGAGATGGTGTCGACGGTGCGCTGCGCGTCGGGGGCGACGGTGCCGCCGTTCCCGCTGACCCAGGCGGCGATCGCGCCGGCCGCGCCCTTGCGGATCTGGCGGCCGTCGACGTCGACGCCGGACATACGGGTCTGCGCGGTGAAGGGCACGAACGCGGCGTGCCCGAGCTCGCCCTCGTTTCGCTCGCGGAGGCCGTACTTCTCCTTCGCCAGGACGACGACGGAACGGCCCTCGGGCGTCTCGTCGGCCAGCGAAGACAACTGCGCGGCGTCGGCGAGCCCGGCCTCGTCCGCGCCCGCCACGGGCACGAACTCCGCGGCCTGGCGGTTGCCGAGGGTGATGGTCCCGGTCTTGTCGAGCAGCAGGGTGGACACGTCGCCGGCGGCCTCGACGGCCCGGCCGGACATGGCGAGCACATTGCGCTGCACCAGGCGGTCCATGCCGGCGATGCCGATCGCCGACAGCAGGGCGCCGATCGTCGTCGGGATGAGGCAGACCAGCAGCGCGACCAGGACGATCATCGACTGCTCGGCGCCCGCGTAGATCGCGAACGGCTGCAGGGTGACGACCGCGAGCAGGAAGACGATGGTCAGCGAGGCCAGCAGAATGTTCAGCGCGATCTCGTTGGGCGTCTTCTGCCGGGCCGCGCCCTCCACGAGGGCGATCATCCGGTCGATGAAGGTCTCACCGGGCTTGGTCGTGATGCGGACGACGATCCGGTCCGACAGCACCTTCGTGCCGCCCGTGACCGCGCTGCGGTCACCACCGGACTCCCGGATGACCGGCGCCGACTCACCGGTGATCGCCGACTCGTCGACCGACGCGACGCCTTCCACGACGTCACCATCACCCGGGATCACGTCGCCCGCCTCGCAGACCACCAGGTCGCCGACGCGCAGTTCCGTCCCCGGCACGCGCTCCTCGGCGCCGTCCATGAGACGGCGGGCGACGGTGTCGGTCTTGGCCCGGCGCAGCGTGTCGGCCTGGGCCTTGCCGCGGCCCTCGGCGACGGCCTCCGCGAGGTTGGCGAAGATCACGGTGAGCCAGAGCCATGCGGTGATCGCCCAGCCGAACCAGTCGGCCGGGGAGAGCAGCGCCAGCACCGTGGTGAGCACCGAGCCGATCAGGACCACGAACATGACGGGCGACTTGACCATCACCCGGGGGTCGAGCTTGCGCAGGGCGTCCGGGAGGGACCGCAGCAGCTGGGCCGGGTCGAAGAGCCCGCCCGAGACACGGGCGCCGTGGCCCGCGTCCGGGGCGTGCGGTGCCAGTCCTCCCTCGGGCGCGCGTACGGGCGTGTCGGTGGACATGGTTTCCTCTACGGGGGTGGGGGTGGTCGCACGGCTCATGACAGGCCTTCCGCGAGCGGGCCGAGGGCGAGCGCCGGGAAGTAGGTCAGTGCGGTGATGATCAGGATCGCGCCGACGAGCAGGCTCGCGAAGAGCGGCTTCTCGGTGCGCAGGGTGCCCGCGGTGGCAGGCACCGGCTTCTGCCGGGCGAGCGAACCGGCCAGGGCCAGGACGAAGACCATCGGCACGAAGCGCCCGAGGAGCATCGCGAGGCCGAGCGTGGTGTTGTACCACTGCGTGTTGGCGCTCAGGCCGGCGAAGGCGGAGCCGTTGTTGTTGCCGGCGGAGGTGTAGGCGTACAGGACCTCGGAGAAGCCGTGCGGCCCGCTGTTGAGCATGGAGTGCGGCGGGGTCGGCAGGGCCATCGCCAGGGCGGTGAAGACCAGCACGACGGTCGGGGTGACCAGGATGTAGAGGGCGGCGAGCTTGATCTCGCGGGTGCCGATCTTCTTGCCCAGGTACTCCGGGGTGCGGCCGACCATCAGGCCGGCGATGAACACCGCGATGATCGCCATGATCAGGATGCCGTAGAGGCCGGAGCCGACACCGCCCGGGGCGATCTCGCCCAGCATCATCCCGAGCAGGGTGATGCCTCCGCCGAGGCCGGTGAAGGAGGAGTGGAAGGAGTCCACCGCGCCGGTCGACGTCAAGGTGGTGCTCACCGCGAACAGCGACGAGGCGCCGACGCCGAAGCGCTGTTCCTTGCCCTCCATGGCGGCGCCCGCGATCTGGTTCGCCGAGCCGGGGTGCGCGAACTCGACCCAGGTCATCAGCGTGACGAAGCCGATCCAGATCAGGCCCATCGCCGCGAGGATCGCGTAGCCCTGCCTGATGTTGCCGACCAGCTTCCCGAAGGTGCGGGTCAGCGAGAGCGGGATCACCAGCATCAGGAAGATCTCGAAGAGGTTGGTGAACGCGTCCGGGTTCTCGAAGGGGTGGGCGGAGTTGACGTTGTAGAAGCCGCCGCCGTTGGTGCCGAGCTCCTTGATGGCCTCCTGGGAGGCCACCGCGCCTCCGGTCAGCGTCTGGTGGCCGCCGGCGAGGGTGGTGATCTCGTGCCAGCCGGCGAAGTTCTGGATCGCCCCGAAGCCCACCAGCACGATCGCGGCGACGAACGCCACGGGCAGCAGGATGCGGACGGTGCCGCGGACCATGTCGGCCCAGAAGTTGCCGAGCTCACCGGTGCGCGAGCGCACGAAGCCGCGGACCAGCGCCACGGCCACGGCCATGCCGACCGCCGCCGAGACGAAGTTCTGCACGGCCAGCCCCGCGGTCTGGGCGGCGTGGCCCATGGCGTTCTCACCCATGTACGACTGCCAGTTCGTGTTGGTCACGAACGAGGCCGCGGTGTTGAACGCCTGGTCGGGCGTGATGGCGGCGAAGCCGAGCGACAGCGGGAGGTGGTCTTGGAGCCGCAGGAACAGGTACAGGAACAGCACGCCCACGAAGGAGAAGGCCAGCACCGCCCTGAGGTAGGCGGGCCAGCGCATCTCGGCGTCCGGGTCGGCGCCGAAGCAGCGGTAGATCAGCCGCTCGACCCGCAGGTGACGGTCGGAGGTGTAGACGGCGGCCATGTAGTCGCCGAAGGGGCGGTACACCAGGGCCAGCGCCACGATGAGGGCGGTGACCTGGAGCACGTCAGCGGTGATGGGGCCCATGTCCGGAACTCAGAACCTCTCGGGTCGGACGAGCGCCAGGATCAGGTAGCCCAGCAGGGCGACGGCGACGACGAGTCCGACGACGTTCTCGGCGCTCACAGCTTCGCCACCCCCTTGGCGATGAGGGCCACCAGCGCGAAGACCGCGATCGTGGTGACCACGAAGGCCAGGTCGGCCATCGTGTGCTCCTAGCTTCGGATCGAACGTTTACCAGGCCAGGAAACCTCCGTCCCCGCCGTACGCGGGCCTCGTTGACGGCTTCCATACGGGCCCTCACGGCGCCTTGACGGACCTTTGACGTTCACCCCGGTGACCTGCGAAAACGCCCGTGGGCCGACCTGTTCTCACAGGTCGGCCCACGGGCGTTCGGCGTGGCCGGGGCACTGGGCCCCGGGGTTCAGTGCACCTCGGTGATCTCCGGTCCGCGACGCATCGGGTCGATGCCGTCGGAGAAGCGACCGGCCTCCTCCTGGGCGATGCCCTCGGGCACCATCTGGGCGTCGTTGGGCAGCTTCAGCACGATCGGGTCGCGCGGCGCCATCGGCGACTCGCCGCGGACGACGACCGTGTCGCGGAAGATCTGCTCCAGCAGGCCGGCGGTCTCGGGCTGGACGGCGCCCTGCCCGGAGATGACGCCCCGCAGGAACCAGCGCGGGCCGTCACAGCCGACGAAGCGCACGACCTGGACGCCGTTGGCGCCGTTGGGCAGCTGCACCGGGACCTGGGCGCGCAGCTCCCAGCCCAGCGGACCCTCGACCTCGTCGACGATGCCGCCCTGCTTGGTGATGCCGGACGCGATCTCGTCGCGGACCTCGCCCCAGATGCCCTCCGACTTGGGGGCGGCGAAGCCCTGCAGCTGGACGGCGCTCTCCCGGAGCACCACGGTCGCGGCGACGATGGACTCCCCGGCCACCTCGACGCGCAGCTCCATGCCCTGCACACCGGGCACGAACAGCCCGCCCAGGTCGACCCGGCCCTCGGCCGGGTCCCTGACCTCGCTCACGTCCCACGGGCCGTCCGGCCTGGGGGCGGGCGGAAGGTTGTACCGACGGGACTCCATGGAGTCGTCCGACTCCTCGGCGTCTTCGGCCAGCTCGTCAGGGCCCTCGGCCTCGAGCTCGTCGAGGGCGTCTCCGCGCTCCTTGCGACGACGACGGAACACGTCACTGTCCTTCCCGGTCAGCGATGACCGATGCGTATCCATTGCCGGACGGACCGACCGGCGAGCCATCCACCGCAGCATGACCCCCCGTGGAGCCGAAGCCCCCTGCCGCCCGTTCCGAGCCGGGCAGCTCCGCCACCTCGTGGAAGCGGACCCGCTCGACCTGCTGGACGACCAGTTGGGCGATCCGGTCCCCTGCTGCGAACCGTACGCTCTCGCGCGGGTCCAGGTTGACCACGATCACCTTGATCTCCCCACGGTACCCGGCATCAACCGTTCCCGGGGCATTCACGAGCGCCACTCCGCACCTCGCGGCCAGGCCCGAGCGCGGGTGCACGAAGGCGGCGTAGCCGTACGGCAGCGCGATCGACACGCCCGTGGGCAGCACGGCACGCTCACCGGGGGCCAGTTCGGCCGCCTCGGTGGTGACGAGGTCGGCCCCGGCGTCGCCCGGGTGCCCGTACGAAGGAATCGGGACGTCCTCGTGCAAACGGTGGATGAGGACGTCGACCGGGGGGCGACCGCCGCCGGTCACGGGTTCACCTCGAAGGCGCGCGCGACCTTGACCTGGTCGGGGTCGGACATCGCGGCCCGGATCTCCTCGGGGCGGCCGTTGTCCGTGAAGTGCTCCAGCTTGACCTCGATGAACAGCGCGTCCGCACGGACGGCGACCGGGCCGTCGGGGCCGCCGATGCGGCCGACCGCGGTGGAGTAGATCTTGCGCCCGGCCACGGCGGTGCAGCGGGCCTCCAGGTGGAGGGTGGCGCCGACCGGCACGGGCTGCACGAAGTCGGTCTCCAGGCGGCCTGTCACGGCGATGGTCCGCAGCAGCCAGGCCAGCGAGCCGAGCGTCTCGTCGAGCGCCGTGGCCAGCACACCGCCGTGCGCCAGGCCCGGGGCGCCCTGGTGGGCGGGCTGGACCCTGAACTCCGCGGTCACGCTGACGCCCTCACCGGCCGTGGCCTCCAGGTGCAGGCCGTGCGGCTGCGCCCCGCCACAGCCGAAGCAGTGGTCGTAGTGCGCGCCCAGCGGTTCGCCGGGAGCGGGGGCGTCGGGGTGCCGCTCGGGCGCGACGGCGTCGCTCGGCGGTGTCAGGCCCGGGCGGTCCGGGCCGGCGTCGGTCGTAGCTCCACTCACGCGGGAGACCCTACCCTCCTGCGGGATCCATTCCCGCCGCCCGGCCGTTGTCCTTGCGGCCCCGCGGCCCGCCCATCACCGGAGCACCCTCCCTTGGAGCACCACATGACCCCCAGGTCCGTCGTCGTCACAGGAGCCGGGTGCGGGATCGGCCTCGCCACCACCCTGGAACTCGCCCACGCCGGTTTCGACGTCATCGGGACGGTACGGAGCGAGGAGAAGGCGGAGGCGCTGCGGGAGGCGGTGGAGCGCACCGGCGCGTCGGTGCGCACCGTGCTGCTGGACGTCACGGACGCCACGTCCTCCGTCCGGGCGTTCACCGAGATCGCCACGATGACGGACGGCGGCCCGTGGGCGGTGGTGAACAACGCCGGGATCGCCCAGCCCGGCGCGATCGAGGACGTCGACGACGAGCAGGTCCGGCAGCAACTGGAGACGAACCTGGTGGCCCCGGCGCGCATCGCCCGCCTGGTGCTGCCCACGATGCGGGCCCGGCGCGCGGGGCGGATCGTCAACATCTCGTCGATCTCCGGGCGGGTCTCGATGCCGCTGCTCGGCTGGTACTGCGCCAGCAAGCAGGGCCTGGAGGCGGTGACGGACGCGCTGCGGATGGAGGCCGCCCCGTTCGGGGTCAAGGTCGTACTGGTGGAGCCCGGCTCGTACGGCACGGACATCTGGCAGCGCGGCGCGAGCCGGCTCCCGCAGCGCCGCAACTCCGCCTACCGGCACCAGTACGAGGCCGCGGAGGAGATGATCAAGCGGGAGCTGCCCTCGCCGCGCCCGGTGGCGCGCACGGTGCTGAGGGCGCTCACGGCACCGCGGCCGCTCCCCCGCTACCTGGTGGGCACCGACGCCCGGTCCTCCGCCGTCCTGGACGCCGCCCTGCCGACCGCCGCGACCGACTGGGCCAAGCAGGTCGCCACGGGACTGCGGCGTCCCCCGCGCGCGGCGCACGCGCTGACGAGGCTGCGGTCCCGGGGCGGGCGCTGAGGACACGGCATGACAAGCTTGGTGTCATGACCGTCATGAGCTATGAGGAGCGGCTGACCGCGCCGCGTTCCTGGTGGGGCCTCGCCGTCGGCGCGGGCGTCTCACTGGCGCTGATCCTGCTGCCCTTCGGCCCCCTGGCGCTGCTCGGCGGGCTGGTGGGCGGTACGGCCGCCGGAGCGGCCCTGGTCAGCGCGTACGGCTCGCCGCGGCTGCGGGTGGTCGCCGGTTCGCTGGTGGCCGGGGACGCGAAGATCCCCGTGACGGCGCTCGGCGAGGCCACGGTGCTGGACCGGGACGAGGCCGTGGCCTGGCGGTCGTACAAGGCCGATCCGCGCGCCTTCATGCTGCTGCGCGCGTACGTGCCGACCGCGCTCAAGGTCGAGGTCACCGACCCGGACGACCCGACGCCCTACCTGTACCTGTCGACCCGCTCGCCCGAGCGCCTGGCCGCGGCCCTGCGGGACGTGCGCGTCTGAGCGGACGGGCGCCCCGGCACGGGGTGCCCGGTGCCGGGTGGCTCAGCCACCGGGCCCGAGCGCGGGCGGGGGCTCCTCCTCGGCGGACAGCAGGCCCCAGGGCACCTGGCGGACGCGCAGGTCCTTGCGGATCTGCTCCGCGAGCTTCTTGGTGTCGCGCCGGTTCATCACGGCACCGACGGCCGCGCCGACCATGAACGGGGTCAGTGTCGGCAGGTTGCGCATGGTGCGCTTCATCAGCTGCTGGCGCAGCTCGCGCTTCATCCTGCCGCCGAGGGCGATGTTCAGCGTGGACGGCTTGGAGAAGTCGATCCCGCGCCGCTCGGTCCACTCGGCGAGGTACATCGTCGACCGCTGACGCAGCGTGCCCGGGGCGCGCAGCCCGTAGACCTCGTGCAGCTCGGCGATGAGCTTGTACTCGACCAGGGCGACGCCGAGGGTCTCCGAGGCCAGCTCCGCCGGCATGGCCGGCGGGGTGGGCAGCATGGCGGCGGCGCCGATGCCGGCGCCGACCGTCGCGGTGCCCATCGTGGCGGCGTTCACCAGCTTGTCGGCCAGTTCCTCGGGCCCGAGCCCGGGGAACTGGCGGCGAAGCGTCTCCAGGTCCCTGACGGGGACCCTCGGGGCCGTCTCGACGAGCCCGTCGACGAAGGTGTTCAGCGCCGCCTTGGCGCGTGCCCGTGCCCGTGCAGCACGGCCGGGGGGACGGAACGGGACGAGATCGCCCGCCGGCCCCTCCGTTGCGCCCGCGAGCGAGGCCTCATGGCCCCGCTCGTCGTCGCTCGCCACGGTCCGGCTCTCCGTCAGGCCGCGCAGTCGCGGCAGATCGGGTTGCCGTTCTTCTCCGTCGCCAGCTGGCTGCGGTGGTGCACGAGGAAGCAGCTCATGCAGGTGAACTCGTCCGCCTGCCGGGGCAGCACCCGGACCGACAGCTCCTCATTGGAGAGGTCGGCTCCGGGCAGCTCGAGGGACTCGGCCTGGTCGAACTCGTCGACGTCGACCGTCGAGGTCGACTTGTCGTTCCGCCTGGCCTTGAGTTCCTCGATGCTGTCCTCGTTGACATCATCGTCGGTCTTGCGTGGGGTGTCGTAATCAGTAGCCATGTATCGCTCTCCCCCTCTGGGTGTCTGCGGTGTCTCCAGCGCACGTAACGCACGGGAGGCCGGTCTTGTGCCCGGCCCGAAGCGGAGATTTTGCCTTACATCAAGTGCCGTTACTCAATCGACACCCAAACGCACCCCCGAAGAGGTGATCGCATCCGCTGCCGGTCATGACCGGAAACGGCCCGCTTGTCGCACCTTGCTCGCGCCTCCACGTGTACTTCCCGTGATCATGACCTGCGGAAACATGGATTTTTCCGGTCTTTTCCCGGAGGTCGCCATCACGGAGAGTACCCGCGACCGGAATCGTATGTGTGATCGCTCACAGCATGCCCCCGAGGCGCGCAGACCGCAAAATTCAGCGCAAAGCGAACACGTCTCCGGGGGTGTCGTGTGACGGGTCACACGGGGATGACAACCCGCATGACCAGGCCACCTCCCTCGCGCGGGACCGCGCTGATCGTGCCGCCGTGGGCCCGGGCGACGGACTTGGCGATGGAGAGCCCGAGACCGACGCCCTTGTCACTGCCCGTGCGCTCGTTGCCCAGCCGGCGGAAGGGTTCGAACAGGTTGTCGATCTCGTACGCGGGGACGACGGGCCCGGTGTTGACGACCGCCAGGACCGCGGAGCCCGCCTCGACGCCCGTGGTGACCTCCACCCAGCCCTCGTCCGCGACGTTGTACCGGACGGCGTTCTGCACCAGGTTCAGCGCGATGCGCTCCAGCAGGACCCCGTTGCCCTGGACGACCGCCTCGCCCAGCGCGGCACGCAGCTCCACGCCCTTGGCGTCGGCCTCGCTGCGGGTCTGCTCCAGCGCCTGGGTGGCGGCCTCGGCGAGGTCCACCGGTTTGCGGTCGACGATCTCGTTGTCGCTGCGGGCGAGCAGCAGCAGGCCCTCCACCAGTTGCTCGCTGCGCGTGTTGGTGACGAGCAGGTTCTTCCCCAGCTGTGCCATGTCCGGGGAGGCGTTGGGGTCGGCGAGCTGGACCTCCAGCAGCGTGCGGGTGATCGCCAGCGGCGTTCTCAGCTCGTGGGAGGCGTTGGCGACGAAGCGCCGCTGGGCGTCGAAGGACCGCTCCAGGCGCTCCAGCATGTCGTCGAAGGTGTCCGCCAGCTCCTTGAGCTCGTCGTCCGGGCCGGTCAGGTGGATCCGCTGGGTCAGGTCGGAGCTCACCACGCCGCGCGCGGTGCGGGTGATCCGGCCGAGCGGCGCCAGCACACGGCCGGCCAGCAGGTAGCCGAAGGCGAAGGCGAGCACGGCGAGACCGACGAGCGCGAACAGCGAGCGCTTGAGCAGGACGTTCAGGGCGGTCTCGCGCTGCACCGCCAGGCAGTGGACGTAGGCCTTGTTGAAGGCGTCGGGGTTGGTCGGGCCGGTGGGCAGCTCGGGACACAGCCCGGTGAGCGACAGCCGGCCGGCCTCGACGTGGAACTGCGCCTCGGTGCCCTGGCGGATGGCCTGGGCCGCCAGCAGGTAGATGATCCACAGCAGTATCACCCCGGCGATCAGGAACATGCCGCCGTAGAGCAGGGTGAGCCTTATCCGAATCGTGGGGCGCAGCAGCGGCATGGGGCGGGCGGCCGGCTTCGGGTCCCAGGTGGGCTTGGGCGGGATGGCCTGCGACGCGGGCGGGGTCGTCGGCGAGGACGAGGGCGCGGGCACGGCGGATCAGATCCGGTAACCGGAGCCGGGCACGGTGACGATCACCGCGGGCTCCCCGAGCTTGCGGCGCAGCGTCATGACGGTGACGCGCACGACGTTGGTGAAGGGGTCGGTGTTCTCGTCCCAGGCCTTCTCCAGCAACTGCTCCGCGGAGACCACGGCCCCCTCGCTGCGCAGCAGCACCTCCAGCACCGCGAACTCCTTGGGGGCCAGGTGGACCTGCCGGCCCTCCCGGGTCACCTCGCGGCGGTTGGGGTCGAGCTTGATCCCGGAACGCTCCAGCACCGGCGGCAGCGGCGCCGTCGTACGGCGCCCGAGGGCCCGCACGCGGGCGGTCAGCTCGGTGAAGGCGAAGGGCTTGGGGAGGTAGTCGTCCGCGCCCAGCTCCAGCCCCTCCACGCGGTCGCTGACGTCGCCCGCGGCGGTCAGCATCAGGACACGGGTCGGCAGGCCCAGCTCCACGAGCTTGCGGCACACGTCGTCCCCGTGGACGACCGGCAGGTCGCGGTCGAGGACGACGACGTCGTAGTCGTTGACCCCGATCCGCTCCAGGGCGGCGCCGCCGTCGTAGACGACGTCGACGGCCATGGCCTCACGGCGTAGTCCGGTGGCTACCGCATCGGCGAGCAGTTGCTCGTCCTCGACGACCAGTACGCGCAAGGCGCTGTTCCTTCCCTAGGCACTTCTCAAAGAGCCGTGCACAGCCCGCGTGCGCAGGCTGAACGCCCCTCCATCCTGCACCGGGAGGCCGTAAAACAGGGGTAAGAGCAGTTGGCGCCCAATTCTTCGCGTCCCGGAGGTTTCCCCTCCGGCGGGCCTGGGGAGGACGACTGCACACCCCCGATCACGCCCCCAGGGCGTCCGCAACTCCCGTGGCAGTAGCCGCTGTGTGATCCGAGGGGTCCCCGGACAAGACCTGTGAACGAACGACCCCGCACATCGCACGACCCCGAATATCCCTGTGTCAACCCACGACGACGAGGGGGCGCCACCTGATGGACGCATTCACCACTGGAATCCTGCAGCGCATACACAGCACCGAATCGGACCTTCTGCGCGCCCGCGAGGACGGGGACGAGTTCCTGGCCGAGGTCGAGGAGGCCGAACTGGCCGACCTGCGCCGCCTCGCCGCTGAGCACGGCGTCCAGGTGCTGCCCAAGATCGCCTGAGATCGCCCAGGGCGGCACAGCCGAACGCCGCGCCCCGGACACCTGGACAGGTGCCGGGGCGTTCGCGTGCCCGCCGCCGGTTCCGCACGGCGCGGCCGGCCGTCACGGGGGGCGTCAGCGGCCCTCAGTCGTGCCAGGCGCCGAGTTCGTCGAGCCGGCGCTGCAGGGGCTCGAACAGTCCCGGCGGGGCCGCCACGGTCAGCTCCGTGGACTCCGGCACCCCGGGGCGGCCGCCGGTCAGGGCACCGGCCTCGCGGGCGAACAGCGCACCCGCCGTGTAGTCCCACGGGTTCAGCCCGCGCTCGTAGTAGCCGTTGAGGCGGCCGCAGCCCACGTCGCACAGGTCGATGGCGGCGGATCCGCCGCGGCGTATGTCCCGCACCTGCGGCACCAGCTCGCGGAGCACCCTCGCCTGGCCCTCGCGCCGCTCCTGCAGGTAGCCGAAGCCGGTGCCGATCAGCGCCTGGTCCATCGGCGGCGCCGGGCGCACGGCCGCCGGCCGGTCACCCACCCACGCGCCCCGGCCCAGCACCGCGCGGTAGCTCTCGCCGCGCATCGGGGCCTCGACGACCCCGACGAGCGTCTCGCCGTCCCGCTCGGCCGCGATGCTCACGGCCCACGACGGCAGGCCGTACAGGTAGTTCACGGTCCCGTCCAGCGGGTCGATCACCCACCGGACCCCGCTGGTGCCCGGGGTGCTGGCGCCCTCCTCGCCCAGGAGCCCGTCGTCCGGACGGCGCTCGATGACGAAGGAGGCGATCAGCTTCTCCGCGGCGATGTCCATCTCGGTGACGACGTCGATCGGGCTGCTCTTGGTGGCGGCCACACCGAGGTCGGCCGGGCGGCCGTCGCGCAGCAGCTCGCCCGCCCTGCGGGCGGCCTCGAGGGCCACGGCCAGGAGTTCGTCCTTGAGGTGGTCGTTCACGGTACTCCTCGTGCGTTCGGGTACGTCGGTCACTCGGCGCCCGCGGCAGCGGGCCGCGGGCTGCGCGCCGGGCAGCAGCCCACGGGGCACACGTCGTGGCTGGGCCCGAGCGCGCCCAGCGCGCACCGCTCGGGGGTCAGGCCCCGCTCGGTGGCGGCGCGCTCCAGCACCAGCTCGCGCACGGCGGCCGCGAAGCGCGGGTCCGCTCCCACGGTGGCGGCGCGGGCGACGGGCAGGCCCAGTTCCGCGGCCTTGGCGGTCGCCTCGGTGTCGAGGTCGTACTTGACCTCCATGTGGTCGGAGACGAAGCCGATCGGCACCATGACCGCGGCGGGTGCGCCGGAGGCGTGCAGCTCCTCCAGGTGGTCGCAGATGTCGGGCTCCAGCCACGGGATGTGGGGGGCGCCGCTGCGGGACTGGTAGACCAGCTTCCACGGGCGGTCGGTGCCGGTGGCCTCGCGGACGGCGTTGGCGATCACCCGGGCGGTGTCCAGGTGCTGGGCGACGTAGGCGCCGCCGGCTCCGTCCTCGGTGTGCGCCTCGGGCCGGCCCGAGGTGTCGGCGGCCGCGGTGGGGATCGAGTGGGTGGTGAACGCCAGGTGCGCCCCGTCCCGGACGTCCTCGGGCAGCGTGGCGAGGGCGGTCAGCACCGCGTCGGTCATGGGCCGGACGAAGCCGGGGTGGTTGAAGTAGTGCCGCAGCTTGTCCACGCGGGGGACGGGGTGTCCTTCGGCCTCGAGGGCGGCCAGGGAGTCGGCGAGGTTCTCGCGGTACTGCCGGCAGCCGGAGTAGGAGGCGTACGCGCTGGTGGCCAGGACCAGGACCCTGCGGTGGCCGTCCCCGGCCAGCTCGCGCAGCGTGTCGGTGAGGTAGGGCGACCAGTTGCGGTTGCCCCAGTACACGGGCAGGTCGAGGCCGTGCTCGGCGAAGTCCTTGCGCAGCGCCTCCAGAAGCTCGCGGTTCTGCGCGTTGATGGGGCTGACCCCGCCGAAGAGGAAGTAGTGCTGCCCCACCTCCTTCAGGCGCTCGCGGGGGATGCCACGGCCGCGCGTGACGTTCTCCAGGAAGGGGACGACGTCGTCGGGCCCCTCGGGCCCCCCGAAGGACAGCAGGAGCAGTGCGTCGTACGGAGTGGCGGTGCCGGCCTCGGTGTGATCGGACATGTTCCGATCCTGCCACCCGGCGGTGACGGCCGAAGAACGGGAAAATTCGCTTGCGCTCCCTTTGTAAGCTGTGTGAGGCAGTCACATTCCTTACTCCGGCCCCCACCTCAGCCCCCGAACATCGGCGACGAAGCCGTTGGAGCGCCCTGTGCCCAGTCCCTATCGCGCGATCTTCTCCACTCCGGGGACCAGGGGTTTCTCGGCGGCGGGCTTCATCGGCCGGATGCCGCTGTCCATGCTCGGCATCGGCATCGTGACGATGATGTCCCAGGTCACCGGCCGCTACGGGATCGCGGGCGCCCTGGCGGCCACCCTGGCACTGGCCGGGGCGGCGCTGGGTCCGCAGGTCTCCCGCCTGGTCGACCGGTACGGCCAGCGCAGGGTGCTGCGCCCGGCGGCCGGGGTGACGGTGCTGGCGGTGGCGGGCCTGCTGGTGTGCGTTCGGACCGGGGCTCCGGACTGGGCGCTCTTCGTCTGCGTCGCGCCGGCGGGGACGACCCCGAGCCTGGGCGCCATGGTGCGGGCACGGTGGGCCATGATCCACCGGGGGTCGCCCGCGCTGCTGCACACCGCCTACTCCTTCGAGTCCGTCGTCGACGAGGTCTGCTTCATCGTGGGCCCGATCCTGTCGATCGGGCTGTGCACGATCTGGTTCCCGGAGGCGGGGCCGCTGCTGGCCGTGCTCTTCCTGGCCGCCGGGGTGTGGCTGCTGAGCGCGCAGCGCGCCACCGAACCGCCGCCCCACCCTCGCGAACAGCACACCCCCGGCTCCGCGCTGCGCTCCCGCGGGCTGCAGGTGCTCGTGCTGACCTTCGTCGCGACCGGGGCGCTCTTCGGTGCCGTGGACGTCAACACCGTGGCCTTCGCCGAGGAGCAGGGCCACAAGGCCGCGGCCAGCGTGGTGCTCGCGGTGTACGCGGCGGGTTCCTGCCTCGCGGGGGTGCTTTTCGGCCTGATGAAGCCGGCGGGAACGGCTTCCCGCCGCTTCCTCCTGGGCGTGGCGGCCATGGCCGTGAGTATGATCCCGCCACTACTGGTCGGGAACTTGACGTTCCTGGCCGTGGCGCTGTTCGTCGCGGGCCTGTCCATCGCACCGACGATGGTCACCACCATGGCGCTCGTCGAGCAGTTGGTACCGCGCGCGAAGCTGACCGAGGGCATGACGTGGACGAGCACGGGGCTCGCGGTCGGTGTGGCGCTCGGCGCCTCTCTGGCCGGGTGGGTGATCGACGCGGCGGGGGCCCGGGCCGCGTTCGCGGTGCCCGCCTCCGCCGCGGCGCTCGCCGTGGTGGCGGCCTTCCTGGGGTACCGCCGGCTGGAGCCGGCGCCTGAGCTGGAGGGGACGCGTGCGCATGGCTACGACGAACAGGACCGCCGGGAAGGCCACATGGCGTAACTGGGCGGGGAACGTGCGGGCCCTGCCCGCGCGGACCGCGTCACCCGCCTCGGTGGACGAACTGGCGGCCGTGCTCCGCAAGGCGGCGGCGGACGGGCTCCCGGCCAAGGCGGTCGGCACCGGGCACTCCTTCACCTCGACGGCGGCGACCTCGGGCGTCCTGATCCGGCCCGAGCGGATGACCGCGGTGCGGGGCGTCGACCGCGAGGCCGGCACGGTCACGGTGGAGGCGGGCGTCCAGCTCAAGCACCTCAACGCGCTGCTCGCCGCCGAGGGCCTGTCCCTCACGAACATGGGCGACATCATGGAACAGACCGTGGCCGGCGCGACCAGCACCGGAACCCACGGCACGGGCCGCGACTCGGGCTCCATAGCCGCCCAGGTCAAGGCGCTGGAACTGGTGCTCGCCGACGGTTCGGTGCTCACCTGCTCGGCGGAGGAGAACGCCGAGGTCTTCGCCGCCGCCCGGATCGGACTGGGCGCGCTCGGCGTGGTCAGCGCGCTCACCTTCGCGGTCGAACCGCTCTTCCTGCTCGCCGCGCGCGAGGAGCCCATGCGCTTCGACCGGGTGGTCTCCGAGTTCGACCAACTGGTCGAGGAGAACGAGCACTTCGAGTTCTACTGGTTCCCGCACACCGACGGCTGCAACACCAAGCGGAACAACCGCAGCCAGGGGCCCGCCGCCCCGGTCCCGGGCGTGCGCGGCTGGATCGACGACGAGTTCCTGTCCAACGGGGTCTTCCAGGCGGCCTGCGCCGTGGGCCGGGCGGCGCCCGCGCTCATCCCGGGCATCGCCCAGGTCTCCAGCCGGGCCCTGTCGGCCCGCGCCTACACCGACATCCCGTACAAGGTGTTCACCCATCCACGTCGTGTGCGTTTCGTGGAGATGGAGTACGCGGTGCCGCGCGAGGCCGCGGTGGAGGTGCTGCGCGAACTGAAGTCCATGGTCGAGTCCTCGCGGTTCAGGATCAGCTTCCCCGTGGAGGTGCGGGTCGCCCCGGCGGACGACATCGCGCTGTCGACGGCCTCCGGCCGGGACACCGCGTACGTCGCGGTGCACATGTACCGCGGCAGCCGGTACCAGGAGTACTTCACGGCGGTCGAGCAGATCATGACCGCCCATCAGGGGCGCCCCCACTGGGGCAAGATCCACACCCGGGACGCGGACTACTTCGCCAAGGCCTACCCGCGCTTCGCCGAGTTCACCGCCCTGCGCGACCGGCTGGACCCGGACCGGCTGTTCCGCAACGACTACCTGCGGCGGGCGCTCGGCGAATAGTTCCACTTGTGTGGTTTTTGTGAAGATCCCGACCCAACTCCCTTGGCGCGCGCGAAGTTCGACGGCGCGGCGCCCCACCGACGTGGCCCAAATGGAGTACTGTGACAAATCCTGGCTCCGGGGGGAGACGGCGCACTCGTCCCGGGGTGCCGTCGATCGAACCGGAGACACTTGACGCCGGGTGGTTCGTTTGGTCACTCAGCGTTGCAAATAGGTAACCGTGCCATAACGGCGAGTCACGGCACATGCCCGACACGCCGGGAAACTCAGCAAGGTTGTGGCAGGCTGCACCCGGGCAGGTCACACTCGTCCATCGGGAGCAGCGACGCACGTGACGTCGGCAGGCACCACCCGGGAGGTAACCGTGCCCGAACTGCGTGTCGTGGCCGTCAGCAACGACGGCACACGGCTGGTGCTCAAGGCTGCCGACAGCACGGAGTACACGCTTCCGATCGACGAACGTCTGCGTGCCGCCATCCGCAACGACCGGGCGCGGCTGGGCCAGATCGAGATCGAGGTCGAGAGCCATCTGCGCCCGCGCGACATCCAGGCGCGGATACGAGCCGGTGCCACCGCCGAGGAGGTCGCGCAGCTCGCCGGGATCCCGGTGGAGCGCGTCCGGCGCTTCGAGGGCCCCGTGCTGGCGGAGCGCGCCTTCATGGCCGAGCGGGCCCGCAAAACCGCGGTGCGGCGTCAGGGCGAGAGCACCGGTCCGCAGCTCGGTGAGGCCGTCGCGGAGCGGCTGCTGCTGCGCGGCGCCGAGAAGGACAGCGTCCTGTGGGACTCCTGGCGGCGTGACGACGGCACCTGGGAGGTGCTCCTCGTCTACCGGGTGGCCGGTGAGCCGCACTCCGCGAGCTGGACGTACGACCCGCCGCGCCGGCTCGTCCAGGCCGTGGACGACGAGGCGCGCGCGCTCATCGGGGAGACGACCCAGGAGGCCGCACAGGAGCCGAGCTACCCCTTCGTGCCGCGGATCGCGCGGCTCCCGCGCGACCGTGCGCTGGAGCGGCCCGACCGCGCCGAGCGGGCGGAACGCACCGCCGAGGAGCGGGCGGAGGAGGAGCGCGACTCCCTGACCAGCCTCCTGGAGGCGGTCCCCAGCTTCCGCGGCGACATGGTGGTGCCGGCCCAGGCGGGGCCGCCCTCCGTCACGCCCGACACGCCGGCCGCGGCCACGGTCGCGGAGGACGGTCCCGACACGCCCGGGGCGGAGGAGGAGGCGCCGCCGGCCCCCGCCGCGAGTGCGGGCGCGGGCTCCGCGTACGCCGACGTCCTGATGCCGCGTTCGGTCGGCGCCCACCGCGACCGGCTGGTCGGCTCCACCGACCGCCAGGCCGAGGCGGACGGGGTCCGTCCGGGGCGGCGGGCGACGGTGCCGAGCTGGGACGAGATCGTCTTCGGGAGCCGGCGCAAGAAGCAGGACTGACCGGGGCACGCCGCCCCTCAGGGGGTGCCCCGGTGCGGTCCTCCGTATGGGCCGGCCTCCAGCCGCCGGCGCCCTGTCAGCCCGGTTGCGGCCCGGTCGCGACGTCCCGGCCCGCCGTGGACCACTCGCTCCAGGAGCCGACGTAGAGCGCCGCGGGGATGCCGGCGACCGCCAGGGCCAGCACCTCGTGGGCGCCGGAGACGCCCGAGCCGCAGTAGACGCCGACCTCGGCGCCGGGCATGGCGCCGGCCTTGCCGAAGCGCGCCGCCAGTTCGTCGGCGGCGAGGAAGACTCCGGTGTCCGCGGCGACGTTCTCCGTGGTCGGGGCGTTGACCGCGCCGGGGATGTGACCGGCGACTGGGTCGATGGGCTCGGTGTCGCCCCGGTAGCGCTCCGGCGCGCGGGCGTCCAGGAGGACGCCGCGGCGGGCCAGTGCCGCCGCGTCGTCGGCGGTGAGCACGGGGAGCGCGCCCGGCGCCGCGGTGAACTCGCCCTCCTCGTCGGCGGGGACGTCCGCCTCGAGGGGCAGTCCCGCCGCGGTCCACGCCGCGAGCCCGCCGTCCAGGACGCGGACCCGCTCGTGCCCGGCCCACCGCAGCAGCCACCACGCGCGGGCGGCGCCCCAGCCGGGACCGCCGTCGTAGACCACGACGTCGCGGTCCGGGCCGACGCCCGCGCGGCGCATGGCGGCGGTGAACACCGCGAGGTCCGGGAGGGGATGGCGGCCCGCCGCCCCGGGCGGTCCGGCGAGTTCGGTGTCGAGGTCGACGTAGTGCGCGCCGGGCAGGTGACCGGCCTCGTACGCGGGACGGCCGGGCGGCCCGCCCAGTTGCCAGCGGACGTCCAGAAGGGCGGCGCCTCCCGGGACGCCCTTCGGCAGCGCGGCCAATTCGGTTACGGTAATGACAGGATGCATAAGCCCATTGTGGTCACCCGGCGCGGGAAACCTGCGGCGCGGCCCCGGTCCTCGGCACACCCGGTGGTGCGAGCATCGCTGTGGCACGTCCCCTGCAAGCCCGAGCGTTGCTCCCCAGGAGAGAATTGATGACCGAGGTAGGGAACCGCCACCCGCACGGCACCCCGTGCTGGGTCAGCCTGCTGGCTCACAGCGTCGAGGCCACGCAGGAGTTCTACAGCCATCTGTTCGGCTGGGAGTTCCACCCCGGTCCGCATTCCCTGGGCCTGTACGTGCGCGCCACGCTGGACGGGAAGAGCGTGGCAGGCATCGGCGAGCTGCCCAGGGACCGGCACCTGCCGATCGCCTGGACGACCTACTTCGCCACGGACGACGCCGACAAGACCGCCGAGCTGATCCGGATCTGCGGCGGCACGGTGGGCGTCGGCCCGCTGGACGCGGACGACGCGGGACGGCTGGCCGTCGCCTCGGACCCGATGGGCGCGGTGTTCGGGGTGTGGCAGGCCCGGCACCACCGCGGGACCGAGGTCTTCGGGGTACCGGGCGCGCCGGTCTGGAACGAGCTGGTCACCCGGGAGACCTCGCTGGTCGGCAAGTTCTACTCGGTGGTCTTCGGGCTGGAGACCGACGCGGTCGTCTCCACCGACTTCGACTACCTCACGCTCCACCTCGCCGGCCGTCCGGTCGGCGGGATCCACGGCGTCGGCCGGGCCCTGCCGCGCGACCGCGGGGCGCACTGGATGACGTACTTCGAGGTCGCCGACACCGACGCCGCCGCCCGCCAGGTGACGGACCTGGGCGGGACGGTCATCCGCACGCCGCGCGACTCCGAGTACGGCCGGCTGGCCACCGTGGCGGACCCCGAGGGCGCCGTCTTCACCGTGATCCGGTCCCGGCCGCAGCCGGGGGCCGGCGGCAGCTAGGACTTGTCCGGGCGATCATGTGCGGAGCCAGATGGCGAGTGCTGCTGCGGTGGCGGTGCCGAGGTAGACGTAGCCGCGCTTGTCGTATCT
>NZ_JBEXSX010000106.1:0-19335 GCF_040613835.1 Streptomyces sp. NPDC006207 | reverse complement strand
GAAGAACGGGATGCCGATGAACTCCGGCGTCAGCTTCGCGTACGAGCCGACCCAGAGCATGGCGACGAAGGGGATGACGAGGCAGACACCGGCGACCGCGCGGGTGGTGGTCACCACCGGTGGCCGTGCCGGGCCGTCGGTCCGCTGTTCGGACACTGCATTCTCCTCAGACTTTCAGCACGTCAGGAATACGCGCGGGGGACGAAAAGCACCCGGTCGTCATGCGATGCGGCACGGGAGCGGAATTTCACGCGTCCCCCGGACACCTGCGGCGGCTTCGTCGCCACGAAGAATGCCGGGGGCCGACGGCCGTACGAGGGGCCGGACACGTGGAAGCGGCACGCGGGGTGCCACTTTCAAACGTAGTGCCTCCCACCTGGACTTCATTGAACGAGGGAGACAATTCCATTGATCATGCGTGCCGCTGCCCCCCTCCCCCTCCGCGTGACCCGCGGGCCGAGGGATCAGCCCGAACTCCACTTCTGGTTGTCCGCGCCCGTGCAGGTCCACAGCCGCAGCGCCGTGCCGTTGCCTCCGTACGGGTCCGTGGCCTCCACGCACTTGTGGGCCTGGAGGTTGACCAGGTCGTGGGCGGGGTTGAGCCGGAACCTCTGGGAGGCGGCGCCGCTGCAGTCGGCCAGTCGGACGGCCGCACCGTCGGCCGTTGATCCGCCCGCGACGTCCATGCACGTGCCCGAGATCCTGATGCTCCTGTCCTCCGGCACGATCCGCCATGACTGTCCGGCGCTGACCGTGCAGTCCCGGAGCCTCAGCGGCGCGCCCTCCACGGGGCCGCCGTCGATGCACCTTCGGGAAGCGTGACTGCGTATCGCCACACCTGGAGCCACCTCGGAGGAGGAGGGTCTCGCGGAAACGGGAACCTCGCCGCTCTCCGCCCCGGGGGCGGCCTCACCGGGTTCGGGATCCCGAGGGGACGGCGGGAGTTCGCTCTCGGCATCGCCCGCGGACGACTGCCCCGGAGCCCGTCCCGGGGACGGGCGCGTCACGTCGAGCGGGCTCGCCGGGACGGTGCCGACCGAGGAGGACCCGGTGCCCGGCACGGAGCCGGGGCGGGGAGCGGCCGCCGAACCGCCCTCGCCGGGGTCCGAACCCCGCAACAGGAAGGGGACGCACAGCAGCAGGCCGGCCACCAGGCAGGCGCCCGCCAGCAGCAGCCGCCGGGGCCCGCGGGTACGGGGGGCCGCGAGCGCGGTCCCCTCCCGGCCGGCGCCCCCGTGCGGTTCAGCTCCGGGCGTCGGACCGCCCTCGGCCACGGGCACCTCGGGGTACGAGGCGAAGGCGAGCCCGGCCGCGAATCCGTCCGCATAGCCGGACGGCGACCCTCCGGACGTGTCCTCGGGTTCGACCGGAAGGGCGGCGGCCTGCCTGGCGCGCAGCGTCTCGGTCCTGTGCGTGGTCCAGTCCGGGGGGTCCTGGCTCCGGGTGGCGTCGGCCTCGGCGATCGCGTTCGTCCTCCGCGTCCGCCGGGGCAACGGCGACGGGCCGCGGCGGCGCACGGCCCCCGCCTCGTCGTCCGCAGCCGTCGGCTCGTCAGGAGAGGCTGCCATCGAATCCTTCCAACATCCGGGGGGTGAGAGGGCTTCACCGCGCGATCCGGAAGCGCAAGCCGCGGCCGGCCGCACGCGCGGCAGGCGACGACGAGGCGCACCGGACCGAGGTGCCGGCGCCCGCACGGCCTTTCCCCGCCGGCGCCCGTCCCGACCCGGGAATCCACCCCGTCCGAACGGCCGCATCACGTCCGGGGCAGGGCAGGGCCGACCCGCCGGCGACAGCCGCTCCCACTATCCCCGAGCGCACCGTCGGTCGATAGAACCCGCGTGCCATCCTGGCGTCGCCGTGGATCGACGACCGACTCGTCGGCGAAACCGCTGACCAGCGCCAACCTCGCGGCGGTGGGCGCACCTTGAGCTCACCTCAGAGATCTGAGGCAATTCCACAAGGCTCTTGTGCACGGGCTCAGTCGTATGTAATTTCACCTCAACGATCGGAGGGTCATGGTCAAGTCCCCGGAGTCATCGACCGCCAAGCAGGACATGGAGGCCGATCACATCGGTGCTCGGCTCAGGCAACGGCGGCTGGCTCTCCGGCTGACGCTGCGGAACGTGGCGGAAGCGGCCGGCCTGTCGGAAGGCTTCGTGTCACAGCTCGAGCGGGGCGTCCACTCGGGAAGCATCGCGACCTTGCAGAAGATCGCGAAGGTGCTGGGGCTCGAGGTGGGTGATCTCTTCACCGCTTCCTGGGACAACAGGCCGGCGGTCACCAGATTCACCGATCAGCAGGGATTCTCCTTCGGGGTCGACGGGCGCAAGCTCCGGCTCACCCCGAAGCACTTCAACCACCTCGAAGCCTTCATCGGGGTTTTCGAGGCGGGCGGCTCGACAGGCGTCGAACCGTACAGCCACGGCGACTCGGAGGAACTGCTGCTCGTGATCTCCGGCGAAGTCGAGGTGACGGTCGCCGAGGCCGTCCACCGGTTGTCCGCACTCGATTCGATCACCTACTCGAGCAGCGAACCCCATCGCGTCCGAGAGGTCGGAAACGCAACAGCCACGGTCTTGTGGGCGATAGCACCGCCCAGTTACTGACCTCAACCATCAGCGAGGACACAACATGCGCATCGGCGTCGAATGCGGCGGCACATTTACCGATCTCGTGGTGCTGGACGACAACGGGGTCCTCCGCGCGACCGACAAGGTCTTCTCCACCCCCTCCCATCCTGACCGGGCGGTGACCACCGGTCTGCGGAACCTCGATCCCGCCCTGCGTGACCACGCGGTGCTCCTCCACGGATCGACCGTCGCGACCAACGCGCTGATCGAACGGAAGGGCGCACGGGTCGGGCTCATCGTGACCCGGGGCTTCCGCGACCTGCTGGAGCTGCAGCGCCAGGACCGTTCCAGCATGTACGACCTCGCCTACCGCAAGCCGGCCCCGCTGGTGCCCCGCGAACTGGTCGCGGAGGTGTCGGAGCGCCTCGACCGCTCCGGTGCCGTTCTCCAGCCGCTCGACGAGGACAGCGTGCGTGCCGCGCTCGCGGACCTCACGGAACGCGGGGCCGACGCGGTCGCGGTCAGCCTGCTGCACTCCTACGCCGAACCGGCGCACGAGGAGCGGATCGCGGAGCTGGCCGCGGCGGAGTTCCCCGGCCTGGTGGTGTCCCTCTCCAGCTCCTGCGCACGTGAGTTCCGAGAGTACGAGCGCACCACGACCACGACGATCGACGCGTTCCTGCGCCCCCGCATCCAGCGCTACCTGGCGGATCTGGAAGCTTCGGCCCACGAAGGCGGCGTCGCCGAGCTGCACGTCATGCAGTCGAACGGCGGCATGGTCCCGGCCCGCGCGGCGGCGTCGGCCCCGCTGAGCATGCTGCGGTCCGGGCCGGCGGCCGGCGTGGCCGGCGCCATAGCCGTCGCCGAGAACGCCGGCGTCCGCAACATCGTGACCATGGACATGGGCGGCACCAGCACGGACGTCGCCGTCGTCCACGAGGGACGGACGGAACTCACCACCGAGGTGCTCGCCGACGGGCTTCCGGTCAGGGTGCCGATGGTCGACATCACAGCCGTCGGAGCGGGCGGCGGCAGCCTGGTGGACGTCGACAGCGGTGGTCTGCTGACGGTCGGCCCCCGATCGGCCGGTGCCGACCCGGGACCGGTGTGCTACGGCAGGGGCGGCACCCGGCCCACCGTCACCGACGCCAACGCGGTGCGGGGGCTGCTCCGCCCCGAGACCTTCCTCGGCGGACGCCACACCCTGCACACCTCGGCCGCCCGGGGGGCCCTCGCTCCCCTGGCGGAGCGGCTGGGCCGGACGGTGGAGCAGATCGCCGAGGACGTCTACCTGCTGACGAGCGTGGCGATGGCCGGAGCCATCCGGGTCACCACGACCGAGCGCGGTCACGACGTCAAGTCCTACACCCTAGTCGCCTACGGCGGTGCGGGACCGCTGCACGCCGCCACCGTGGCCGAGGACCTGGGGATGACGCGGGTGATCGTTCCGCCGCACGCCGGCCTGGCGTCGGCCTACGGCCTGCTGACGGCGGGATTCCGCAGGGAGTTCTCCCAGACGTACCTGAGCGACGCGGCCGCACTGGGGGAGGAATGCCTGCGGCCGGTGATGGACGGTCTGCGCGCCACGGCCGAGGAGCAGCTCGGGGCCCAGGGTGTCGCCCTGGACGACGCGGGCTTCTCCTTCGCCGCCGACATGCGGTACGGCGGGCAGGGCTTCGAGGTACCGGTCGACCTGCCCGACGGGCCCTCGACGACGGTCGACGGGCTGGTGGGGCACTTCCACAAGGTGCACGCCCGCCGGTACGGCCACGCGGAGAGCGACCGTCCCGTCCAGGTGGTCACGGTGCGGCTCACCGTGACCCGACCGCGGCCGCCACTGGTGCTGCCCCGGGTGGACATCGACGCGGAGCTGCCCGTCAGCACCCACCCGGTCACCGAGAACGGCGCCGTCGTGGACGCCGTCTTCCGCTCCCGGCGCAGCCTGCCGGTCGGCGGCAGGCAGATCGGCCCTGCCGTCATCGAGGACGGCACCTCCACGACGTTCGTCCCGACGGGCTGGTCGGCATCCGTGGACGCCCACACCAACCTCCTCCTGGAACGGAACTGACCATGCATCTCGCCCCCAGCCAGCTGAGCGTCATCAAGACCGGTCTGGATGCCATCGGCCGCGAGATGGCGGTCAACCTGCGCCGCTCGGCCATCTCGTCCATCGTCCGCGAGGCACGTGACTTCTCCGTGGCCCTGACCGACGCCAAGGGCGAGGTCGTGGCCCAGGCCGAGTGCATACCGATCATGACCGCGGGCATCGCGCTCGCCCTGCAGGGGATCTCCCGGCGCATCGACCTCGCGGACCTGACGGAGGACGACGCGCTGCTGATGAACGATCCGTACCACGGTGGCCAGCACCTCCAGGACATCTACCTGCTGACCCCCGTCTTCGTCGACGGGGAACTCATCGGCTTCGGTGCCTCGACCGCGCATCACGTCGACATCGGAGGCTCGCACGCCGGACTCTCGGCGCACGCCACGGAGCTGTATCAGGAGGGGCTGCGGCTGCCGCTCTCCCGCTTCTCGGTCTCGCGGGACTTCGACGATCCGAACGGCTTCGTCCGCCAGATCATCGCGGCCAACGTACGGGTCCCCGATGCGGTGATCGGGGACCTCCAGGCGCAGTTCGCCGCGAGCGGCACGGCGGTGCGGCGGCTGACCGATCTCGTTCGACGGCACGGCCGGGACGAGGTGCTCCAGGCGATGACGGACGTCAAGGACTACGCGGAGAAGCGGGTCCGTGCGGCCATCGGCCTCATCCCGGACGGCGTCTACCGCGCCGTGGAGACGTTCGACGCCACCCCGTGGGGAGCCGGCCAGGCCCGGGTGGAGGCCGAGGTCACCGTCTCGGGCACCGAGATCTCCGTCGACTTCGGCGGCAGTTCCGAACAGATCCTCGGCAATGTCAACTGCCCGATGGCGTCGACCGTCTCAGCCGTCCAGTCGGCCGTCCGATGCATGCTGGACTCGCCCGACATCGGCTTCAACGAGGGCTGCAACCGTCCGATCACCGTGTCGGCCCCCTACGGCTCCGTACTCAATCCGCGGCCACCGGCCGCCGTACGCGCGCGGCTGACGCCGGCCTCCCGGGTCTTCAACGCGGTCGTCCGGGCGCTCGGACAGGCCTTGCCCGAGCGTGCCGTGGCGACCGGATTCGACACCACCACGGCGATCGCGGTCAGCAAGCGTGGCACCGACGGCTACCAGGTGTCACTGGAGATCCTCGGCGGCGGCTGGGGCGCGTGCGCCGATCACGACGGGCCCGACGCTCTGGACAACCCCATCTCCAACTGCGCCAACGCTCCCGTCGAGGCCCTGGAGACGGACTTCGACCACTTTCGGATCGAGGAGTACGCGCTGGTGGACGGCTCCGGTGGGGCCGGCGCCCACAGCGGCGGACGCGGCATCAGCCGCACCTACGTGGCGACCACCGACGGAGTCTCGGTCGCCGGGTACGCGGACCGGCACACGGTCGGAGCCGCCGGGATCAAGGGCGGCGACCAGGGCGGCACGGGCAACTTCACGATCGAGCGGGCCGACGGCAGCGTCGAGGTCCTCGACTGCACGTACCAGGAGATCCTCAACCGCGGAGACAGGATCACCGTCCGCACCGGCGGTGGCGGCGGCTACGGATCGGCTCACTGACGATGGCGCCACCGACGAGAGGTGACTCATGAGCACCAGCGCGACCCACTCGACCACGTCCCCGCTCCGCATAGCCGCCGCCTCGTTCGTGGGCACGGCCATCGAGTGGTACGACTACTTCATCTACGGCACCGCGACGGCACTGGTCTTCAACGACGTGTTCTTCCCCTCGGAAGACCCCCTGGTCGGAAAACTCCTGTCGTTCATGACGCTGGCGGTCGGCTTCTTCGTACGTCCCCTGGGGGCCGTCGTGTTCGGCCACTTCGGTGACCGCTTCGGCAGGAAGAGCACGCTCGTGGTGACGCTCCTGGCGATGGGGAGCGCGACCTTCCTCATCGGCCTGCTGCCCACCTACGCCGCCATCGGCGTGGCGGCCCCGATCCTCCTCATCGTCCTCCGGCTCGTGCAGGGCCTCGCGGTCGGCGGCGAATGGGCGGGGGCCGTGCTCATCGCCACGGAGAACGCCCCCGAGCGGAAGAAGACGCTCTACGGTTCCTTCGCACAGTTGGGGAGCCCCGGCGGTCTGCTGCTCGCGACGACCGTCTTCACCGTGCTGAGCACCTCCGTCGGGACGGCGCAACTCCGGGACTGGGCATGGCGCATACCCTTTCTGGCGTCGGCGCTGCTCGTCCCGGTCGGCCTGTACATCCGCGTGAAGGTGTCCGAGACCCGCGAGTACGCCACGGCGGCGGAGCGGCAGGAGCGGGCCCGGGTGCCGTTCTTCCAGGTCCTCAGGAGCGGGTCCCGGCAGGTCCTCATCGGCACGCTCGCCTTCTCCGGGGTCTTCCTCACCTACTACCTGCTCACCTCGTTCGTCCTCAGCTACGCCACGACGACGCTGTCCATGCCGGCCTCGATCGCGCTCCCCGCGAACCTGATCGCGGCCGTCGTCCAGGGAGCCTTCATCTACGGGGGCGTCCTCGCGGCCCGTCGCATCACGGCTCGCCGGGTGGCCGTCATCTCGACGTCCGCGCTGCTCGTCTGGGCGTTCCCGGCCTTCGCGCTGATGCAGACGCGTGAGCCGGCCCTGCTCTACGTGGCGGTGGGCGGGGCGATGGTCTTCATCGGGTCCGGGTACGGCGTACTCGCCGGCGAGGTGGCGGAGTTGTTCGCGCGGGAGGTCCGCTACACGGGAAGCAGCCTCTGCTACCACCTGGCCGCCGCGGTCGGTGGCGGCTTCGGCCCGATGGTCGCCACCTACCTCCTGTCACTGGGCGGTTCCTCCTGGCCCGTCGCGCTCTTCACCGCGGCGGTCTCGCTGCTGACCGCGCTGGCCTGCGTCGCCCTGCCCAAGCGTGAGAGCGCACTGCGTGAGTCTCCCCGGCAGCCGGCCGGGGCCGCCGTCTGAGGCAGCCGGGTCCGGGGCCGGCCCGCTTCGGGCGGGCCGGCCCCGGCGTGCCAGGTCGGGTTCGCGGTTGGCCGGACTCGAATAGCCGTCCGGCCTCCGGGCGAAGGGGAGGGGACACGCCGCCCAGGGCACCGGCCTCCCCGTGGACGGGTGCCACCATGCCCCTGGGTGGCCGGTGTGCGCGCCACCGACGCCGCGGACGACGGGAGCACCGAGCCGATGAACGACACCCCCGAGGCGACGTGGCCGCTGACCGACGCCCAGCCGGGCCAGGTCGTCGTGATCGCCCGGTGGAACCCCGCGCCCGGCAGCCGCGACACCGTCCTCGCCACGCTCACGGCACTGGTACGGGCCTCCCGGGACGAACCGGGCTGCCTGGGCTACCAGGTCTTCCACCCGGACGGGACCGACGACGGGGACATCGTGCTGGTCGAACGCTACGAGGACCGGGCGGCCCTCCAGGCCCACCGCGACAGCCCCCACTTCCGCGACCTCGCCCTGGAGCGCGTCATCCCGCTCCTGAGCGACCGTCACGCGGTCGTCACCACCGTCGTGTGAGGCGGCCGGGGAGCTCCCCACGCCAAAAGGTGTGCACGGCGAGGCGAACATGGCACGTCCGTTCTATTCATCACCGCGACGGCCGGGAAAACTGGGGCCTGAAGACTTCGCCCAGGTCGCGGACACCTCGGCCTGCCCTCGGACACGCCCTCGCCGGGCGGCCCCGCGCACCGCGGGACGGTCCGGGCGGGCGCGGGGGCGGCACGGGGCGAGCGGCGCATCACGGGGGTTCCATGAGGTTTCCGAGCGACGTCCTTCCCCTCCTGGAGTCGGCGGAGGCGGAGGAGATGTTCGAGTTCGAGGGTCTGGTGTCCGGCCAGGACCGCGTCGACCTGGCCATGGCGGCGGCACGGCTCCACGGAGGCGTCTGCCTGTCGGTCGGTGACGACCCCGACAGGTGCTGGAGCAGGGCGCTCGGGTTCGGCTTCGGGACACCCGTCACCGCGGGCCTCGTCGCCGACGTGCTCGACTTCTACACGGCTCACCGGCCCGGCCTGGCCGTTCTCCAGTTCGCGCCCTCCGTGCTGCCGGCGGACTGGGACCGGATCGCCGAGAAGTTCGCGCTGCAGGGCGGCGCGGGAGTGGTCAAGTTCGCCGCTCCGGTGGAGGACGTCATCGCCGCCGGCCGCTCCCTCCGCCTGGGTGGCGGCCTGTCCGTGGAGGTCGTACGACCGCAGCACGCCGCGGAGTGGGCACGTACGGTCGCCACCGCGATGGGGATCGGCGGACGGTGTTTCCCACCCGCCGCCGTCGCCACGGCAGGGCATCCCTCATGGCGTCCCTTCGGCGTGAGGGACGGCGGGGGGAAGATCGTCGCGGGAGGCAACCTCCGCATCCACGGCCGGGTGGCCTCCCTCTTCGCGGGAGGGACCCTGCCGCAGGCGCGCAACCTCGGGGCGCAGGGGGCCCTCATCCACGCCCGGGCCCTGGCGGCCCGCGAGGCGGGCTGCGAGTGGCTCGTCGTGGAGACCGGGCCCTCGACCCCGGAAGACCCGAACCCCTCCTACCGGAACATGCTGCGGTACGGCTTCGGGATCGCCTACCAGCGGCCGAGCTGGACCTGGCGACCGACCGGCACGTAAGGCGGTTCGCGCGGGCCGGCCACGGCGCGGGCGGCCCGCCGCACACGGCGTGGCATCAGGGATGCCCAGAAGGAAGACCATTGAAGGACCAGTTGCGTTATGCCGTCCTGGGGCCGGTCAGGGCATGGCGGGGTGCGGACGAGGTCGACCTGGGACCGCCCCAGCAGCGGGCGGTGCTGGCCGCGCTCCTGCTGGCCGACGGTGCCCAGGTCTCGGCCGGCGAACTGATCGACGCGGTGTGGGGCACGCGGGCGCCCGCTTCGGCGCTGGGCACGTTGCGCACCTATGTGCACCGGCTGCGCCGGGCACTGGACCCCGGTGGGGAGGGCGCGTCCTCCACGATCCAGTCCGTGGGACGCGGTTACCAGCTCCGCATGCCACCGGACGGACTCGACCTCGGGATCTTCCAGGAGCTGCTCACCCGGACGGAGCGCGCCCTCGACGCGGGGAGCCCGAAGGAGGCGGCCGGGCACGCACGTGCGGCCCTGGCGCTGTGGCAGGGATCCGCCCTGTCGGGAGTCCGGGGCGCGTACGCGGACTCCCAGCGGCACAGGCTCGGTGAACAACGGCTGTCCGGCGAGGCGATGCTCATGAGGGCCGAGATCGACCTCGGTTCGCACGTGCAGGCGGTCGGCAAGCTGACCGGCCTCGTGAGCGAGCACCCGCTCGACGAGCGGTTCCGGGAGATGCTGATGCTCGCCCTCTACCGGTCGGGACGGCAGGCGGCGGCCCTGGCCACCTACCGGGAGGGACAGGAACTGCTGGCGGAGGAGCTCGGCGTCGACCCCGGCCCGGGCCTCCAGCGGATGTTCCAGCGCGTGCTGCGTGCGGACGGCGACCTCGTCGCCCCGGCGGCCCGGACGGGTACGGCCCAGGCCCGCACGGAACAGGCCCGTACGGAGCAGACCCGTACGGAGCAGGTGGACACCGCCCGCGGGCAGGTTCCCACCGCGGCGGCGACGCCGGCCCAATTGCCCGCGGGCCCCGCGACGTTCGTCGGCCGGGAGGCCGAACTGTCCGCCGCGACGGGCCTGCCGGCGGAGAGCGGGGCGGCGGCGGTGAGCGTCGTCACCGGCATGGCGGGCGTCGGGAAGACGGCCTTCGCCGTCCACTGGGCCCGGCAGGTCGCCGACGGCTTCCCCGACGGGCAGATCTACCTCAATCTGCGGGGCTTCGACCACGCGGGTCCTCCGCTCGGCCCGGAACAGGCCCTGCGCACGGTGCTGGACGCCCTGGGTGCCACCGTCGGGAGCGAGCCGCAGGACGTCGACGCGCTGGCGGCCTTGCACCGCACCTGGCTCGCCGGCAAGCGCGTGCTGCTGCTCCTGGACAACGCGCGCGACGCCGCCCAGGTCCGGCCCCTGCTGCCGGGGGCGCCCGGATGCCTGGTGATCGTGACCAGCCGCGACCAGATGGCCGGCCTGGTGGCCGTCGACGGTGCCCGGCCGATCCCCCTGGACGTGCTGTCGGCGTCGGAGGGGCACAGCCTCCTGACACGTCGTCTCGGAGGTACCAGGACGGCGGCCGAGCCCGAGGCGGTCGCGGACATCGTCGCGATGTGCTGCCGGCTGCCGCTGGCGCTGGCGATCACCGCCGGCCGTGCGGTGACCCGCCCGGCCATGCCGCTGTCGGTCATCGCGGCGGAACTGCACGGCAGCGCCGGTGACCTCGACGCCTTCCGCAGCGGCGACGCCGCGGCCGACGTCCGCGCCGCCTTCGCCTGCTCCTACCGCGCCCTCGGCGCCGATGCCGCGCGGCTGTTCCGGATGCTCGCGCTCCATCCCGGCCCCGACGCCGGGACGGGTGCCGCGGCGAGCCTCGGCGGGTTCTCCATGGCGCACACGCGCCGGTTGCTGGACGAACTGCTCCAGGCCCACCTCGTGGACGAGCGCAGCCCCGGCCGGTTCGTCTCGCACGACCTGTTGGGCGCGTACGCATCCGAACTGCTCGACTCGACGGAGACGGAGGACGAGCAGGACGCGGGGCGCCGCAGGCTGCTGGACCACTACCTGCACAGCGCCGGCCACGCGAGGCGGCTCTTCACCTCGGGCCGGGACGACATCGGCATACCCCCGGCGTCGCCGGGCGCGTACGTCGAGGAGTTCGCCCGCGGGGGCGGCGGCGAAGCGGCACGACGATGGTTCGACGCCGAGCACGCCGCGCTGGTCGCCTGCGTCGGCCTGGCCTCCGACCGGTCCTTCGACACGCACGCGTGGCGACTCGCCTGGGCCGTCAGGCCCTACCTGGACCGCCGGTTCGGATGGCACGAGATAGAGGAGACCCACCGGGCGGCCCTGGGCGCGACGCGCCGCCTGGGGGACCTGCTCGCCGAGGCGCACACCCTCCTGGGGCTCGCCCGGGCGACGGCGACGCTCGGCCGCATGGAGGAGGCCCGTGCGCACATGGCGCGCTCGGTGGAGCTGTTCGTCGGCACCGGGGACGCCGCCACCGCCGGGAACGCCTACCGCCAGGCCGGATGGCTGGCCGAGCGCCAGGGCGACGTACGCGGCGCGCTGGACCACGCCTTACGGGCGCTGGAGTTGAGCCGGGCGAGCGGCGACGCCGTGACGACGGCACGCTCGCTCAACGCGGTCGGCTGGTACCACGCCCTGCTCGGACAGTACGACCAGGCCCTGGTCCACTGCCGGGAGGCCGTGCCCCTGCACGACGCGGTCGGTGACGTGTGCGGCTCGGCGGACACCCACGACAGCATCGGCTATGCCCACCATCGACTGGGCCAGCACGAGAAGGCCGTGTCCGCCTACCGGGAAGCCCTCTCCCGCTACCGCGCGATCGGCGTCCTGTACGGCAGTGCCGACACCCTCGGCCGGCTCGGCGACACCTACCTGAGCATGGGCCGGCCGGCGGACGCGCGGGACGCCTGGGGCGACGCCCTGGACGTCTTCGACGCGATGGGCCACGGGCGGGGCGACGACATCCGGACCAGGATCAAGGAGTTGGACGGGGGCGGTGAGGTCCCGCCTCCCCGGCCGCCCCCGGGAGCCGCGCCGGGTCGCCCGTGAACGGATCGTCAACGAGACGTCCATGGAACGTGGATGCCCGTTCGGTTGTCTGTCGGTGGCACGGCAGCGTCCCGTGGGCGCTGCGCCCCCGCGTGCCATGTACACCTGCTCGTACGAACACAGCAAGGGAAGAAGCAATGTCACGTTCCTACGCATCGCTCGGCATGGCCGCAGCACTCGGAGGTGTCCTGCTGCTCGCCGGATGCGGTGACCCCGACGGCGGATCCGCGTCCCAGGCTCCCGCCGCACCCGCCGCCGCCTCGCAGGACGCCGGATCCGGCGGTACCGCGAACGGCGGTACCGGGAACGGCGCCTCCGGCGGTCAGGGGGCCGGGGCGACCAACCCGTCGGGGGGCTACTGGCCCGCCACCGTGCAGCTCGGCCACAACGACGGTCTCGGCAGCACCGTGGTGGACGGTGAGGGCAGGACGCTCTACCGCTTCGACCCGGACTCCGCCCATCCCTCGAAGGCGACCTGCGTCGACGCCTGCGCGGTCACCTGGCCGCCCGTCCTCGTCAACGACGAGATCACCTTCAAGGGGCTGGACAGCACCACGATCTCCGCGGTCACCAGGCCCGACGGCACGCATCAGCTGACCATCGGGGGCTGGCCGGTCTACAAGTTCTCCAAGGACACGGCGGCCGGGGACACCAAGGGCGAGGGCGTCGGCGGCACCTGGTTCGCCGTCGCCCCCGACGGCACGAAGGCCAAGGACAGCAAGGACTGACGGCCGGTCGGGCGCCGGGCCGGACCCCCACCGGCCCGGCGCCCGGGACGCGTGGGACAGGACGGTGACGACGATGGCGGCACACGCGACAGGTACGACAGGTATGACAAGTGCGGCAGCTACGGCAGGAAGGGCGGCCGGGGTGATCACCCGGCGGCCGCGGCCCCGCCTCACAACGGGCGCACGCGCCGGCACCCCGGAAGCCCACCGGTGATCCACGAGGTCGACGAGGCGCTGCGGCGCCTGCTGTCCGCGCGGGCGCTGCCCGGCGGGACCGCGGACATCGTCTTCGACGCTCCCACCCGCGCCTGGGCGACCCGGCGCGGGGCTCCCACCGTGAACGCGCACCTCTACGACGTGCGGGAGGAGACGGCCGCTCGGGAGCACGGTGCGGCGGCACTGCGCGATCCCGCCGGCACGTTCACCGCGCATCGGCGACCGCCCCGCTGGTTCCGGCTGTCGTACCTGCTCACGGCGTGGGCCGACCGCGCCGAGGACGAGCACCGGCTCCTTTCCGCGGTCCTGTCCTGCCTGCTCCCCCACGAGTCACTGCCGGCCGGGTACCTCGGAGGAGCCCTGGCGGACCTCGGTCTGACCGTTCCCCTCGTGATCGGTACCCGGCAGGGCGAGCCCCGATCCAGCGCGGACACCCGGTCCGCCCTCGGCGGGGAGCTCAAACCCTCGCTGGAGGTCGTGGTGACCATGCCGGTGGCGGTCCACACGGACCACACGGTGCCGCGGCAGGTCCTGGAGCCGAGGGTGGCGATGGTGCACGACTTCCCCCGGCGGCCGTGAAGGGCAGGGACTCCAGGTGCCCCGGCCCGGCGCGGCGGCGCGGGACACCGTCCGGGCCGGGCCGCACCGGTCGTCACGCCTGCGGCGGGGCCGAGATCATGGTCAGCTGCTCCTCGGTGCGGAAGCCGGCCGAGGCGTACACGGATTCGCCCATGCTGCTCGCGTAGAGGTACGCGGTGGTGGCACCTGCGGCATGGCCCGCACGCACGATCTCCATGGTGACGGCCCTCCCGTAGCCGCGGCGCCGGTACTCCGGGAGCGTGGAGATGTTGAAGATCCCCGTCAGACCGCCGGACACGGCTTCCAGCCCCGTCCCCACCGGCACGCCGTCCACCTCGGCCAGGTAGCAGGTGAACCCCTCGATGCGGGCGACGGCCGGATCGGCGAACATGCCGAAGAACTCGTACGGTGCCTCGAAGCCCTCCGCCATCACCTCGGCGTACAGGCCGAGTTCGCCGCCGCCCAGCGCGCGGACGGTCAGGGACCCGTCGAGGGGCTCCGGCGGCATTCCCTCGGCTGCGTTCCTGATCATGAGCGGTGTGCGGTCGAACCGGGTCAGCCCGTACTGTGCCGCCACCTCGGTGACCTCGGCTCCGGGCACCCCGCGCACGTAGATGCTCCAGGGGACGTCCCACGGCTCGGAGGCCGCCAGCGCGGCCATCTCTACCGCATCCGGTTCCAGCGCCGGGGCGAGGATGCCGTTCAGCGAGGCGACCGGCGCCCCGGTGACGGCCAGCAGGGTGCCGCCCGCACCCCTGCGGGTGCGTCCGGTGGCCGCGCCGGCCAGTCCCTCCACGACGTCGGTGTAGGCGGATGCGACCGGCGCGAGCGGGTCCTGGACTCGGGTCATGACGGACCGACCTTTCTCTGGTCTCTCAAGTAGGCGGCCGGAGTGGCCCCGTAGAACGATTTGAAGTGCCTGATGAAGTGACTGGCGTCCGAGAAGTGCCAACGCGCCGCGATCTCCGACATCCCGGCCGCGCCGCCCACGTTCATGAGCTCGTCGTGCGCCCTCTGCAGCCGCCTCCGCCGGGCGAACGCCATGACGGAGTCGTCCGACGCCGAGAAGCACCGGTGCAGCGTCCGCAGGGACACCCCGACGCTCCGGGCGACCATCGGAGGGGACAGGTCACCGCTCTCCAGGTGCTTCTCTATGACGTTCTTGGCGGCGACCACGACGGCCCTGGGGTGGTCGTCCAGCCCAGGACCGGGGCGCTCCGAGATGATCCGGGAGAACAGGGTGGCCACGGCGTCCCTGGCCATCCGCTGCGCGGCGACCGAACCCGCCAGTTCGCCGCTGCTCCTCTTGATCGTTTCAAGGAAGTTGACGAAGAACCGGACCTCGGGGACGTCGACGTCCGACACGTACGCGTCGCCGAGCGCCTTGAGCGATCCGAGGCGCGGAACGACGAGGTGCCGCGGGATCGATATGACGTGCGCGGTCGTCGCCGGCGAGCAGGAGAACTCCCAGGAGGACTTGGTGTCGCGTATGCAGATCTGCCCGGGCCTGACCGCATGCCTTTTCTTCCCGCCCAGGAACTCGATCCATCCCGAGGTCACCAGATCGGCCACGATCGGATCACGGTCGTGGTTGTTGCCCGATACCCCGGTCAGCGAATCGCAGTACACCTGGGCGGACAGCAGGCCGTCGATGAGGTGCCCGTTCGCGGCGAATCGAAAACCGCGGTGAACGGCGGGACGAGGAACGGCCAGGCGTATGAGGTGGGAGAACGGACCCCGCTCCCATTGCGTGAAATGGCGCTCAGAAACTTGTGCCTGTTCGGCCGTGAGGCTCATTCTCTCCCGGTACTTTATCGCGCTGTCGTGAACCGGCCATGAATTCATCGAGCCCGCCGTCCGCTGACCTTCCACCCGCATCCTCCCGCGATCGCCCCGTCACCCGCCGCAGAACGCGTTGAGCGATCGACGTGAAACCTGAATTGATGTTGTTCACCCCCGATCGGCCGCCCGGTCTACACACCCGCAAGGGGATGCCGAGCACCTCAGCCGATTCCCGACGATGCGGACGCCGCACCAGGGCGCCCCGTGCCCAAGAGGGCCACAGCGCGCTCCGGCACCTCTGACAAGGTTGTCACCGAGACGGGCCTCATTGCCCGCGAGGTCGTTCACGACCGGGTGCGCCCGGCGCCGGGAGTGCGCGTCAGCCGACGGCAACACCGCACGGCGGGGGCGGGCACAGCTCGTACGACACGCCACGGGCGCGTCGACGGCTGCTCGTCGGCATTATTTCCGACGGCACCGCTCACCGAATAGTACGACCGTGCCAGATCGGCGTCCGCGTGGAGCGTGGGACCGGCACTCCGCTTCCATGCGTCACGGCCCCGGGCCGCCTGGGGGGATCCGGCCGCCGGCCCGGTGGCCGGACCCCCCCGGGACGCGCGGGTCAGCGGGCGGGCCGGACCGGGCCGACCTTCAGGCCGCCCGCGCCCCGGCCGCTGCACTGCGAGGCCTTCCACGCCACGTTGATCTGGTCCTTCGAACCGGGCGGGAACACGCCGAGGTAGTTGACGCTCCGCAGCGCGCACGCGTCGTCGGAGTACCCGGCCTGCCCGTTCGGCGCCTGCGCGTCGACGACGGCGCGGGCGTCCGGGTCCAGGGTCACCGTGGCGACCGGCGTCCCCGTGGTGCGTTCCGCGGCGTTGCCCACCTGCCCGCCGTCACGCCCGTGGAAGGACACCCCGGGGAAGCCCGTGAGCGTGCACGCCGCCCTGCCCGTGTTCCGGAAGACCAGCTGGAAATGCGTCGTGCCCGCGCCGGATTCCTTGTCCCCGATGGAAACCGAGAGCTGCGAGGACGCGCACCGCTGTGCTCCGCCCTCACGCCCCGAGCCGGAATCGGCGACGGAATCCTGTCCCGCGGAACGGTCGGACGACCCGGCCTCGGAATCCCGGTCCTCCCCGTCCGAACCGGCGTCGCCCGAATTTCCGCGGGCCGGTGACGTGATCCCGGAGGGCGCCGCCGCGGAGGACGGGGAGGAGCCGGCTCCGGAAGCGTCCTTCGTATCCGGTCCGCACGCCGTCACGGCGAAACCGGCCACGACCAGAGCGAGAACGGGAACGGCACGGCGGACAGTCGAAACCTGCATCGGAATAACCCCAATTTCTTGACGCCGGCGAGGCCCCTCCCCGCCATGTCCCTCACTCTGGCCGTTCACCCGGCACCGGACCAGGCACGCAGGGACCCTGTGACGACCTCATCCGTGATCGGTTACCGACCGATGACACCGCAGAAATTCTCGGCACCCAAATAGATGCGCATGCATTCAGCCCGTGCCGCCGGCGCACGGGAAATAGATCCGCCTGCCGGCGCTTCCACGGCGCCCTTGGAAGTTCTTGACGTCCACCATGTGTCCGTTCCGTCGTCTTCGTTCGTGGTGTGCTGTCGCTCCCATCAGTCAACCCGGTGGGTGTTCACGCCTCGTCGACTGTGCGTTGACGAATCGTCCTCGGCCGGTTGACGCGGGTCCCGCCCGACCGGGCTTCCCGGCACGACCGATTGGAAGATCCGCGCCCGGCGATGGAAGGGATGTGCCGATATCTCAGGGGTGTTGGCCATCGCCTCTGACGCTTTGTCATGCTGATGGCCCGCCGCCCCCTGTGCCTCGCGCATCGCCGTGCCGCGCGGTCCCTGGTGCGTCAACCGCCGTCCGAGGTCGAAGGAGACCGCACACCGTGAACCATCCGCGCGTGTCGTTTCATCAGGTGCGCGTCACCATGGCCGTGCTGAGCCTCGCGCTGTTCGCCCAGACGGCGATCTGGCTCGTGCGCGACGTCGTCGTGCGCGGCCTGCCGGGTGCATGGGCGCTGTGGACGGCCGGTGACGCGCCCGGCCTGTCGGCGACGTCCTCGCTGGACCTCGGCCTTGCGGCGCTGCAATTGGCCGCCGGACTGGCGACGCTCCATCAGACCCGGGGCGCCGGCGGTCTGCTGGTGACCGCGTGCGCGGTGACGTTCGGCTTCCGGCTGCCCGCGGTCTGGTACTTCCTGCTCGACTCGCCCTCCGACCCGTGGTTCGGCACGCTCAAGGGCGCCTCGGTGAGCGCCGTCGGCGGCACCGCCGCCGTCGCCGTGGTGCTGGCCCTCGTCCTCGGCGGGCTCCTGGTCCTGGCGCGGCAGATGGAGTACGGGGCCTCCGCCGCGGACGCGGTCTCCGGTGGCGGGATCCGCCCGGTGAAGGTCACGGCCACGACCTCCGGCCTGCTGCTGGCGGTGCTCAACGTCTTCTACATCGGCCGGAACGCGGTGACGGCCTTCGAGGTGGGCCCCGGCACGCTCGGCGAGCTGCTCGTCGGCAAGGGCACCGGGCGGGCGGTCCTCGGCGTTTCCGCCCCCTACCAGTGGGCCTGCCTGACGGTGCTGTGCGGGGCCGGCGTGTTCCTCGCCACCCGGCGCCGCCCCGTCGCGACCGGCTTCTCCGTGGGTCTGTCGCTGTTCATGATGCCGTCGGCGCTCACGGAGTTGTGGGCGCACGCGGCAGGCACGGTGCCGCAGTCCCTCGTGGACACGTCCCAGAGCCTGCTGGAGTTCGTGGGTTCCGCGGCGGTCGTCGCCCTCGTCGCCGGGGACCTCCGCCGCGACCGCCGGCCGCACTTGCGCACCCTCGCGGACACCGCCCCCTCGGTACCGGCCGGGGCGGCCGAAGCCGGCGACCCCGCACAGCGCACCTAGTCGTCGAGGCGGAGTCCGGCGACCGCGTTGTCGAAGACGGCCCGGTAGGAGCCCCACCGGTCCGACGGAGCGGAGAGGTAGACGGTGAACTCCTTTTCCCCGGGCTGCCCGAAGCCGAGGTCGACGGCCCGGAAGTCCCGGGCCGTCCCCTTGAAGGTGAACTCCCATACGGCGGCGGGCCTCCCGCGCCACCGGGTGCTCTGCATCCGCAGCCGCTCGTAGCCCTCCAGGTCGGGGACCATCTGCTCCTCGACGTCCTCGAAGTGCTGCAGCGGGCTGGGGCCCGCGAAGTCGAGCGCGGCGACCCGCAGGCCCACCAGCCCCGTCGGGTCGACGTAGACGAACTGCCGCCCGCCGTCGCTCACCTGGCGCTTCCAGCCGTCCGGCACGGGGACGGAGAAGCCGCGGTCCCGCTCCTCGACAAGGTGGTAGCCGTCCGGGACGGGGGGCGGTGCGTACGAGGGTGCCGCCGACGGGGAAGGGCCGGCCGCGGCGGAGGCGGAGGGCGTGCCCGGCGTGGTCACCGCGGGCGGGGACGAGGGCGAGGTCGCCGTGCCGTGGTGCCGGTCGCCGAAGTGCGGCACGCCGTACACGACCCCGCCTGCGAGGACGGGCACCAGGGCGGCGGCGGTCCACAACGGGGCGCCGCGGCGCCGGGGGCGCGGCAAGCGGACGGGCGCGGTCGTGGTGCCGCTGCTCCGGGGGCGCACGGCAGGGGCCGGCCCGACCGGGGATGCGAGGCCCTCCCGCGACACGTTCTCGGTCTCGGTCTCGGCGGCGCTCGCCCGCAGCACCCGCTCGGCCTCCGCCGCCGACAGACGCCGCTCCGGCTCCCGCACCAGCAACCCCGCGATGACCGGCGCCAACGGCCCCGCCCGGCCCGCCACCG
>NZ_JBEXSX010000105.1:0-20117 GCF_040613835.1 Streptomyces sp. NPDC006207 | reverse complement strand
TACGACGGCCGCCACGGCGGGGCCAGGAACTACGAGCCGAACAGCTTCGGCGGCCCGGCGCAGACCGGCCGTCCCCTGTGGTCGGCCACCGCGGTTGCCGGGTACGCCGGCAACCACGAGGCGCCTTCGCACGCCGAGGACGACGACTTCGTGCAGGCCGGCAACCTCTACCGGCTGATGTCGGAGGAGGAGAAGGAGCGCCTGGTCGCCAACCTCTCCGGATTCATCGCCAAGGTGTCGCGCGACGACATCGCCGAGCGCGCGATCGGCAACTTCCGCCGTGCCGACGAGGAGTTCGGCAAGCGGCTGGAGGCCGCCGTCCAAGCCCTGCGCGGCTGACGGGCGTCCGTCCCACAGACCCGGAGGGGACCGGGTGCGTCCAGGCACCCGGTCCCCTCCGATCCATGTCCGGGCCGTCAGCCGGCCAGGGCGCGCGCAGGCTGCCAGCAGCGCACGATGTCGCGTACGGAGACCATGCCGACCGGGTTGCGGTCGTCCAGCACCACCAGGTGCCGGAAGCCGCCGCGTACCATCGCGGCGGCCGCCTCTTCGAGGGTCCACTGGGGCGCGGCGAAGACCACGTCGGTGGTGGTGTGGGCGGCGGCGAGTTCGAGGTCGGGGTCGAGCCCCGCACCGATGGCGTTGAGGATGTCGCGCTCGGTCAGGATGCCGAGACCGCAGGTGTCGGGATCGAGTACCACCGCCGCGCCCACCCGTCGGGCGGACATCAGCCGGGCGGCCTGGCGGAGGGTGTGGGCGGGACCGACCGTGAGAACGACCGTGCTCATGGCGTCGCGTACGAGCATGGGATACCCCTCGGGCTGCGTCGTGGCCGTCTTGAGAACCGTTTCACAAATGCACAAGCTCACGCATTCTCATGTTCACATGCGCCGCGGTCCGCAGCAAGGGGCGCGCGGAGGGTGATCGGTAGTGTGAGGGGTCGGTCGATTACGGGCGGTTCAGGAAGTCGAGCATGTCCTCGTGCAGCAGCCCGTTGGACGCCGCCGCGTTCCCGCCGTACGGTCCCGCGGTCCCGTCCAGGCTGGTGAAGCGCCCTCCGGCCTCGCGCACGATCACCTCGTTCGCCGCCATGTCCCACAGGCTCAGTTCGGGCTCGGCGCAGATGTCCACGGCGCCCTCGGCGACCATCATGTAGGGCCAGAAGTCACCGTAGGCGCGCGTCCGCCAGCAGGACCGGGTCAGGTCGAGGAAGCCGTCCAGGCGGCCCTGCTCCTCCCAGCCGCTCAGCGAGGAGTACGCGAAGGAGGCGTCCGCCAGCCGGCTGACCTGCGACACCCGCAGCCGCGTGGCCGAGGACAGGCTGCGCCCGGTGTACGCCCCGCCACCCTTCACCGCCCACCAGCGGCGCCCCAGGGCGGGCGCGGACACCATGCCGACCACGCCCTCGTCGCCCCGCTCCCCCCGCACCATGAGCGCGATCAGGGTGGCCCACACGGGCACCCCGCGGACGTAGTTCTTGGTGCCGTCGATCGGGTCGACGATCCAGCGGCGCGGACCGCTGCCCTCCGTGCCGTACTCCTCGCCGAGCACGGCGTCGCGCGGCCTGGCCCGCCCGAGCTGACTGCGGATCAGTTCCTCGGCGCGCTTGTCCGCCTCGCTGACCGGCGTCATGTCGGGCTTGGTCTCGACCTTGAGGTCCAGGGACTTGAAGCGCTCCATGGTGGCGGCGTCGGCGGCGTCGGCAAGGATGTGCGCCAGGCGCAGATCGTCGTTGAAGTCCGGCATGGAGCGAACAGTATCGATCGCGGCAGGTCGAGGTCACGCAGGGTGCGCGGGGAGGGTTGACACGGACCGACGGCCCGTCAATTCTGGCCCACGGCCCCCTGAGGCCGCCCGGTACCGGTGGAGACCGCTTGAGACCCGCTTGAGACCGCTTGGAGGCGATCGTGCCGACAGCGCGTGAATCACTCCTGGACGCGGCGCTGTCCGCACTGGGCGACCGCTCGTGGGCGACGATCAGGATGGTCGACGTCGCGGCCACGGCCGGGGTGTCGCGGCAGACCCTCTACAACGAGTTCGGCACCAAGGAGGGGCTCGCGAGAGCCCTGGCGAGGCGTGAGGCGGAGGCGTTCCTGGCGGGCGTGGAGCGCGCCCTGGACGCCGCCGGGCGGCAGGGCGCCGACGCCGGCGACTGCTTCGCCGCCGCGACCGCCTGGACCTTGCACAGTGCCCGCCGCAGCCCGCTGGTGCGCGCGGTCCTCACCGGCTGCCGCGGGGACCGGGTCCCGGCGGCGGCCGTCGTGCCGGTGCCGGTGCCGCGGCTGCCGGGGCGGCGGCAGCGGGGGGACGACGCCCCGCTCGCCCCGGCCGAACTCCTCGACGGCTTCCGGGCGCGCGCAGCGACCGTGCTGGGGCGGCGCTTCCCCAGACTCGACCGGGCCGAGGCCGACTGGGCCTGCGAGGCCGCGGTGCGTGTCACCGTCTCCTACGTCGTCGCGCCCGCGGCCTCCGACGAGGAGGCGTGCCGGCGGGTCGCCCGGCTGGTCCGGGGGCTGCTCCAGCGCGGCTGGTGACGGGCGCGGCCCGGCCCCCGGTGCGGACCGGCCGGGGCGGTCAATGGGTGGAGCCGGAGAGCTGGAGCCCGATGACGCCCAGGACGACCAGGCTGATGGAGATCAGCTTCAGGGTCGAGACGACGTCGCCGAGGAAGGCCATGCCGTAGATCGCGGTCCCGGACGCCCCGATGCCGGTCCACACCGCGTACGCGGCTCCGACGTCCAGCTTCTTCAGGGCGAGCGTGAGCAGGCCGAAGCTGCCGAGCGCGAAGGCGCAGAACGCGATGGTCGGCCACAGACGGGTGAACCCGTGGGAGAGCTTGAGGCAGACCGCGAAGCCGGTTTCGAGGAGTCCAGCGACCACCACGAGGAGCCAGGCCATCGAACGCCCTCCCGTTTCCGTCTGTCGATGAGCGATCATCACACAGCATGCCCGGAAATGGGGTCTCAGTCCCCTTCCTTGCGCTCACGCGTCGCGAGCAGCCGCCGCAGCGAGAACAACCGGGCGGGTTCCGCGTGCCCGTCGGCGACCCAGGCGTCCAGCGCGCAGTCGGGTTCGTCGTGGCTGCAGGCCCGCGGACAGTCCTCCGTGCCCGGCTCCAGGTCGGGGAAGGCGTGGATGACCCGGGACGGATCGACGTGGTGGAGGCCGAAGGAGCGCACCCCCGGGGTGTCGATGACCCAGCCCTCCGCGCCGCTGAGCGGCAGCGCGAGCGCCGAGGTGGTGGTGTGCCTGCCCCGTCCGGTGACCGCGTTGACGAGGCCGGTCGCGCGCTGACGCTCCACCAGGGCGTTGACCAGGGTGGTCTTCCCGACGCCGCTGTGGCCGACGAAGGCGGTGATCCGGCCCTTGAGGTGCTCGCGGACGGCCGCCGTCGCGTCGGCGTCGAAGTGCTCGTGGCTGGTGACGACGTAGGGGACGCCCAGGGGCGCGTACGTCTCCAGCAGCGTTTCCGCCGAGGCGAGATCGGACTTGGTGAGCACCAGCAGCGGCTCGAGCCCGGCGTCGTACGCCGCCACCAGGCAGCGGTCGATGAGCCGGGGGCGCGGCTCGGGGTCGGCGAGGGCGGTGACGATGGCGAGCCGGTCGGCGTTGGCGACGACGACCCGCTCGTACGGATCGGTGTCGTCGGCGGTGCGGCGCAGCACCGAGCTGCGCTCCTCGACGCGCACGATGCGCGCCAGCGTGTCCTTCTCACCGGACAGGTCGCCGACGATGCCGACCCGGTCGCCGACCGCGATGCCCTTGCGGCCCAGTTCGCGGGCCTTCATCGCGGTGACCGTGCGGTCCTCGACGAGGCAGGTGATGCGGCCGCGGTCGATGGTGAGGACGAAGCCCTCCTCGGCGTCCTCGTGCTTGGGCCGGATGCTGGTGCGGGGGCGGTTGCCCTTGCGGTTCGGGCGGACCCGGACGTCGTCCTCGTCGGTGTGCTTGCCGTAGCGCCGCATGGTTCAGGCCCGCACGGGGGACGCGGAGGCCGCCGGTGCCGTGCCCAGCATGGCCGTCCACATCTCGGGGAAGTCGGGGAGGGTCTTGCCGGTGGTCGCGACGTTCTCGACCCGTACGCCGTCCACGGCGAGGCCCAGGACGGCGCCCGCGGTGGCCAGCCGGTGGTCCTCGTAGGTGTGGAAGACGCCGCCGCGCAGCGGCCGCGGCCGGATGCGCAGTCCGTCCTCGGTCTCGGTGACGTCGCCGCCGAGCTCGTTGATCTCCTTGCTCAGCGCGGCCAGCCGGTCGGTCTCGTGCAGACGCAGGTGCCCCACGCCACGCAGCACGGACTCGGAGTCGGCGAGCGCGGCGACCGCCGCGATGCCGGGCGTGAGTTCGCCGACGTCCGACAGGTCGGCGTCGATGCCGTGGATCCGGCCGGATCCGGTGAAGACCAGGCCCGTGTCCGTCAGCTCGCACGAACCGCCCATCCGGGTGAACAGCTCGCGCAGCGCGTCACCGGGCTGGGTGGTGCGCCGCGGCCAGTCGGGGATGACCACACGGCCGCCGGTGACCAGCGCGGCGGCGAGGAAGGGCTGGGCGTTGGAGAGGTCCGGCTCGACGGTGAGGTCGACGCCGAGCAGCGCGCCGGCGTCGACCCGCCACACGTCGGGCTCGCCGCCGTTCTCCGGGGTGTCGACCTTGGCCCCGGCGTGCCGCAGCATCTCCACGGTCATCTTGATGTGCGGCAGCGACGGCAGCGTCGGGCCGGTGTGCCGCACCTCGACACCCTGGTTGAAGCGGGGGCCGGACAGCAGCAGGGCACTGACGAACTGGGAGGACGAGGACGCGTCGACCGACACCGGGCCGCCGTCCAGCGCCCCGCCGCCGTGCACGGTCAGCGGCAGCGCGCCGCGGCCCTCGTCGTCGATGCGGGCGCCCAGGGTGCGCAGCGCGTCGATGACCCCGTTCAGCGGGCGCTCGTGGCTGCGCGGGTCGCCGTCGAAGTGCACCGGGCCGTCGGCGAGCGCGGCGACCGGCGGCAGGAACCGCATCACGGTGCCGGCGTTGCCGACGTCGACGGAGGCCGGACCGTGCAGCCCCGCCGGGATGACCCGCCAGGCCTCGCCGCCGTAGGGATTGACCACCTCGTCGATCTGGACGCCCATGGTGCGCAGCGCGTCGGCCATCAGCACGGTGTCGCGGCTGCGCAGCGGGCGGCGCAGCCAGCCCGGCTCGGAGGCGAGCGCAGCGAGCACCAGGGCGCGGTTGGTGACCGACTTGGATCCGGGCACGGTGACCGTCGCCTGGACGGGGGCGGACGCGAGCGGCGCGGGCCACAGGGCGGTGTGCGCGGGGTTACCGGTCATGACCCCCAGCGTAGTGGCTCAAGGAGAAGGCGAATCGCTCACAAAGCGGACGAAACCTGAAGGAAACAGATACCCGCTCGCAAGGCCTACAGACCCACCAGCCAGCGGCCGCCGCCGAACAGCGACAGCAGCGCCACCGCGTAGAACAACAGCATCCACAGTGCCGCCGGGGTGTGCGTCAGCCGGGCCAGCTGGTCCGCGTCCGATCCGGGCGCCGCACCACCGCGCCGCTTGCGCTGGAGCTCCAGGACCGGCCGTACGCCCCCGAACAGCAGGAACCACACCACCAGGTAGGCGAAGGCCGCCTGGACCCCGGGCTCGGTCAGCCAGGACACCAGCAGGAAGAGGCCGCCGGTCACGAAGACGGTCAGCACCCCGTACGCGTTCCTGATCATCACCAGCATCACCAGCAGCAGGGCCGTCGCCCCCCACAGCAGTGCCGTGATGTGCCCCGCCGCGAGCAGCAGGGCCCCGCCGAGGCCCAGCAGGGACGGCGCGGTGTAGCCGGCCGCCGCGGTGAGGATCATGCCGAGGCCGTACGGCTTGCCGCGGGAGACGGTCAGGCCCGAGGTGTCCGAGTGCAGCCGGATGCCCTGCAGACGGCGTCCGGACAGCAGGGCGACCAGGCCGTGGCCGCCTTCGTGGGCGATCGTGATCGCGTTGCGGGACAGCCGCCACAGGACGTGCGGCAGCACCGCGGCGAGGGCGACGGCCGCCGTGGCGCCGACCAGCCAGGGGGAGGGCGCGGGCTGGGTGCCGAAGATGGAGTCGAAGAGCTGCACGGTTCCGCACCATACGACGGCCTGCTGTGTCCGCGCCGTGGCAATCTGGCACTCATGTGCGGTCGATATGCAGCGAGCCGGGGGCCCGAGGATCTCGTCGGGCTCTTCGACGTGCGGAAATGGGATCCCACCGAGGCTCTGGACCCCAATTGGAACGTCGCGCCGACCGACAGCACCTACGCGGTGCTGGAGCGGCCCGACAAGGAGACCGGCGAGATCGTGCGCCAGCTGCGCACCCTGCGCTGGGGGCTGGTGCCGAGCTGGGCCAGGACGCCCGACGTCGGCGTGAAGATGATCAACGCCCGTGCCGAGACCGTGCACGAGAAGTCCTCCTATCGGCGCCCCTTCGCCTCACGCCGCTGCCTGCTGCCCGCCGACGGCTACTTCGAGTGGGTCACCGGCAAGGACGAGCGGCAGCTGGAGGAGGAGGGGAGGAAGAAGCGGTCCCGCAAGCAGCCGTACTTCGTCACCCCCGTCGACGGCTCCGTCTTCGCGATGGCCGGGCTGTACGAGTTCTGGCGCGACCGCACCCTGCCCGACGAGCACCCGCGCGCCTGGTGGGTCACCTGCACCGTCATCACCACCGAGGCCGAGACCAAGCCCTTCGCCGACGCCGACGAGCGCCCCGGCGGCCCGCGCTCCCTGGCCGAGATCCACCCGCGCATGCCGCTGTGGATCACCCCGGAGCACTGGGACGACTGGCTCGACCCCGCGCGCACCGACGTCGCGGACCTGCGCGGCCTGCTCGTGCCGCCGCGGCCCGGCCTGCTGCGCGCGTACCCCGTGCGCACCGAGGTGAGCAACGTCCGCAACAACGGGCCGGAGCTGGTCGAGCCGATCGAGGCGCCCGAGGAGGCGACGCTGTTCTGACCGCCCGCGGTGCCAGACTGGCCGCTGTGAGCGAGATCATGGAGACCGTGCCGACGCCCGTGGGGGACGCCCGCGTCACCTGGCACGGGGCCCGCCGGCCGCGCGCCGTCGTGGCGCTGGGCCACGGTGCGGGAGGCGGCGTCGAGGCCCGTGACCTGCAGGCCCTGGCCGCTGCCCTGCCGCCGCGCGGCTGGACGGTCGCGCTGGTGGCGCAGCCATGGCGGGTGGCCGGCAAGAAGGTGGCGCCCGCACCGAAGACCCTGGACACCGCGTGGACGGCGCTGTGGCCCGCACTGGCCCGGCCCGGCCTGCCGGTCGTCGCCGGCGGCCGCAGCGCGGGGGCCCGCGTCGCCTGCCGTACGGCGGTGGAACTGGGCGCGGTCGCGGTGCTGGCGCTGTCCTTCCCGCTGCACCCCCCGGGCAGGCCGGAGAAGTCCCGGGCCGGCGAGCTGACGGGCGCCGGGGTGCCGGTCCTGGCCCTGCAGGGCGGGCGCGACCCCTTCGGCCGCCCCGACGAGTTCCCGGAGGGGCACGAGCCGGTCGAGGTGCCGTACGGCGACCACGGGTTCGCCGTGCCGAAGTCCGCCGACCTCACCCAGGAGGCAGCACTCAGCGTCATCACGGACGCGGTGCTGGGCTGGCTGGAGGAACTGCCCCCGCTTCGGGAATGAGCGGTGCGCGACCCGTGTTGTGCGAGGCGTCCACGCGAAAGAACGTACGCACAGTGAGGAAGGCAGCCGGATGGTCAGAGCCGAGTGCCGCGCCCGTGCCGAGGCGCCCTACCTGTCGTGGCCGGAGTGGCCGGCGATGGGCGGGGCGGACAGGAACAGCGCGCCGATCCCGCCCGGGATATCCTCCGATGGCGTGGGGTCCGCTTACGGCCCCGTGACCGTCGTGGAGGAGGTGGGTCCGGTCAGCGGCAACGACGACAGCCCGTCCGAGGTGCCTGAGGTGCAGGTGGCTCCGGAGTCCGACGTCGAGCGCAGCGCGCGCTTCGAGCGGGACGCCCTGGAGTACCTGGACCAGATGTACTCGGCGGCGCTGCGCATGACCCGCAACCCGGCCGATGCCGAGGACCTGGTGCAGGAGACGTACGCGAAGGCGTACGCGTCGTTCCACCAGTTCCGTGAGGGCACCAACCTGAAGGCGTGGCTGTACCGCATCCTCACCAACAGCTTCATCAACTCCTACCGCAAGAAGCAGCGCGAGCCCCAGCGCAGCGGTACGGAGGAGATCGAGGACTGGCAGCTGGCCCGCGCCGAGTCGCACATGTCGACGGGTCTGCGCTCCGCCGAGTCCCAGGCCCTGGACCACCTTCCCGACTCGGACGTGAAGCAGGCGCTGCAGGCGATCCCGGAGGAATTCCGGATCGCGGTCTATCTCGCGGACGTCGAGGGCTTTGCCTACAAGGAGATCGCCGACATCATGGGAACCCCCATCGGTACGGTGATGTCCCGTCTGCACCGGGGGCGGCGGCAGCTGCGTTCGTTGCTGGAGGACTACGCGCGGGAGCGCGGGCTCGTCCCGGCGGGCGCGGGAGATGAGAAGGGCTCGGGCACATGAGCTGCGGCAACCCGCATGAGACGGACTGCTCCGAGGTACTCGAACACCTTTACGAGTACCTGGACAACGAGATGTCCGACGACGCCTGCGCCAAGTTCAAGCAGCACTTCGACGAGTGCCACCCTTGCTTGGAGAAGTACGGCCTCGAGCAGGCCGTCAAGAAGCTGGTCAAGCGCTGCTGCGGGCACGACGACGTGCCCACGGACCTGCGGTCCAAGGTGCTCACGCGGATCGAGCTGATCCGCGCGGGCGAGGTGGCGCCGGTGCCGGAGCCCGCGGACGGCGGCAGCACGCCGACCGGTTTCCCGGCCGGCTGACGCAGCCCGTACAGGCAAGCCACCCGGGATCACCCGAAGGCGGGAATCGCGGGCGCTCGCCCACCGCGCGACGGCCGTGCCCCTAGCCTCTGTGGGGTGCGTGCGAAGCGGACGGTCGGGATGCTCCCCGCGGCGGCGCGGGTGTACATCCCGCTCGTCGTGGTGTCGGCGTGCGGCGCCCTCGTCACCGGCCCCCACGAGGGCACTCCCTGGGCGACCGCGGCCGTGCTGGCGGTGGTCTACGCGGCAGGGGAACGGACGGGGGCGTCCCTGCCCCCGGTGCTCTTCGCGGCCGCGCTCCTGCTTCCCCCGGGCGCGGCCGCACTCGTCGCCGTGCCCGGTGGCCTCCTCGCGCCGGTCCGGGGCGAGCCGGGCCCGGTGCGCCGGGTCTGGCACGCCGCGCAGCTCGCCCTGGCCACCGCCGCCGCAGCCCAGGTCCGGGACGCCTTCGGGGAAGGCGACTTCGCGCGGTTGCCGGGACTGCTGGTGCCCGCACTGGCGGCCGTCCTCGCCTTCTGCCTCTACTCCGCCGCCCTCACCGCCGGCGTGCTGATCACCGCCGAGCGCACCGCCCCGGCCGTGGCCCTTCGGGAGGCCCTGCTCGAACCGCTCGCCCCACACCTCACCTACGGCCTGGTGGGGCTCATGGCCGCGGTGCTCTGGCAGGGCCCGTACGGGGCCGTGGCCGCGGTCCTCGCCCTGCTGCCGACGCACATCGCCCGCTGGGTCGTCGGGCAGGCGCGCCGCGAGCGGGCCGCGCACCAGGCGACGGTGCGGGCGCTGGTGCAGGCCGTGGAGATCAAGGACCGCTACACCCGGGGCCACAGCGAGCGCGTCGGCCGGGCGTCGGCACTGATCGCCCGCGAGATCGGACTGCCGCCCGAGCGGGTGGAGGCCCTGCGGCTGGCCGGCATCCTGCACGACATCGGCAAGCTGGGGGTGCCCACCCGGGTGCTGCGCAAGGACAGCCCGCTCACCCCCGAGGAGCGGCGGATCATCGAGCTGCACCCCGGCTACGGCCACGAGATGGTGCGCGGCATCGCCTTCCTCGACGACGCCCGCACCGCGATCCTCCACCACCACGAACGCCTCGACGGATCGGGCTACCCGTATGGCCTGGCCGGCGAGGCCATCCCGTCCTCGGCGCGGCTGGTGGCCGTGGCGGACGCCTTCGACGCGATGACCTCCACGCGGGCCTACCAGGCCACCCGCGGAATCGACGACGCGCTGGGGGAGCTGCGCCGCTGCGCCGGCAGCCACTTCGACCCCCTCATGGTGCAGGCCCTGATCCGCGCCGTCCGGCGGGACGGCTGGAACCCGGCGGTCACCGCCGACGAGCCGGAACCCTTCGCCCCCGCGCAGACCCGGCGCCACGCCCGCCGCGAGGCCCCGCCCGGCCGTACCTTCGAGCCGCGCCCGTGAGCGCCTCCGGACGCCGCGGAGGCGGCGACCACCGGCGCCGGCGCAGACGCACGCCGTTGGTCGTGCTCGCCGTCCACGGGGTGGCGCTCGCCGTGGGCGGCGCCGCCCTGGTCTGGACGGCGTCGCACGGCGTCGCCGATCCCGCGGCGGCCGCCGCGTTCGGGGCGCTGGTCGTCGTCGGCGAGGCCTTCCGGATCCCGGAGCCAGAGGGACGGGAGGCCGCCCCCGTCGCCTTCGCCGGGGCCCTGGCGTACGCGCTGCTCGCGGCCGAGGCGGTGGCGGTGGTGGTGGCGGTCTCCGCCGCCGCGGTGATCGCCGGGCAGTTGAGGGGCGCGCCACGGGACGCGGCGGTGCGGCGCGTGCTGACGGTGGCGTTCGCCGCGGCGACCGGGCAGCCGCTCTACGGCGGCAGCGGCGGCCATCCGGGCTACGCCGTCCTCCTGCTGGCCAGCACGATCCTGTGCGACGCCGTGCTGGCCGCCGTGCTGGGCGCCGCCCGCACCGGGCATCCCTTCGCCTCCGTCCTCCGCGACGAACTGGCCGTCCTGCCGGGCGTCGGCTCCGCCGTGTGCGCCGGCGGGGTCGTGCTGGCGCAGGCCGAGCAGGCGGCCGGGCTGTGGGCGCTGCCCGTGTGCGGGGTGCCGCTGCTGCTGACGCAGACGGCCTTCCGGCGGCACGCGGCGATCCGGGCCACCCATCGGGAGACCATCGCCTCACTGGCCAGGGCCACCGAGGTCGCCGGCTACACCCCGGTGGGGCACGCCCGCCGGGTCAGCGAGCTCAGCCACGCCATGGGGCGGGAACTCGGCCTGGGCGGACGGTCGCTGGCGGCCCTGGAGCACGCCGCGCTGATGCACGACATCGGCCAGCTCTCCCTCGTCGACCCCGTGCCCGGCGGTGCCACCTCGTCCCTCGATCAGGTGGAACGCCGCCGCATCGCCCTGCTCGGCGCGGAGGTCGTACGCCGGACGGGTGCCCCCGAGGAAGTCGCGCGGATCGTGGAGGGACAGGCCGATCCGTACCGGGAGCAACCGCTCGCGGGACGCATCGTGCGTACGGCCAACGCCTACGAGGACCTGGCCGGAGGCGGCACCGCCGTGGGCCGGGGGCTGCAGGCGCTGGAGCGGTTACGCCTCGATACCGCGCACGAATACGACCCTCGCGTGGTCGAGGCGCTGACCAGGGTCGTTGCCCGGGCCGGGCAGTGAACCCACCGGTAATGAGCGGGCGCACCAAGGGGCATGGTTGGATGCCCGCAGGGGCGCAGAGCGCTCAAGAGGCGCACCATGGCGGCGATGCTGCCAAACCGACGCGCCCGGCCGTGTGTGACAGGCCCTGCCGATGGCAAGGAGGACTGATGAGCACCGCTGAGCACGGGACGTGGGGGGACGGACGGGGCACCGTGGGGCACCAGCGAAAGCGAACGGCAGGCGGGACACCTTGAGGATCTTCGGCAGGGCACGGCACCGGCCCTCCGCCACGTGGCGGCAGGCGACCGACCGGGCGTTCACGTTGATCAGCGACGGACGGTACGAGGACGCCGGTGCGCTGCTGATCCGTGCGGCCGACCTGGAGCCCTGGCGTTCGGAGTCCTGGTACAACCTCGCGCTGCTGCACAAGTTCCGGCACGACTGGGAGCAGGCCCGCACCACCGGTCTGCGGGCCGTCGCCCTGCTGGACCGCGCGCCCGGCGCCCCCGACTGGTGGAACGTCGGCATCGCCGCCACCGCCCTGCAGGACTGGCCGCTCGCCCGCCGCGCCTGGCAGGCGTACGGGCTGCGGCCCGACGCGTCAGGGACCGGCCCCGTCGAGATGGAGCTGGGCAGCTCGGCGGTGCGGCTCTCCCCGGAGGGCGAGGCCGAGGTGGTCTGGGGCCGCCGGATCGACCCGGCCCGCATCGAGGTGCTGAGCATCCCGCTGCCGTCCTCCGGCCGCCGCTGGGGCGAGGTCGTGCTCCACGACGGCGTCCCGCACGGCGAGCGGCGCACCGCCGGCGGCGCCACGTACCCCGTCTTCGACGAGATCGAGCTGTGGGCGCCCTCGCCGGTGCCAACCTGGCTCGTCCTGCTGGAGGCGGCGACCGAGTCGGACCGCGACGCCCTGGAGCAGCTCGCCGCCGACGCCGGGTACGCGGCCGAGGACTGGTCGTCCTCCGTACGGCTGCTCTGCCGCACCTGCTCCGAGAGCCGCATGCCGACCGACGACGGCTCCGACGCCTCCCGCGACCCGCACGACCAGGGCGAACCGGGCCACCCGGGCCACCTCAGCCACCGCACCCCCGGCGCCCTGTGGGCCCCCGAGCGCGAGTGCGGCATCGCCGCCCCGGTCGGCCTGGTGCGCGGGCTGCTGGACAGCTGGGTCGCCGACAGTCCGGACACCCGGGACTGGCGTGATCTCGAAGAGGTCTGCTGACACCGTCGCGGGCACGTACCCTTGATGGGCTATTGAGCTTTGGAGAAGCCCCAGGAAGGCGTACGACGGACCATGTCGCAGCAGGAGACCGAGCAGACCGCATTCACCGACGACGTGACGGACGCGGAGGAGCGTGAGGCCGCCCACCGCGAGCGCGGCACCGTCCGCCCCATCACGGTCGTCGGCAACCCGGTGCTGCACCAGCCGTGCAAGACGGTGACGTCCTTCGACGACGAGCTGGCCACGCTGATCGACGACATGTTCGCCAGCCAGCGCGCCGCCGAGGGTGTCGGCCTCGCCGCCAACCAGATCGGCGTGCCCCTGCGGGTCTTCGTGTACGACTGCCCGGACGACGACGGCGTCCGCCACGTCGGCCACGTGGTCAACCCCGTCGTCGACGACCTCCCCGCCGAGCGCCGCGTCCTGGACGACGGCAACGAGGGCTGCCTGTCCGTGCCGGGCGCCTACGCCGAACTGCCGCGCCCCGACTACGCGGTCTGCCGCGGCCAGGACCTGCACGGCAACGACGTCGTCATCGAGGGCAAGGGCTTCTTCGCGCGCTGCCTGCAGCACGAGACCGACCACCTCAACGGGTACCTCTACATCGACCGGCTCTCCAAGCGGGACCGCAAGGACGCGCTGAAGCAGATGGCGGAGCTGACGCCGAAGTACGAGACCGTCCCGAACGACTGATCGGTTCCTGCCGTTAACCTGTTCGTCCCCCGGCATGATCGCGCCGGGGACGAGCAGGGGAGGGACATGCGACACAGAGCGCTGACGGCCGCGGCGGCGGGTGCTGCGGCGATGGTGGTCCTGACGGCGCCGGCCGCGCACGCCGAGGGGCGGGGGGACATCCGGGTCATCAAGACCGTGGTGGACCACGGCACCAATGTGATCGTCGGGACGAAGAAGACCGTCGAGTTCCCGGTCGCCATGACGATCAGGGACAACTCGGGGATCAAGAAGGTCTCGCACGTGAGCGCCTTCAACACGAAGAACGGGTTCGGACCCGTCGACTGGACCGGCACCCGCTGCGAGAAGAAGAGCGCCACCACGTCGGTGTGCACGGCCACGATGACGATCCACCCGGAGTGGATCCGGCCGTACGGCGAAGGCGGGATCGAGGGCTGGAACGCCAACCAGGTCGCGGGCGTCTGGCAGGTCAACGCCACGGTGAACGCGAACGACCGTGACTACTGGATCAGCGACAACATCGCCCGGTTCAAGGTGAAGCGCGCCTCGGTGCTCACCACCGACGCGGGCCCGGAGCCGGTCGCCAAGGGCGGCAAGCTCACCGTCAAGGGCAAGCTCACGCGGGCGAGCTGGCAGAGCCTGAAGTACTGGGGCTACGCGGGGCAGCCCGTGAAGCTGCAGTTCAAGAAGGCGGGCTCCACGAAGTGGAGCACCGTCAAGACGGCGACCACGAGCAGCAACGGCTCGCTGAGCACCAAGGTGACCGCCACCGCGGCGGGCAGCTGGCGCTGGTTCTTCCCGGGCACGACCACGACGGCCCAGGTGACCTCGGCCGCCGACGCGGTCGCCCTGAAGTGACGGCGAGGGGGCCCGGCCGGCCGGGCCCCCTCGTTCGTGCATCCCGCGGCGCGGATCAGAAATCGTCGTCGAAGGAGACCGAGCCCTCGACCGCCACCTGGTAGGCGGAGGCGCGGCGCTCGAAGAAGTTGGTCAGCTCCTGGACGTTCTGCAGCTCCATGAAGGAGAACGGGTTCTCCGAGCCGTAGCGGGCCGGCAGGCCGAGGCGGACCAGTCGCTGGTCGGCGACGCACTGCAGGTACGCGCGCATGGAGTCGGTGTTCATGCCGGGCAGGCCGTCGCCGCACAGGTCGCGGGCGAACTGGAGCTCCGCCTCGACGGCCTCCTCCAGCATCGCGGTGACCTGCTTGCCCATCTCCTCGTCGAAGAGCTCGGGCTCCTCCGCGCGGACGGTGTCGACGACGTGGAAGGCGAAGTCCATGTGCATCGACTCGTCGCGGAACACCCAGTTGGTGCCGGTGGCGAGCCCGTGCAGCAGGCCGCGCGAGCGGAACCAGTAGACGTACGCGAAGGCGCCGTAGAAGAACAGGCCCTCGATGCAGGCCGCGAAGCAGATCAGGTTGAGGAGGAAGCGGCGGCGGTCCTCCTTGGTCTCCAGGCGGTCGATGGACTCCACCGAGTCCATCCAGCGGAAGCAGAACTGCGCCTTCTCGCGGATGGAGGGGATGTTCTCCACGGCCGCGAACGCGGCCGTGCGCTCCTCGGGATCGGGCAGGTAGGTGTCGAGCAGCGTCAGGTAGAACTGGACGTGCACGGCCTCCTCGAAGAGCTGCCGCGACAGGTACAGCCGCGCCTCGGGGGAGTTGATGTGCTTGTACAGGGTCAGCACCAGGTTGTTGGCCACGATCGAGTCGCCGGTGGCGAAGAAGGCGACCAGACGGCCGATCATGTGCTGCTCGCCGGGCGAGAGCTTGGCGAGGTCGGCGACGTCGGAGTGGAGGTCGACCTCCTCCACGGTCCAGGTGTTCTTGATCGCGTCGCGGTAGCGCTCGTAGAAGTCCGGGTAGCGCATCGGACGCAGGGTCAGCTCGAAGCCCGGGTCGAGCAGTCTCTTGGTGGGGCTCATCACTGGCAGGCCTCGCAGGACTCGGGGTTCTCAAGGGAGCAGGCGATCGCGTCGGCGTCGGGCGTCGTCTGCTGGAGCGGGATGGGGGCCGCCGCGCGGGCGGACTGGGCGATGCGGGTGGCCGGGCGGGAGCGCAGGTAGTACGTCGTCTTCAGGCCCTGCTTCCAGGCGTACGCGTACATCGAGCTGAGCTTGCCGATGGTGGGCGCGGCCATGAAGAGGTTGAGCGACTGGCTCTGGTCGAGGTACGGCGTACGGGCCGCGGCCATGTCGATCAGGGCGCGCTGCGGGAGCTCCCAGGCGGTGCGGTACAGCTCGCGGACGTCCGCGGGGATCCAGTTGAAGCCCTCGACGGAGCCGTTGGACTCGCGCAGGGCGTCGCGGGTCTGCGCGTCCCAGACGCCGAGCTTCTTCAGGTCGTCCACCAGATAGGAGTTGACCTGCAGGAACTCACCGCTGAGCGTCTCGCGCTTGAAGAGGTTGGAGACCTGCGGCTCGATGCACTCGTACACGCCCGCGATCGAGGCGATCGTGGCGGTCGGGGCGATGGCCAGCAGCAGCGAGTTGCGCATGCCGGTGGCGGCGACGCGGGCGCGCAGCGCCTCCCAGCGCTCGGGCCAGTTCTCCTCGGTGTCGTAGTGGTCCGGGTGGAGCACGCCGCGGGCGGCGCGGGTCTGCGACCAGGCCGGGTGCGGGCCGTGGCGCTCGGCGAGGTCGCAGGAGGCCTCGTACGCGGCGAGCATGATGCGCTCGGCGATCTTCGTGGACAGGGCCTTGGCCTCGGCGGAGTCGAAGGGCAGCCGCAGCTTGAAGAACACGTCCTGCAGGCCCATCGCGCCCAGGCCCACCGGGCGCCAGCGCTCGTTGGAGGAGGCGGCCTCGCGGGTCGGGTAGAAGTTGATGTCCACCACGCGGTCGAGGAACGTCACGGCGGTGCGGACGGTGGCGTCCAGCCGCTCCCAGTCGATGGCTTCCTCCCCGGCGCCGCCGTCTTCGCCCACGAAGGCGCCGAGATTGACCGAGCCGAGGTTGCAGACCGCGGTCTCGCCGTCGTCGGTGACCTCCAGGATCTCCGTGCAGAGGTTGGAGGAGTGGATCACGCGGCCGGGCTCGGCGGTCTGGTTGGCGGTGCGGTTGGACGCGTCCTTGAAGGTCATCCAGCCGTTGCCGGTCTGCGCGAGGGTGCGCATCATGCGGCCGTACAGCTCGCGCGCGGGGAGGGTCCTGCGGGCCAGGCCCGCGGCCTCGGCCTTGCGGTAGGCGGCGTCGAACTCCTCGCCCCACAGGTCGACCAGCTCGGGCACGTCGGCGGGGGAGAACAGCGACCAGGTGCCGTCGGTGTCGACGCGGCGCATGAACTCGTCCGGGATCCAGTGCGCCAGGTTCAGGTTGTGGGTGCGGCGCGCCTCCTCACCGGTGTTGTCGCGCAGTTCCAGGAACTCCTCGATGTCCGCGTGCCAGGTCTCCAGGTAGACGCAGGCCGCGCCCTTGCGGCGGCCGCCCTGGTTCACGGCGGCGACGGAGGCGTCGAGGGTGCGCAGGAACGGGACGATGCCGTTGGAGTGGCCGTTGGTGCCGCGGATCAGGGAACCGCGGGAGCGGATGCGGGAGTACGACAAGCCGATGCCGCCGGCGTGCTTCGACAGCCGGGCGACCTGGTGGTAGCGGCCGTAGATCGAGTCCAGCTCGTCCAGCGGGGAGTCCAGCAGGTAGCACGAGGACATCTGCGGGTGCCGGGTACCGGAGTTGAAGAGCGTGGGGGAGCTGGGCAGGTAGTCCAGCCGGCTCATCAGGCCGTAGAGCGCGGCGACCTCGTCCACCGAGCGGCCGGTGCGGTCCTCGGCCAGGCCGCAGGCGACGCGGAGCATGAAGTGCTGCGGGGTCTCGATGACCTGGCGGGTGATCGGGTGGCGCAGCAGGTAGCGGCTGTGCAGGGTGCGCAGGCCGAAGTAGCCGAAGCGGTCGTCCGCGCCGTCGGCGAGCGCGCCGTCGACCAGTGCGTCCAGCCGCGCGGCGTGCTCGGCGACGAAGGCGGCGGTGCCGTCGGCGATCAGGCCCTCGCGGTGGCCCACCGCGATGGACGTGGAGAACGACACGGCGCCCTCGCCCGCGGCCTCGTCGGCGACGGCGAGGGTGAGCAGGCGGGCGGCGAGCCGCGAGTACTGCGGGTCCTCCGCGATCAGCCCGGCGGCGGCCTCGGTGGCCAGCCCGCGCAGTTCCGCCTCGTCCGCCGTGGCGCTGCGGCCGCGCAGCGCGGCGGCGGCGACCCGGCCGGGGTCGGTGTCGGGGAGGTCTGCGGTCAGTTCCGTCAGGACGCGCAGCAGATCGGCTCCGGTTGAGGCAGGTTCCGATGCGGTGGCGGGTGCGGCGGGCGCGATGGTCACGTGTGCTCTCTCCCTCGTACGGCGGCGACGCGGAGGAGCGACGGGGCGCACGCAGGGCAGGCCAGGGCATGCCGCGGCGCGTCCGCCGGCCCAACCCGCGAGGCCCGGACACTTCACCGTCCGGACGGCGCGCCGGACGGTGCCGTCGGCAGGTACTCGGACTCGCGGGCACGCCTTCAGGCGCCCGCACACCGTTGCGGGGCAGTCCCGGATTCCCACCGGTTTCCCCTGCGGCGACAGCGGAGTTGAGCATACATCTAGTGGCACCCGCCCGTGACACCACCAGATGTTGTGTCGGTGCGGTTACACAGTGACGGACTCACCGGTGCCAGTCATGGCCGTCGCGGGAGTCGTGGACGTGCCCGGTCAGGGCGGCGAGGGCCAGGGTCAGGAAGAAGACCAGTGCGGTGACGGTGGCGAGGAAGGTTTCCATGCCTTCGACTGTGCTCCTCGTGCGACCCCGCCGGGAGTGGCAGGACCGACGTGCTACCTCGAAATCCTGCCACGCCCGCGCAGCCCCTCTGCCATCCTGGACGCATGCTGCAGAACGTGGCCGTGGTCCTGCTCGACGGTGTCCATCCCTTCGAACTCGGGGTGGTCTGCGAGGTGTTCGGAATCGACAGGTCGGACGACGGCCTGCCGGCGTACGACTTCGCCGTGGCGTCCGCGGAGGGCCCGACGCTCACGTCGCCCGCCGGGTTCACCATCGGCACCCGGCACGGGCTGGAACGGCTGGAGGAGGCCGACCTGGTCGCGGTGCCCGCCGGGGACTCCTACGTGCGCCGGGAGTACCCGCCGGAGCTGCTGGAGGCGCTGAACCGCGCCGTCGGGCGCGGGGCGCGGGTGCTCAGCGTCTGCTCGGGGGTCTTCGTGCTGGCCGCCGCCGGGCTGCTGGACGGCCGCCGCTGCGCCGCCCACTGGCGGCACGCGGAGGAACTGGCGCGGCGTCACCCCCGGGTGCGGGTCGAGCCCGACGTGCTGTACGTGGACGAGGACCCGGTGATCACCTCGGCCGGCACCGCCGCCGGGATCGACGCCTGCCTGCACCTGGTCCGCAAGGAGCAGGGCAGCGACGTGGCCAACGCCATCGCCCGGCGCATGGTGGTGCCCCCGCACCGCGAGGGCGGCCAGGCGCAGTACGTCGACCGCCCGCTGCCGCGCACGCGCTGCGACACCGTGGGCGAGGTCCTGGCGTGGATGGAGCGCCACCTGGACCGCGAGGTCACCGTCGACGAGCTGGCCGCCCGGGCGCACATGTCGCCGCGCACCTTCGCGCGCCGCTTCCAGCAGGAGACCGGCACGACGCCGTACCGCTGGCTGCTGGGCCAGCGGGTGCTGCTGGCACGGGAGCTGCTGGAGGGCACCGACGAGACGGTGGACGCCGTCGCCGCGCGCGCCGGTTTCGGCAACGCGGCGACCCTGCGGCACCACTTCGCCCGCTGGGTGGGCACCACCCCTCAGGCGTACCGCCGCACCTTCCGCTGCCCGGAGCCGGCCCGTACGGCATGACGACGGGCCGCCGCCCCGTCCCAGGGCGGCGGCCCGCGATCGTGGCCGGAGCGGCGGTCAGTGGCCGGCGCCCACCGGCAGGTCCTTCTGCACGCCGGGGTCGCCGGCGTCGGCGGTGAAGTCGGCCTTGCTGGTCTCGTCCACGCCCTCGGGGGCCTTCAGGGCCCGCAGGACGAAGGTGAGGACGACGGTGACCGCCAGGTTGAGCACGAAGGCGGTCAGGCCGATGTAGCCGATCTGGCCGATGACGGGGATGGTGTCGGAGGAGCCGCCGAAGTGCTTCTGCGCCGGGCTGGCGACGCCGTAGGCCACCCAGGTGCCGTAGACCATGCCGACGGCCCAGCCCGCCAGCAGTGCCCAGCGGTGGAACCAGCGGGTGAACAGGCCGCCGACCAGGGCCGGGAAGGTCTGCAGGATCCAGATGCCGCCCAGTAGCTGGAAGTTGATCGCGACCGTCTTGTCCATGGTGAGGACGAAGATCAGGGCGCCGACCTTGACCAGCAGCGAGACCACCTTGGAGACCTGGGTCTCCTGCGCGGGGGTGGCGTCCGGTTTGAGGAAGTCCTTGTAGATGTTGCGGGTGAACAGGTTGGCCGCGGCGATCGACATGATCGCCGCCGGCACCAGCGCGCCGATGCCGATCGCGGCGAAGGCCACGCCCGCGAACCAGGACGGGAACATGTTCTCGAACAGCTGCGGGATCGCCAGCTGGCCGTTGTAGCCCTTGACCCCGGCCCCGACACCGCTGGCCAGCGCCATGAAGCCGAGCATCGCCAGCAGGCCCAGCATCAGCGAGTACAGCGGCAGGACGGTGGTGTTGCGGCGGATGACGTCGCGGCTGCGGCTGGAGAGCACGGCGGTGATGGAGTGCGGGTACATGAACAGCGCGAGCGCCGAGCCCAGTGCGAGGGTGCCGTAGGCCCACT
>NZ_JBEXSX010000104.1:0-20940 GCF_040613835.1 Streptomyces sp. NPDC006207 | reverse complement strand
AAAAACCTTGTGTTGTGTGAGTTTTTTTTTTTTACCGAGTTGACATTTACCTAACGCCGGGGCCACCACCCCGGCCGGGGGGGGGGGGGGGGGCCCCCGCGGGGCCCCCCCCCACGGAGCCGCTACCAGCCCCGCTCGCGCCATTCGTCGAGGTGGGGGCGCTCGTCGCCGAGCGTGGTGTCCTTGCCGTGGCCGGGGTAGACCCAGGTCTCGTCCGGGAGCCGGTCGAAGAGCTTGGCCTTGACCCCCTCGAACAGGCTCGTGAAGTGGTCCGGGTTGTTGTGCGTGTTGCCCACGCCGCCGGGGAAGAGGCAGTCCCCCGTGAAGATGTGCGGGTGCCCGTGGGGGTCGTCGTAGATCAGGACGATGCTGCCGGGCGTGTGGCCCACCAGGTGCCGGGCGGTGAGCTCGACCCGGCCGACCCGGATCCGGTCGCCGTCCTCGACCGGCACGTCGGTGGGGACGGGGATCCCCTCGGCGTCGTGGCGGCCCGCGTAGGTACGGGCACCGGTCGCGTCGACCACGGCCTGCAGCGCCTGCCAGTGGTCTGCGTGCCGGTGCGTGGTGACGACGGACGCGAGACCGTCGTTGCCGGCGACTTCCACGAGCGTGTGCGCGTCGTTCGCCGCGTCGACGAGCAGCTGCTCGTCGGTGGCGCGGCAGCGCAGCACGTACGCGTTGTTGTCCATGGGGCCGACCGCGACCTTGGTGATGATGAGGTCCTTGAGTTCGTGCACGTCGGGCGCGCCCCCGACCGTGACCTCGCCGCTGTACGTCATGGCGTCAGCCTAGTGGCGGCAGCACCGGCAGGGGTACGTCGGGCAGGGCGGTCAGGCCCTCGCCGTCGGAGCGGCCGCTGACCCAGGCGAGCAGGGCGTGCCGCGGCCCGCCGACGGTGAGTTCGGGCTCGTTCGCGGCGCCGATCACCCACTTCTCGCCGCTGTCGGTGTCGTGGATGCGGACGGCGGCGACGCCCTCGTGGCCGGACAGGTCGTCGATGATGGCGCCGAGCTCCCGTGCCGCGAAGTCCCCGGGGAGGTGCGCGCAGGTGTACTCCAGGCCGAGGTCGACGTGGTGGAAGTAGATCTCCATGAGCCGGAGGTACGGGATCTCGGCCGCGGCGACCACCCGGCCGGAGCGCATGACGACCTGCGCGGCCCAGTTCTGGGGCGGGAGCTCCTCGATGGCCAGGGCCAGCCTGTCCGCGGAGACGCGCAGGTCGTCGAGGTGCTCCGCGAGCGTGCGGCCGGCACCCTCCTCGATGTCCTTGTTGCGGCCGTCGGTGCTCTCGTACTGCGGGGTCTCCTCGCCGGTGCGCGCCCAGATCATCAGGTTCACCAGGGAGTCGGCGTTGCGCGCCAGGTGGGCCAGCACGTGGCCGCGGGTCCAGCCCGGCAGCCGCGACGGCTCGGCGACGCACGCCGGGGGCATGGCGGCCACGGTCTCGATCAGTCGTTCGGTGGCCTCTCGGAGTTCGGCCGCATCGTGGTCGGGGTCGGGTCGTTGGACAGACACGGAGCCTCCTGGTCGGACCGATCGACGTCTCCACGGAGACGCTAGCGCGGGACACTCATTCGGGTGAAGCTGCCGCACCGATGCCGGAAATCGAATGTGCGTGCTATAGGCTCGCTATCAACGCAACCGGAAGAAAACTCGTCGGCGCCCCGTTTAGGCTGTCTGGGGGTGCTGTCCCCTTGTCTGTCTTTTGAAAGGTGCGCACTGGCGTGGCCGATCGTCTCACCGTCCGTGGCGCTCGCGAGCACAATCTGAAGAACGTCTCGCTCGACCTGCCACGGGACTCGCTCATCGTGTTCACCGGCCTCTCCGGGTCGGGTAAGTCCTCCCTGGCGTTCGACACGATCTTCGCCGAGGGCCAGCGTCGTTACGTGGAGTCGCTCTCCTCCTACGCACGGCAGTTCCTGGGCCAGATGGACAAGCCGGACGTCGACTTCATCGAGGGCCTGTCGCCCGCGGTCTCGATCGACCAGAAGTCCACCTCGCGCAACCCGCGCTCGACGGTCGGCACGATCACCGAGGTCTACGACTACCTCCGTCTGCTCTTCGCCCGCATCGGCAAGCCGCACTGCCCCGAGTGCGGCCGGCCCATCTCCCGGCAGTCGCCCCAGGCGATCGTGGACCGGGTGCTGGAGCTGGAGGAGGGGTCCCGCTTCCAGGTGCTCTCGCCGCTGGTGCGCGAGCGCAAGGGCGAGTTCGCCGACCTCTTCGCCGACCTGCAGACCAAGGGCTACAGCCGGGCCCGGGTGGACGGCGCGACCGTCCAGCTGACCGATCCGCCGAAGCTGAAGAAGCAGGAGAAGCACACCATCGAGGTAGTCATCGACCGCCTCACCGTCAAGGAGAGCGCCAAGCGCCGGCTGACCGACTCGGTCGAGACCGCCCTGGGCCTCTCCGGCGGCATGGTGATCCTGGACTTCGTCGACCTCCCCGAGGACGACCCGCAGCGCGAGCGGATGTTCTCCGAGCACCTGTACTGCCCGTACGACGACCTGTCCTTCGAGGAGCTGGAGCCGCGCTCCTTCTCCTTCAACTCGCCCTTCGGCGCCTGCCCCGAGTGCACCGGCATCGGCACCCGCATGGAGGTCGACCCGGAGCTCATCGTCCCCGACGAGGACAAGTCCCTCGACGAGGGCGCCATCGCCCCCTGGTCGCTCGGCCACACCCGGGACTACTTCCAGCGCCTGGTCGGCGCGCTCGCCGACGAGCTGGGCTTCCGCACCGACATCCCCTGGGCGGGGCTGCCGCAGCGGGCGAAGAAGGCCCTGCTCAACGGCCACAAGACGCAGATCGCGGTGCGCTACCGCAACCGTTACGGGCGCGAGCGTTCCTACACCACCTCCTTCGAGGGCGCGATCCCCTTCGTCCGGCGCCGGCACGCGGAGTCCGAGAGCGACTCCAGCCGCGAGCGCTTCGAGGGGTACATGCGCGAGGTGCCCTGCCCGACCTGTGAGGGGACCCGCCTCAAGCCGATCGTGCTGGCGGTCACCGTCCAGGGGAGGTCCATCGCCGAGGTCGCCGCGATGTCCATCAGCGACTGCGCGGAGTTCCTGCGCGGCATGAAGCTGAGCGCGCGCGAGAAGACCATCGCCGAGCGGGTGCTCAAGGAGGTCAACGAGCGGCTGCGCTTCCTGGTCGACGTCGGCCTGGACTACCTCTCGCTCAACCGCGCGGCCGGCACGCTCTCCGGCGGCGAGGCCCAGCGCATCCGGCTGGCCACGCAGATCGGCTCGGGCCTGGTGGGCGTGCTCTACGTGCTGGACGAGCCGTCCATCGGCCTCCACCAGCGCGACAACCACCGGCTCATCGAGACCCTGGTGCGGCTGCGCGACCTCGGCAACACCCTGATCGTGGTGGAGCACGACGAGGACACCATCAAGACCTCCGACTGGGTGGTGGACATCGGCCCGGGTGCGGGTGAGCACGGCGGCAAGGTGGTGCACAGCGGTTCGCTCAAGGACCTGCTGCGCAACAAGGAGTCGCTGACCGGCCAGTACCTGGCGGGCAAGCGCCAGATCCCGATCCCGGACATGCGCCGCCCGGTCGACGGGGAGCGCCGGCTGACCGTGCACGGCGCCCGGGAGAACAACCTGCGGGACATCGACGTGTCCTTCCCGCTGGGTGTCTTCACGGCCGTCACCGGGGTCTCCGGCTCCGGGAAGTCCACCCTGGTCAACGACATCCTCTACACCCACCTGGCCCGTGAGCTGAACGGCGCCCGGGGCGTCCCGGGCCGGCACACCCGGGTCGACGGGGACGACCTGGTCGACAAGGTGGTCCATGTCGACCAGTCGCCGATCGGCCGCACCCCGCGGTCCAACCCGGCCACGTACACCGGCGTCTTCGACCACGTCCGCAGGCTCTTCGCGGAGACGATGGAGGCGAAGGTGCGCGGCTACCTGCCGGGCCGCTTCTCCTTCAACGTCAAGGGCGGCCGCTGCGAGAACTGCTCCGGCGACGGCACCATCAAGATCGAGATGAACTTCCTCCCGGACGTCTACGTGCCGTGCGAGGTCTGCCACGGTGCCCGGTACAACCGGGAGACCCTGGAGGTCCACTACAAGGGCAAGTCCATCGCCGAGGTCCTGGACATGCCGATCTCCGAGGCGCTGGACTTCTTCGAGGCCGTCCCGACGATCGCGCGTCACCTGCGCACCCTCACCGAGGTCGGGCTGGGCTACGTCCGGCTGGGCCAGTCCGCGACGACCCTTTCCGGTGGTGAGGCGCAGCGCGTGAAGCTCGCCTCCGAGCTGCAGAAGCGCTCCACCGGCCGCACGGTCTACGTGTTGGACGAGCCGACCACGGGTCTGCACTTCGAGGACATCAGCAAGCTGATCAAGGTGCTCTCCGGGCTGGTCGAGAAGGGCAACACCGTGGTCGTCATCGAGCACAACCTCGATGTGATCAAGACGGCCGACTGGGTGATCGACATGGGCCCCGAGGGCGGCAGCGGCGGCGGTCTGGTGATCGCCGAGGGCACTCCCGAGCAGGTGGCGGGGGTGGGGGCGAGCCACACCGGCAAGTTCCTCAGGGACCTCCTGGGCGCCGAGCGGATCTCCGACGCCCCGCCGGTCCCGGCCAAGAAGCGGGCTGCCCCGCGGAAGCGGGCGGCGGCGAAGGCCTGACAGCCGGCTCAGAGTTTCGGCACGTAAGGTGCAGCTTTCAAGCTCTTTTCCTTACGTGCCGAAACGGAGCCCCTCATGGCCGACATCACCGACCTGCCCCCCTGCCGCCGTACCGTCCTGAAGGGCGCGGCCCTCGTGGGCGTCGCCGGGGTCGGCCTCACCGCCTGCGGCGGCTCCGGCAGCACGGTCTCCGACGGCCCCGTCGAGCTGGGCGCGGCCACCGAGGTCCCGGTCGGCGGCGCCAAGCTCTACCGCGAGGCCAAGATAGTCGTCGCGCAGCCCACGCAGGGCAGCTACCAGGCGTTCAGCGCCGTGTGCACCCACCAGGGCTGCACCTGCGACAAGGTCGAGGGCACCGCCCTGTCCTGCCCCTGCCACGGCAGCGTCTTCGACGCCGCCACCGGCGCCGTCCGCAACGGCCCGGCGACCAAGCCGCTGACCAAGGTCGACGTCCAGGTCAAGGAGGGCAAGCTCGTCGCCGTGACCGGGGCCTGAGACGGCGGGAATGTCACCGTCAATCAGTAGGGTGGGGGCATGGCCGATCCCTCCAGCTACCGCCCCAAGCCGGGACAGATTCCGGACTCCCCCGGGGTGTACAAGTTCCGGGACCAGCACGGCCGGGTGATCTACGTCGGGAAGGCGAAGAGCCTGCGCCAGCGGCTCTCCTCGTACTTCCAGGACGTCGCGAACCTGCACCAGCGCACCCGCACGATGGTCACCACCGCCGCCTCCGTGGAATGGACGGTGGTGACCACCGAGGTCGAGGCGCTGCAGCTGGAGTACTCCTGGATCAAGGAGTTCGACCCGCGCTTCAACGTGAAGTACCGGGACGACAAGAGCTATCCCTCGCTCGCCGTCACCCTGAACGAGGAGTTCCCCCGTGTCCAGGTGATGCGCGGCCCCAAGCGCAAGGGCGTGCGCTACTTCGGCCCCTACGCGCACGCCTGGGCGATCCGCGAGACCGTGGACCTGCTGCTGCGGGTCTTCCCCGTGCGCACCTGCTCCTCCGGGGTGTTCAAGCGTTCCGCGCAGATCGGCCGCCCCTGCCTGCTGGGTTACATCGGCAAGTGCTCGGCCCCCTGCGTCGGCCGGGTCAGCGCCGAGGAGCACCGCGAACTGGCCGAGGAGTTCTGCGACTTCATGGCCGGCCGCACCGGCACCTACCTGCGCCGCCTGGAGCAGCAGATGAGGGACGCGGCGGCCGCGATGGAGTACGAGAAGGCGGCCCGGCTCCGGGACGACATCGAGGCGCTCAAGCGCGCCCTGGAGAAGAACGCGGTCGTCCTCGCCGACGCCACCGACGCCGACCTGATCGCCGTCGCCGAGGACGAGCTGGAGGCCGCCGTCCAGATCTTCCACGTCCGCGGCGGCCGGGTGCGCGGTCAACGCGGCTGGGTCACCGACCGGGTCGAGGAGGTCGGCACCGCCGGGCTGGTCGAGCACGCCCTGCAGCAGCTGTACGGCGAGGAGCGGGGCGAGGGGGTGCCCAAGGAGGTGCTGGTGCCCGCGCTGCCCGACCCGTACGAGCCGGTCCAGCAGTGGCTCACCGAGCGCCGCGGCTCCCAGGTCAGCCTGCGGATACCGCAGCGCGGCGACAAGAAGGACCTGATGGCCACCGTGCAGCGCAACGCCCAGCAGGCGCTGGTGCTGCACAAGACCAGGCGCGCCTCCGACCTCACCACGCGCTCCCGCGCGCTGGAGGAGATCGCGCAGGCCCTGGACCTGGACTCGGCGCCGCTGCGCATCGAGTGCTTCGACATCTCCCACCTCCAGGGCGACGACGTCGTCGCCTCGATGGTGGTCTTCGAGGACGGACTGGCCCGCAAGAGCGAGTACCGCCGCTTCCAGATCAAGAGCTTCGCCGGCCAGGACGACGTGCGGTCGATGCACGAGGTGGTCTCCCGGCGCTTCCGCCGCTACCTGCTGGAGAAGCAGAAGACCGGGGAGTGGGTCGACGGGGACGGCGACGGTGGCGAGGAGGGCCCCGGCGAGGTCGCCGGCGGTCCCATCGACCCGGACACGGGCAGGCCGCGCAAGTTCGCCTACCCGCCGCAGCTGGTCGTCGTCGACGGCGGGCAGCCCCAGGTCGCCGCCGCCCAGCGGGCCCTGGAGGAGCTCGGCGTGGAGGACGTGGCCGTGTGCGGCCTCGCCAAGCGCCTGGAGGAGGTCTGGCTGCCCGGCGAGGACGACCCTGTGATCCTCCCGCGCACCAGCGAGGGCCTGTACCTGCTGCAGCGCGTCCGCGACGAGGCCCACCGCTTCGCCATCGCCTACCAGCGCAACAAGCGTTCCAAGTCGATGAAGGCCGGTGCCCTGGACGCGGTGCCGGGCCTCGGCGAGAGCCGCCGCCAGGCGCTGCTGAAGCACTTCGGCTCGCTCAAGCGGCTGCGGGCGGCCACGGTCGAGCAGATCTGCGAGGTCCCCGGGGTCGGCCTGCGCACCGCCGAGGCCGTGCTCGCCGCGCTGGCCGGGGCCGCCCCGGCCGGACCGGCGGTCAACACCGCCACAGGAGAGATCATCGAGGAAGAGGGGACGGCCGGTCCCGTGACCGTCCCCACGGAACGGGGGCACAGCTCATGAACGCGAACGACGGAGGCGGAGCACAGGTGACGACCGGAGGAGCGGGAGAGGCGGCCGAGGCCATCCCCGAACTCGTGATCATCTCGGGCATGTCGGGTGCCGGGCGCAGTCACGCGGCCAAGTGCCTGGAGGACCTCGGCTGGTTCGTCGTGGACAACCTGCCGCCGGCCCTCATCCCCACCATGGTCGACCTCGGCGCCCGCTCCCAGGGCAACGTGGCACGGATCGCCGTGGTCGTGGACGTCCGCGGCCGGCGCTTCTTCGACAACCTCCGCGAGTCCCTCGCGGACCTGGACTCCAAGGGCGTCAAGCGCCGGGTGCTCTTCCTCGAGGCCTCCGACGAGACGCTGGTGCGCCGTTTCGAGTCGGTGCGCCGCCCGCACCCGCTGCAGGGCGACGGGCGCATCGTCGACGGCATCGCCAAGGAGCGGGAGCTGCTGAGCGAGCTGCGCGGCGACGCCGACCTGGTGATCGACACCTCCAGCCTCAACGTCCACGAGCTGCGCGCCAAGATGGACGCCCAGTTCGCCGGCGAGGAGGAGCCGGAGCTGCGGGCCACCGTCATGTCCTTCGGCTTCAAGTACGGCCTCCCCGTCGACGCCGACCTGGTCGCGGACTGCCGCTTCCTGCCCAACCCGCACTGGGTGCCCGAGCTGCGGCCGTACACCGGTCTCAACGACGAGGTCGCCACCTACGTGTTCAACCAGCCCGGCGCCAAGGAGTTCCTCGACCGCTACGCCGAGTTGCTGCACATCGTCAACGCCGGCTACCGCCGCGAGGGCAAGCGCTACGTGACCATCGCGGTCGGCTGCACCGGTGGCAAGCACCGCAGCGTCGCCATGTCCGAGCGCCTGGCCGCGCGACTGTCCGCCGACGGAGTGGAGACGGTGGTCGTCCACCGGGACATGGGGCGCGAGTGATCAGGACGACGCGGCGCTTGCGCCGGTCGGCAGGGCGCAGCGGGGCCACGCCCAAGGTCGTGGCATTGGGAGGCGGGCACGGACTGTCCGCCTCCCTGTCGGCTCTGCGGCGCATCACCCAGGACCTGACCGCGGTGGTCACGGTCGCCGACGACGGCGGCTCCAGCGGCCGCCTGCGCCAGGAGATGGGGGTGCTGCCGCCCGGCGACCTGCGCAAGGCGCTGGCCGCGCTGTGCGGCGACGACGAGTGGGGCCGCACCTGGTCCCAGGTCGTCCAGCACCGCTTCGTCAGCCAGGGCGAGCTGCACGGCCACGCCGTGGGCAACCTGCTGATCGTGGCGCTGTGGGAGCAGCTCGGTGACCCCGTGGCGGCCCTGGAGTGGGTGGGCCGGCTCCTCGGCGCCCACGGCAGGGTGCTGCCCATGTCCGCGGTGCCGCTGGAGCTCACGGCCACGGTGCGCGGTCACGACCCGGCGGAGCCGGACGAGGTCACGACCGTGCACGGCCAGGCCACCGTCGCCCTCACCCCCGGTGAGGTGCAGGAGGTGCAGTTGGTGCCGCACGACCCGCCGGCCGTCCCCGAGGCGGTGCAGTCCGTGCTCGACGCGGACTGGGTGGTGCTCGGCCCCGGATCCTGGTTCTCCTCCGTGATGCCCCACCTGCTGGTGCCCGATCTGGTGTCCGCGCTCATGGAGACCCGGGCCCGCAAGGTGCTCGCGCTCAACCTCGCGCCGCAACCTGGTGAGACCGAGGGCTTTTCTCCGCAGCGTCACTTGGAGGTTTTGGCCCGACACGCCCCTAAACTCACCATCGACGTGGTGCTGGCCGACGAGGCCGCCGTGCTCGACCGCGACAGCCTCATACAGGCAGCCGAGCGGTTGTCGGGCACGGTGGAGCTGGCCCGGGTCGCCGCCCCCGACGGGCCGCGGCACGATCCGGAACTGCTGGCGGCCGCGTTCGACCGGATTTTTCGTATGCATGGAAGGATCGGCCCATGGCGATGACGGCAGCGGTGAAGGACGAGATCTCCCGGCTTCCCGTCACCCGGACCTGCTGCCGCAAGGCGGAGGTCTCGGCGATCCTGAGGTTCGCGGGCGGACTGCACCTGGTCAGCGGACGCATCGTGATCGAGGCGGAGCTGGACACCGGGATCGCCGCCCGCAGACTGCGCAAGGACGTCCTGGAGATCTTCGGGCACTCCTCCGACCTGGTGGTCATGGCGCCCGGCGGGCTGCGCCGCGGCAGCCGGTACGTGGTGCGGGTGGTCGCCGGCGGTGACCAGCTGGCCCGCCAGACCGGGCTCGTGGACGGCCGCGGCCGTCCCATCCGGGGCCTGCCCCCGCAGGTCGTCTCCGGGGCCACCTGTGACGCCGAGGCCGCCTGGCGCGGGGCGTTCCTGGCCCACGGCTCGCTGACCGAGCCGGGCCGTTCCTCGTCCCTGGAGGTCACCTGCCCCGGCCCCGAGGCGGCCCTTGCCCTGGTCGGCGCCGCCCGCCGGCTGCAGATCGCCGCCAAGGCGCGCGAGGTGCGGAACGTCGACCGCGTGGTCGTCCGTGACGGTGACGCCATCGGCGCGCTGTTGACGCGGCTCGGCGCGCACGAGTCGGTGCTGGCGTGGGAGGAGCGGCGGATGCGGCGCGAGGTGCGCGCCACCGCCAACCGGCTCGCCAACTTCGACGACGCGAACCTGCGCCGCTCGGCCCGCGCCGCGGTGGCCGCGGGTGCGCGGGTGCAGCGGGCGCTGGAGATCCTCGGCGACGAGGTGCCCGAGCACCTCGCGGCGGCCGGCCGGCTGCGCATGGACCACAAGCAGGCCTCGCTGGAGGAACTGGGCTCGCTCGCCGAACCGCCGCTCACCAAGGACGCGGTGGCGGGCCGGATCCGGCGCCTGCTGGCGATGGCCGACAAGCGCGCCTCGGACCTCGGCATCCCGGGCACCGAGTCCAACCTGACCGAGGAGATGGTGGGCTGAACCCGCCGCGGCCCGCCCGCCCCGTCCGGTTACCGTTCCGTACGGCGGGCACCCGTGGCGCCGATGTCACCGCCGGGTGCCCGGGGAGGTAGGGTCGTCCTTGGTCGGGGACATCCCAATACGTCGCAGCCGGAGCGAAATGGCCTCCGGCACACCAGCGAGGAGATCGGTTCGTGACGATCCGCGTAGGCATCAACGGCTTTGGTCGCATCGGTCGAAACTTCTTCCGTGCCGCCCTGGACCAGGGTGCGGACATCGAGATCGTGGCTGTCAACGACCTGGGTGACACGGCCACCACCGCGCACCTGCTCAAGTACGACACGATCCTGGGCCGCCTGAAGGCCGAGGTCACGCACACCGCCGACTCCATCACCGTCGACGGCCACACCATCAAGGTGCTGTCCGAGCGCAACCCCGCCGACATCCCGTGGGGCGAGCTCGGCGTCGACATCGTGATCGAGTCCACCGGCATCTTCACCAAGGCCGCCGACGCCAAGAAGCACCTCGACGGCGGCGCCAAGAAGGTCATCATCTCGGCGCCCGCCTCCGACGAGGACATCACCATCGTGATGGGCGTCAACAACGAGAAGTACGACCCGGCGAAGCACAACATCATCTCCAACGCGTCCTGCACCACCAACTGTGTGGCGCCGATGGCCAAGGTCCTCGACGAGAACTTCGGCATCGTCAAGGGTCTGATGACCACCGTGCACGCGTACACCAACGACCAGCGCATCCTGGACTTCCCGCACAAGGACCTGCGTCGCGCCCGTGCCGCCGCGGAGAACATCATCCCGACCTCGACGGGTGCCGCGAAGGCCACCGCCCTGGTGCTCCCGCAGCTGAAGGGCAAGCTGGACGGCATCGCCATGCGCGTCCCGGTCCCGACCGGCTCCGTGACCGACCTGGTCATCGAGCTCGAGCGCGAGGTCACCAAGGACGAGGTCAACGCGGCCTTCCAGAAGGCCGCCGAGGGCCAGCTCAAGGGCATCCTGGAGTACACCGAGGACCCGATCGTCTCGTCGGACATCGTCAACTGGCCGGCCTCCTGCACCTTCGACTCCTCGCTGACGATGGCGCAGGGCAAGCAGGTCAAGGTCATCGGCTGGTACGACAACGAGTGGGGTTACTCCAACCGCCTCGTCGACCTGACCGTCTTCGTCGGCGGCCAGCTCTGACACCCGCTCGACCGCCCGCCATGCGATGAGGACAGGGTCCGGACGACGTGCCGTCGTCCGGGCCCTGTCCCATGACGTGGCGGTCGGAGCGATCCGACCAGTCAGGACCAAGGCAGGGGAGCCTCCACCATGAAGACGATCGACGAACTCGTCGACGAGGGGGTCGGCGGCAAGCGCGTGTTCGTGCGCGCCGACCTCAACGTGCCGCTGTCCGGCACGACCATCACCGACGACGGCCGCATCCGCGCCGTCGTACCGACCATCGCCAAGCTGGCCGAGGCCGGCGCCAAGGTGATCGTCGCCTCCCACCTGGGCCGCCCCAAGGGCGCGCCCGACCCGCAGTTCTCGCTCGCCCCCGTCGCGGCGCGTCTGGGTGAACTCCTGGGCACGCAGGTGGCGTTCGCGACCGACACGGTCGGCGAGAGCGCCCGCGGGACGGTGGACGCCCTCACCGACGGCTCGGTGGCGCTGCTGGAGAACCTGCGCTTCAACCCGGGTGAGACCAGCAAGGACGACGCCGAGCGCGGCGCCTTCGCCGGGCAGCTGGCCGAGCTGGCCGAGCTGTACGTCGGTGACGGCTTCGGCGCGGTGCACCGCAAGCACGCCTCCGTGTACGACCTCCCGGCCCGGCTGCCGCACGCCGCGGGCCTGCTGATCGCCACCGAGGTCACCGTGCTGAAGAAGCTCACCGAGGACGTGTCCCGTCCGTACGCGGTGGTGCTCGGCGGCGCCAAGGTCTCCGACAAGCTGGGGGTCATCGACCACCTGCTGGAGCGTGCCGACCGGATCCTGATCGGCGGCGGTATGGTCTACACCTTCCTCAAGGCCCAGGGCCACGAGGTGGGCAACAGCCTGCTGCAGGAGGACCAGATCCCCGCGGTCACCGAGTACCTGGAGCGCGCGAAGGCCAAGGGCGTGGAGTTCGTGCTGCCCGTGGATGTCGTCGCCGCCCCGTCCTTCCCGGATCTGAAGAACCCGGTCGACACCAACCCGCTGGTCGTCGGCGTCGACGCCATCCCCGCCGACGTGCAGGGCCTGGACATCGGTCCGGAGTCCCGCAAGCTCTTCGCCTCGAAGCTCGCCGACGCGGCCACCGTCTTCTGGAACGGCCCGATGGGCGTCTTCGAGCACCCCGACTACGCCGAGGGCACCCGCGCGATCGCCCAGGCGCTGATCGACAGCCCCGCGTTCACCGTGGTCGGCGGCGGCGACTCGGCCGCGGCCGTCCGTATCCTGGGCTTCGACGAGAACGCTTTCGGCCACATCTCGACCGGTGGTGGCGCGAGCCTCGAGTACCTCGAGGGCAAGACGCTCCCCGGCCTCGCCGCACTGGAGGACTGACCCGATGACCTCGCGCACGCCGATCATGGCGGGCAACTGGAAGATGAACCTCAACCACCTCGAGGCCATCCACCACGTCCAGAAGCTCGCCTTCGCGCTCAACGACAAGGACTTCGACGCCGTCGAGGCCGTCGTACTGCCGCCCTTCACCGACCTCCGGGGGGTGCAGACCCTGATCGAGGCCGACAAGCTGAAGATCAAGTACGGCGCCCAGGACCTGTCGCCGCACGACTCCGGTGCCTACACCGGTGAGATCTCCGGCTCGATGCTGGCCAAGCTGAAGTGCTCGTACGTGGTCATCGGCCACTCGGAGCGCCGCCAGTACCACCACGAGACCGACGAGCAGGTGAACGCCAAGGTCAAGGCGGCGTTCCGGCACGAGCTGACGCCGATCGTCTGCGTCGGCGAGGGCCTGGACGTCCGCAAGGCCGGTGAGCAGGTGGCGTACACCCTCGCCCAGGTCGACGGCGCCCTGAAGGACGTCCCGGCCGAGCAGGCCGCGACCCTGGTCGTCGCCTACGAGCCGGTGTGGGCCATCGGCACCGGCGAGGTCGCCACCCCCGAGGACGCCCAGGAAGTCTGCGGGGCGATCCGCGGCCGTCTGGCCGAGCTGTACGGCCAGGAGGTGGCCGACGCGATCCGCATCCAGTACGGCGGCTCGGTCAAGGCCGGCAACATCGCGGCGATCATGGCGCAGCCGGACGTGGACGGCGCCCTGGTCGGCGGCGCGGCGCTGGACCCGGAGGAGTTCGTCAGGATCATCCGCTTCCGCGACCAGTAAGTTTCGCGGCAGTAGGCTGTCGGGCCCTGCCCGAAGTACTCTGTCGGGGGTCGGAGCGCTGCATAGCAGGCAGCGGCCCGGCCCCCGCGTCGTCCTAGGTCACCGAGAGAGTTGGTCCAGCTGTGGTCATCGGGTTCTCCATCGCCCTCATCATCTTCAGCCTGCTGCTGTTGCTGCTCGTGCTGATGCACAAGGGCAAGGGCGGCGGTCTGTCCGACATGTTCGGCGGCGGCATGCAGTCGTCCGTCGGCGGTTCCTCGGTGGCCGAGCGCAACCTCGACCGGATCACGGTTGTCATCGGTCTGCTGTGGTTTGCGTGCATTGTCGCCCTCGGGCTTCTGCTGAAGTTCCAGAAGTGACCGAGTCCCCGGCTTCCGGGGAGAAGTGACGCTTCGTCGTCGGCGCGACTTATCATGGGAGCGCGTCATGGGATACGGTGCCCTTTCCCCGCAGGCGCGGGGGGTGGACCGGTCTCCGTAAACTGGGCGACCTCGCAGCACCATCACGCAGGGAGTTACGACCGTGGCAAGTGGCAACGCGATCCGTGGCAGTCGGGTCGGGGCGGGGCCGATGGGAGAGGCCGAGCGGGGCGAGTCCGCGCCGCGCCTGCGCATCTCCTTCTGGTGCTCCAACGGGCACGAGACCCGGCCGAGTTTCGCGAGCGACGCGCAGATCCCGGAGACCTGGGACTGCCCTCGCTGCGGCTTCCCGGCCGGACAGGACGAGGAGAACCCCCCGGCGCCGCCGCGCACCGAACCGTACAAGACGCACCTGGCGTACGTGCGGGAGCGGCGCAGCGCGGCCGACGGCGAGGCGATCCTCGCCGAGGCGCTCGCCAAGCTGCGCGGCGAGATCTGAGCCGTACCGGCTGAAACTCCATGGGCCCGGCCCGCGAGGAAGACCCTTCTTTCGCGGCCGGGCCCGTCGCGTCCCTTCGACTGTGCGTAACCAAAACGTATACTCCGTGTCGTGTCTCTGGTGATCGGCATCGATGCGGGCGGAACCCGGACGCGCGCCTACCTGGCCGAGGCGGCGCGCGAAGGCGTGGTGCTCGGCGAGGGCGAGGGCGGGCCCGGCAACGCGATGACCGTCGAACGTGTGGCGCTGACGCAGCACCTCGCGGACGCCATCCGCGGCGCGGTCCCGGAGGACCGCAGAGGCGAGGTCACGTCCGTCGTGGGCGGCTTCGCCGGTGCGGCGGTCGGCACCGGCCCCGAGACGGGGCACGAACTGGCGACCTCCTGTCTGCGGGCGGCGCTCGACAGCCACGGCGTCGGCACGCCCGAGGTGACGGTCTGCGGCGACATCGAGGTCGCCTTCGCCTCCGCGCCGGGCACGCCGGCGGACGGTCTGGCCCTGGTCGCCGGGACGGGAGCCGTCGCCGCGCGGATCGAGAAGCGCCAGCAGACCCTCGTCGCGGACGGCAACGGCTGGTTGATCGGCGACGAGGGCAGCGGGTTCTGGCTGGGCCGTGAGGTCATGCGGGCCGCCCTGCGCGCGCTGGACGGGCGCGGGCCGTGGACGATCCTCGTCGAGGGCGTGCTCTCCCACTACATGGGTTCCCCCGGAGGCCCGTACCTCGCGCAGGAGCGTCCCGGCGGCCACGAGTGCCACGTGCTGCGCAACCGTCTGGTGCCGCTGGTGTACGCCGAACCCCCGGTCAGGCTGGCCCGGTTGAGCCCGCTCGCCGTCACCGCCGACCGGGACGGCGACGAGGTCGCCGGTTCCCTGCTGGACGACGCCGCGGACGAACTCGCCGCCACCGTAGCCGCGCTGGACCCGCGCCCGGGCGAACCCCTGGTCGTCACCGGCGGGCTGCTGGGCCCGACGGGGCCGTTGCTCGGCCGGGTGGTGGCCCGTGCCGAGGAGATGGACCTGGACGTCCAGCCGGTGCGCGACGGCGGCGCGGGCGCGCTGGCGTTGGCCCGGCTGCGGGTGAACGGGGACTGAGCGGGAGCGAACCGGACGGTTCGGGCGGCGCCGACAGGAGGCGTCCACCGGGGGATTGACGTGGACTAGACCTCTCGTCCATCGTTTCGGAGGAGCATCCGCCGGATCACTGGACTCAGGGGGAATCGGCCATGGCCGACGACGTGACGACCACCGCCGCACGCTTCGCCGACGAGGCGAGGACGGTCATCGACCGCGTGGTCGCCGGCAACAAGGACTCCGTGGCCGCCGCCGCCCGGCTGATCGCCGACTGCGTCGCCGCGGACGGCATCGTCCAGGCCTTCGGGACCGGCCACTCGCAGGCCACGGCGCTGGAGATCGCCGGACGTGCCGGTGGGCTCATCCCCACCAACCGCATCGGGCTGTCGGACCTGGTGCTCCGGGGCGGCGAGGACCTCTCGGTGCTCTCCGACCCGTTGCTGGAGCGGTCGCCGGGGCTCGGCAAGCGTCTGTACGAACTGGCCGCCCCGCATCCGCGGGACGTCTTCGTCGTCATCTCCAACTCCGGCGTCAACAACTCGATCGTCGACTTCGCCCTGCACGTGAAGGACGCCGGCCACCCGCTGATCGCCCTCACCTCGCTGCGGCACACCCGTTCCGTCCCGGCGCTGCACGCCGGTGGCAAGCGCCTGGCCGACGTCGCCGACGTCGTCCTGGACAACGGCGCGCCGACCGGCGACGCCCTGCTCCCGCTGCCCGACGGCGGCTCGCTGTGCGGGATCTCCACGATCACCTCGGCCATGCTCGTCCAGATGACCGTCGCCGAGGCCGTCGGCCTGATGACCGCCGAGGGCCACCAGGCACCGGTGTACGTCTCGGCCAACGTCCCCGGCGGCTTCGAGCGCAACCTCGTCCTGGAGCGCCACTACGGGGAGAGACTGCACCGCGGAGGGTTCTGACCTGCGCGGACGCTGCGTTGTCAGTGGCCCCCGCTACGGTCTGTGACGAAGGTCGAGGACCGGTGAGCGGGGGGATCCATGAGCGTCGGCATCGTGCAGGGCCGGGAGCGCACGCCGCAGTGGCGGGGCGGGTTCGGGCGGCTGTGGACGGCCGCGGCGGTCTCGCGGTTCGGTGACGGGCTGCGGGCGGCGGCGCTGCCGCTGCTCGCCGTGGGCCTGACCGACTCGCCGCTGCTGGTCTCGCTCGTCACCGCCGTCGGCTTCGTGCCCTGGCTCGTCTTCGGGCTGCTCGGCGGGGCGGTGGCCGACCGGGTGGACCAACGGCGCGCCATGTGGGCCGTGGACGCCGTGCGGGGCGCGCTCACGGCCGTCTTCGCGTTCGCGGTGTGGCTGGACCGGGCGGGCATCGCGTTGCTGCTCATGCTGGCGTTCGCGCTGACCACACTGCAGACCCTCTTCGACAACGCGGCGACCTCACTGCTGCCGGCGGTCGTCCCCTCCCGGTCCCTGGGCCGCGCCAACGCCCGCCTGATGACCGGTCAGACCATAGCCGCGACCTTCCTCGCCGCGCCGCTGGTTCCGGTGCTGTTCGGCCTCACGGCCGCGCTGCCGTTCGGGGTGGACGCCCTCACCTACGCGGTCGCGGCCGGGCTGGTGGCCTCGCTGCGGCTGCCCGCACCCGAACGGGCGGCGCGGGCCGCGGGCCGCACCATGCGGCAGGACATCGCCGAGGGCATACGGGTGCTGTGGCGGGACCGCGTGCTCCGGGCGCTGTGCACGGCCAACACCGTGGTCAACGTGGGCATCGGCGCCCTGGTGGCGACCCTCGTCCTCCAGGTCACCGGCTGGCTCCACGCCGGGCGCACGGGATACGCCCTCGTGCTGGTCGCCTACGGGGCGGGCAGCGTGGCCGGGGGAGCGGCCGCGGGGCGGCTCTCCGCGCTGCTGGGCGGCCGCGTCAGGAGCCTCGCGCCGGGCCTGGCACTCCAGGCCGGCTGCCTGGTCGTGGCCGGCACCGTGCGCTCCCTGCCGGTGACCGCGGCCGCCCTGGCCGTCTTCGGTGCCCTCGGCATGGTGTGGAACGTCAACGAGACCACCCTGATGCAGCAGCGCACGCCCGCGAAGTTGCTGGGCAGGGTGAGCGCGGCCATGCGCACCCTGGGAGTGGCGGGGGCTCCGCTCGGCGCCCTGCTGGGCGGCGCCGCGGCGCAGATCCTCGGGCCGAACACCCCGCTGCTGCTCGCGGCCGCCGTGCTGGGCTGCGCGTTGCCTGTTCTTCGTCCGATCGTCACCACGCCAGACGGCGGAGGTGAAACAACGGCGTGCAGGTAATCAACTAGTTTGGACCTGCAGCAGGAGGACGAGGAGAAGTGGACTGATGTCCGATACCAACACGCAGGGCCGAACCCGTCTCGACCAGCGGCCCGAGTGGCACGCGCTCGCCGAGCACCACGAGGAGCTGGGCGCGACCCACCTGCGGGAGCTGTTCGCCGCCGACCCGGACCGCGCCCGGCGCTACACCGTGCAGGTCGGCGATCTCCATCTGGACTACTCCAAGCACCTGGTGACCGACGAGACGCTGCGTCTGCTGCGCGACCTCGCGGCGGCCACCGGTGTCGCCGCACTGCGGGACGCCATGTTCAGCGGCGAGAAGATCAACGTCACCGAGGACCGCGCCGTGCTGCACACGGCGCTGCGCGCCCCGCAGTCGGCCGAGATCACGGTCGACGGCGTCAACGTGGTGCCCGGGGTCCACCACGTGCTCACCCGGATGGGGAGCTTCGCCAACTCCGTCCGCACGGGCAAGTGGGTCGGCTCGACCGGACGCCGCATCAAGAACGTGGTGAACATCGGGATCGGCGGCTCCGACCTGGGACCGGCGATGGCCTACGAGGTGCTGCGCGCGTTCACCGACCGCGGGCTCACCTTCCGGTTCGTCTCCAACGTGGACGGCGCCGACCTCCACGAGGCGCTGCACGGACTGGACCCCGCCGAGACGCTGTTCATCGTCGCGTCCAAGACGTTCACCACCATCGAGACCATCACCAACGCCACCTCGGCGCGCGAGTGGCTGCTCGACGGGCTCGGCGGTGACCAGGACGCGGTGCGCTTCCACTTCGTGGCGGTGTCCACGAACGCGGCGGAGGTCTCCAAGTTCGGCATCGACACCGACAACATGTTCGAGTTCTGGGACTGGGTCGGCGGGCGTTACTCGTACCCGTCCGCCATCGGGCTCTCGCTGATGATCGCCATCGGCGAGGAGCAGTTCCGGGAGATGCTGGCCGGCTTCCACCTCGTCGACGAGCACTTCCGCACCGCCCCTCCGGAGGCCAACGCGCCGCTGCTGATGGGTCTGCTGGGCGTCTGGTACGGGCAGTTCTTCGACGCGCAGGCGCACGCCGTCCTGCCGTACAGCCACTACCTGTCGAAGTTCACGGCCTACCTGCAGCAGCTCGACATGGAGTCCAACGGCAAGTACGTGGACCGCGAGGGACGGCCCGTCGACTGGCAGACCGGGCCGGTCGTGTGGGGCACGCCCGGCACCAACGGGCAGCACGCCTACTACCAGCTGCTGCACCAGGGCACGAAGTTCATCCCCGCGGACTTCATCGGCTTCGCCAACCCGGTCGAAGAGCTGGAGCCGGCCTTCGCCGCCCAGCACGACCTGCTGATGGCCAACTTCTTCGCCCAGACGCAGGCGCTGGCCTTCGGCAAGACCAGCGAGGAGGTCCGTGCCGAGGGCGTCCCGGAGGCGCAGGTCCCGCACCGCACCTTCCGCGGCAACCACCCGACGACGACCGTCCTCGCCAAGGAACTGACCCCGTCGGTGCTGGGGCAGCTGGTGGCGCTCTACGAGCACAAGGTCTTCGTACAGGGCGCGGTCTGGAACATCGACTCCTTCGACCAGTGGGGCGTCGAGCTGGGCAAGGTCCTCGCCAAGCGTGTGGAGCCCGCCCTGACCGAGGGAGCCGAGGTGCCCGGTCTTGACGCGTCCTCCAAGGCCCTCGTGGCCACCTACCGGTCGCTGCGCGGCCGCTGAGACGCCGCAGACGCGGTAGAAGGACGCCGGGCGGGCTCCTCGGAGCCCGCCCGGCGTCCTGTGTCGCGTCCCGCGCCGGTCACCGCCTCACGGGGAGGACGGCGGGTACAGCTGCGGGGGCAGCTTCGCGGCGGCCGTACGGTCCAGCAGCCACAGCGTGCGGGCCCGCCCATGGGCACCCGCCGCCGGGGCCTGGATCTCACCGGGCCCGGACAGGGCGATGGCCACGGCGCCCGCCTTGTCCTCGCCCGCCGCCAGCAGCCACACCTCGCGGGCGGCACGGATGGCGGGCAGGGTGAGCGAGATCCGGGTCGGCGGCGGCTTGGGGGAGCCGTGCACGCCCACGACCGTGCGCTCGGTCTCGCGGACCCCGGGGTGCCCGGGGAACAGCGAGGCCACGTGCGTGTCCGGCCCCACGCCGAGCATCAGCACGTCGAAGGAGGGCACCGGCCCGTGGTCCTCGGGACCGGCAGCCGCCGCCAGTTCCTGGGCGTAGGCCTCGGCAGCGGCGTCCGCGTCGTTGCCGAGCGGCCCGTCCGAGGGCGGCATGGGATGGACCCGCGCCGGGTCGACCGGAACCGCGTCGAGCAGCGCCTCACGGGCCTGGGTCTCGTTGCGCTCCGGATCGCCCGAGGGCAGGAACCGCTCGTCGCCCCACCACAGGTCCAGCCGCGCCCAGTCCACCGCGTCCCTGGCCGGCGAGGCGGCCAGGGCGGCGAGCAGGGCGTTGCCGTTGCGTCCGCCGGTGAGCACCACCGAGGCGGAGCCGCGGGCGGCCTGGGCGTCCACGATCTTCGTGATCAGCCGGGCCGCCGCGGCCTGCGCCATCAGTTCCTTGTCCCGGTGGACCACCACCTGGGGGGCGGTCACGTGACGGCCGCCTTGTCCGAACCGCCGTTCTGGGCCGGCCCCGCCCCCGCGGCGGCCGGCTCGGCGGCGTCCTCGGCGCGCCCCAGCCGGTCCACGCCGAACTTGACCGCGGCCGCGTACGCCTCGTCGGGATCGAGCCGGCGCAGCTCCTCGGCGATCAGGTCCGAGGTCGCCCGCCGCTGCAACGCCACGTGCCGGTCCGGCTGGCCGGGGATGGCGAGCTCGGCCAGGGCGCCGGTCGGCCGGTCCAGGCAGATCTCGCCGTCCGCGGTCGCCAGCCGTACGGCGGTGATGCCGGGGCCGTCGGAGACCTTCCGCCTGACGGGCACACCGAGCCGCCGGGCGAGCCACAGCCCGAGCAGCTCCGTGCTCGGGTTGTACGCCTCGCCCTCGACGACGGCGCCCTTGACCGCTGCCTCCTTCTGGTCCAAGGCCGCGGCCAGCACGCTGCGCCACGGGGTGATCCGGGTCCAGGCGAGGTCGGTGTCGCCGGGGGTGTACGTCTCGGCGCGCAGTCCCAGTGCGGCGACCGGGTCCTCGGTGGCCGCCGCGTCGGTGATCCGGCGGGCCGCGAGCTGGCCCAGCAGGTCCTCGGCGGGGTTCGCCGGGGCGTCCTCGGGCCACCAGACGACGACGGGGGCGTCGGGCAGCAGCAGCGGCAGCACGACGCTCTCGGCGTGGTCGGCGAGTTCGCCGTGGAGGCGGAGCAGGACGGTCTCGCCGGTGCCGGACTCGCCGCCGACGCGCACCTCGGCGTCGAGGCGGGCGC
>NZ_JBEXSX010000103.1:0-21478 GCF_040613835.1 Streptomyces sp. NPDC006207 | reverse complement strand
GGGCGTGGCTTCTTCTTCCCCATGCTCTCCATGATGGACATCCTCCCGGGGCTGAACCCCAGATCTCGGATGTCCGCCAAAGCGAATCAAGCCCAGAACAGAACTGATGAAGTGCCGGCCTCCGAGCACGACCGTCCAACCGAAAGCGTCGGAGGCCACCGGAACGTTCAGTTGCCACCCATTGGCAAAGCGGACCCTCAGCGCGCCCGAATCGTCGGCACGGACCTCAGCTACCACTTGGTCGAGCAGTTGCGTGACCCTGTCCAGGTTGATCCGCGCCGACGCGTGGACGGGATAGGTTTCTGTGCCAGCAGTCAGCTCGGCTGGACTATGCACCTCGATCCCGTTCGAACCGATGTGCAGCCGCACCGTGCCACCGACGGTCACCTCGCTGACGCCCACACCGCGGATTGCACGGACGTCCCAACCGTCCACGAGACGATCGATCCCGTTCTCCATAGGGCAAGGCTACGGAGCCGGCCGGCCCGAGCGGCGCAGTGGGGGCTCCCGAATCTTCCGAGGACAGGCTGGGACCCCAACCGAGCGGCCCTCAACGCTTCAGCAAGATCGCGTTACAAGCTCTGAGGAAAAGGTGAAGCTCCTGGTAGATGGGTTGTCGACCAAGATCAACCTCTCCGCCCGGAGCTTCACGCGCTTGCCTACCCATCGGGGATCGATCTGTCCAACTCGACCCTGCACTACCTGTCCGACCTGCTGACGGCCCGTCGGCGTGAGTGCGGCACGCGCTGGCGCCGCCTGACCGCGGACCGACAAGCTCTGCTCGCGGCCGGCTTCGGGATCGGGCTGGCCACCGTCTACCGGTACATAGTCGAGGCGGTTGAGGTCCTGGCCGCCCTTGCCCCCACCCTCCACCAGGCCATGGCCGTGGCCGCCAACAAGGCATTTGTGATCCTGGACGGCACCCTGCTGCACATGGACCGCATTGCCGCCGACCGCCCCTACTACTCTGGAAAGCACAAGCGCCACGGTATGAACGTCCAGGTCACCCAGGGCCTGCTCGGGCGGCATGCAGCGGACCGTCCCGATGAGCATGCCGGCCTGCGTGAGCGAACCCTTGGAAGCTCCGACGAAGGCTCCGAGACCGAAGTCGATGATCACGGGGCCGAAGTCGCCCAGGATGATGTTCTGTGCCTTCAAGTCGCGGTGTACCAGGCCCGCAGCGTGCACGGCGCCAAGCCCCTCGGCCAGCAGCGCGCCAAGGCTCGCCACGAGTGGCAGGGACTTTTGCCGCCGCTCAGAGCCAGCCCCGCCGGGCCGCCGCCAGCCCCGTCTGGAAGCGGGTGGCCGCGCCGAGTTCGGTCATCAGGCGGTGGATGCGCCGCTGCGTGGTCCGAGCGCTCCAGCCCTGGGTGCGGGCGATGGCCGCGTCCGTGAGCCCCGAAGCCAGCAGGCTGATCAGGGCCAGGGTCTCGGCATCCGGCTGCCCCGGTTCCGCCGAAGTCGTGGGCGCCGCCTCCCCCAGCGGGATCGCCCGCTCCCACTGCGCCTCGAAGAGCGACTGCAGCGCCACCAGCATCGGCGACGGGTGGATCAGATACGCCGCGGACTGGCCGCCCGGCGCCAGGCTGAACGGGATGATCGCGGCACGGCCGTCGCTGATCACCAGCTTCAACGGCAGCTCCGGCCGCATCCGGGCCTGCTCCCCCGCTCGCATGCTCGGCATGATGTCGTCCAGGAGCCGGCCCGGCCACGCCACCGCCTCGCGGTCGTAGATCACCCGGTGGGTCACCCCTGTCCGCTGCCGCTCCAGCTGGCCGTCGAGGTTGCTGCCGGGCCGGTCGACGTACGGAGGGCGGTCGAAGGCGCACACCTCGCGGCGCGCTCCGGTCGTCAACCGGTACACGGCCTTGCTGATGTCGTCGCGGTCCGTCAGCAGTTCCGCGGCCATGTCCGGGTGGGTGATCCTGGCCGCCTCCCGGTGGGTCTCGACCAGCCGCTGCACCAGCACCCGCGCCTCGCCGAGCTGCTGCTCCCGTTCGTGGATCAGCGCGCCGACCGCGACATCGGGGGCCGCGGCCGAGAACTTCGGCGGCCTCCCCGCACTGCGCACCGCCAGACCGTCCCTGACCAGGCCGGACAGCAGCTTCCCCGCCGCGGGCGCGGTCAGGCCGCACGCGTCCGCGACCTCCGCCGCCGTGCACCGCGGCATTCCCACCAGCGCCGTATACACGCGCTCCGCGTCCGCCGTGAACCCCAGAACGTCAAAATCCATGCCTTCTCCCGCACCTCCGTGGCACCAACCGGCCACCTGGCGGAGGTAGGCCACCTTCCCCACCTTGTGTCTCGTCCGCCGCACTTGACATCTTCCAGCAACGAGCGCGCTGCCCTGCGTTGAGGTGGGCGTCAGCGCGCCACGGTGTGTCCCCCCGCACACCCTCGCCCCGCTGAAAAGGTGTCCCATGTCGCGTGCCCATCCGCACGGCAGACGGCGGCTCGGTGCCGTATCCGTCACGTCCGTCGTGTTCCTGGCCCTCACCGCCGCGCTCCCGGCCTCCGCCGCTCCCGTTCCCACCAGCGAAGGCTCCGCCCCGCCCTTCGCAGGCCGCACGCCCCTCGGCGACGCGTCGCCGCAGAAGGCGCTGCCCGCCCAGCGCTCCGGCGTCGTCCCGGGCCAGGTGCTGGTGACCCTCTCCCCGCAGACCGCCGTGACCGGCCGCAAGCTGCCGGGCAACAGGGCTCAGGCCCACGCCCCCGGGACCAGCAGCGCCGCCGTCAACAAGAAGCTGAACGCGGTCGGCGCCACCTCGCTCCAACCGCTCTTCCCCTCCCTGTCGGCCACGACCACCGAGTCGATGACCACAACCGCCCGCACGCGCCTGGGCGATGACGCCGCCGACCTGTCTCACACCTACGTCGTACGGACCAGGAACCGCGACTCCGCCGCCGTCGCCCGCGCCCTCCAGGGCACGCCAGGAATCGCGAACGCCGAGCCCAACCGTTACGTCAACACCATGAACACCGGGGCGCAGCGACTGCCCGCCGCCGCGAAGGCGTCCGCGAAGCACACACCGGCGACCGCGCCAGGCGCCTCTCCCCTCCCCACCAACTTCGCCCTCACCAACTCCGCCCAGGCGTTCCTCAACGCCGGCGGCGTCAACGCGGTGGGCGCCTTCGACATCCTCCAGGGCCGCTACGGGCAGCAGCCCGGCGCCGGCCGGACCATCACCAACGTCTCCATCGGCGACCTCACCGACCAGGCCATGGCCGACGCCGGTGACCCCTACGTGCAGGGCCACGGCCCCACCACCGTGCTCCAGGACGGCCAGCGCTACCTCGACCTCCCCTCCATGCCGCTGATCCCCGCCTACGTCGCGGCCCCCGACGGGGGCCTGAGCGGTACGGCGGCCACCAAGGACCAGGACCCCGGCCTCGGCGAGGTCCTGCTCGACTTCAGCGTCATGGCACCCCTGGCGCACGACCGGCAGCGCCCCGGCCGGACCGGCAGCGACTACACTGACCTGCTCGGCGTCGCCCCCGGCGCCGGCTACCGCCTCGTCGTCCCGCAGCAGCCGACGATGGACCAGATCGCGACCGCGCTCCTGGCCGCCGCCCACCAGTCGCCCAAGCCGGACGTCATCACCGCCAGCCTCGGCTTCGGCACCGACGCCCACGGCTTCCCGGGACGCTACCTCGAGGACGACCCGTACATCCGGTCCGTCGTCGCCTCGATCGTCCAGAAGGACCACGTCGTGGTGGTGATCTCCTCCAACGACGGAACCCGCCTATACACCCCCGCCGCCGTCGGCCCCGACGGCGGCAGCACGCCCACCGACACCGCGAGAAACGACAAGAACGGCAAGGAAGCCACCGACATCGACGACGTGGCCTACTCCACCACCCCGTCGCGGGTCCCCGACAGCGGCGCGATAGCCGCCGGCGGCACCACCCTGGACGACACCCTCGCCTCCCGGACCGGACCCGCCACCACCGCCGAGACCCGCATCAGCGGCTTCGGCACCTTCTCCTCCGGCTTCGGCACCCGCATCGACCTCTCGGCGCCCAGCGACAACATCGTCGCCTTCACCCACACCGAGCGGGGCGACGCGCAGTCCGTCACCCCCGTCCTCAACGGCGGCACGTCCGCGTCCGCACCCGAGATCGCCGCGGCCGCCGCCGTCGTGCTCCAGGCCGCCGGTCTTGCCGGGCACCACCTGACGCCCGCGCAAGTACGGGACGTGCTGAAGCGGACCGGCCGTGAGGTCGCCACCCCGGCGCAGATCGACCGCGAGCTCAACGTCGGCCGGCAGATCGACGTCACCGCCGCCGTCGAGGACGTCCTCGGACACCGCGGCGGCGCCACCGCGGCCGTACGGCTGTCGGTGGCCCACCGGGTCACCAACGCCGGCCTGGGCGGGCAGTTCCTGGAGACGACCGACCCCGACCGCATCGACCTCGGCGACATGGCCTCCGGCGGCAACGGCATGGGCCTGGTCGGCCCGGTCACCTTCGCCGGTGACGTCACCGGCCTGCCCAGGGACGCCAGCCCCGCGTACACGCTCACCGTGGGCGCGCGTACCTGGCACTCCGCCACCCCGGCGATCCGCGTGACGCCGACGGAACTGCTGAACGCCGCCGGACTCCCCGTGGTCTCCGACTCCGACCGCACGATCACCGCCACCTACCGCGTACAGACCGGCGGCCGGACCCAGGCCACCGTGCGCCGCACCCTCACCGTCGGCCCCAGCGACGGCCGCTACGTGGAGAGCACCGCGCCCAAGGGCCCCGCGGTGGTGAAGGCCGGCCACGCGGTCACCGTCACCTACGACCTGACCGGCGTCGCCAAGCTCAACGACCCGCAACTCGTCGTGTCCACCGTCGGCCACTGGAACCCCGCCCTCGCGCCCCTGTTCAGCGCCGCGTGGCACCAGTCCCTGACCGCCATTTCCGGGACGGTCACGATCCCCGCCGACGCGTTCAGCGCCGGGGGTGGCCTCTACGGCATCGGCATCGCCCAGTCCGGCTTCGGGGGCAACCCCAGCCTGACCACCTACGGGGAGTTCGCGCCGGTCCGCGTCGACGGCAGCACCGCCGAGCAGCGCCCGCAGGCACCGCTGGTCACCGGGCAGGACGGCATCCCCGCGCACAGCACCCAGGTCACCCGCGCCAAGGCCGGCTTCGCCGTACGGTACGACGTGCGCGACGTGCCGGGGGCGAAGTACGCGCAGGTGGAGTTCGCCGCGCCCGCCCCGACGCTCCACAACTCGCTGAACACCTTCACCAACGCCAACGGCACGACCCTCGACGACAACGGCGTCGACGCGCCCTCCACAGTCCACCGTGTCCTGCCCGCCCCCAAGGGCAGCATCGACCTCGACGCCCTGCGGCTGGGCCTGTCCTCCTCCACTGTCTACGGCGTGCGCGTCATGGCCCTCGACAGCAAGCACCGGGTCATCGGCCAGGCGTCTCCCGTCTCGACCCTCGAGGTCGACGACGGCGTCGCCCCGGCCGGAAGCACGGTGCTGTCCTTCGCCGCCGCAGGCGACGACTCGGTCGCCGCACTGCGGACCGTCTCCGGTGCCACCGAGATCCGCCACTACTCCACCAGGACCGGCGTCTACGGCCCGGTCATCGCCTCAGACAGCGGCGACGGATCGGAGTACGAGGTCCTCGGCGTGGCCCCCGCCACGCACCGCGCCCTTGCGGTGCACCAGGCGGAGCCCAGCGGCGATGTGCAGGTGGAGACCTGGAACACCGCCACCGGCACCCTCGTCGGACGCACCACGCTCGCGGCAGCCGACTACCGCTTCGTCGTCGGACGAGTCGACGCCGCCCGCTCCCGCGGCGCGCTGCTGCTGCGGGCGGTCGCCGACAACACCGACCTGGTGCTGCCCGTCGACCTTAAGGACGGCACCACCGAGGATCCCATCCCCGCCGATCTGCCGGGCGTCGCCAAGGGCTCGTACAGCCTCCTGGACATCGACTCCTCCACCGGGGACGTCTACCTGGCGAAGGGCGCTCCTATCGCCCTCTGCCTGGGCGGCGTCCAGATCCCGCGCGTGGACACACAGACCCGCAGCGTCAGCCTCCTGGGGACCATGTCCGGCTGCAGCAACGGCTTCGGCTCCGACGGCGCGGGCACGCTCTACAACCTGTCGGCCACCGCGATCAGCACCAAGATCGTCCCGACCAGCGTCCTCGGCTCGCTCGACGTGGCGACCGGCGAGACGGACGACCCGGTGGCGGTACGGCGCGGCCCCGCCACGGGGATGGCGGTGGACGGCGCCAACGGGCTCGCGGTGGCGGCGTTCACAGCACCGGAGGGCACGAGCTACGCCGGCTCCGGCACCGCCGTCGTCACGGACAACAACGCCACCGGTCAGCTGCTCGTCATCGACGTCACGACGGGCGAGGTGGTGCGGACGCTGACCGGATTCCAGATCACGGGCCACGGCGGTCCCCTGGTCCACGGCGGTGTGATGAACTCCGTCCAGCTGGACCCGGCGACCCGCACGGGCTGGACGTACGGGGCGTACGACGGTCAGATCCGCCAGTTCTCCTACTGAGCTCGGGGCGATCTGTGCCACGGGGGGCGAGAAGCGGTCACCGCTTCTCGCCCACCTACCGGCCAGGCGAACCTATCCGGTCGCGGCATCGGGCCCACGAGTGGGTGCCGCGGGTGGCTCGCACGGACGAATCCACGTCACGGACACCGGACTTGCATCCCGCCGCGCCGCTGATGAACGCGGCGGCTTCGGCCCTTTACTTCGCAGCGGATCACCGACGACACTGGTGCACCGCACGGCCGTCGGCTCTCTTCGCCCCCACGCACCTCGCCCGGAATCCCGTCGGCGTGCGCCCACCCAGCCTCGCGAGACGGTGCCCCACCCCGGCTCGACCTCCGGCGAAGGACGCACATGCGACACTCCACCCTGCTGACCCGCGGCTTCGGCGGCGGCGCCCTGGCGTGCGCCGCGGTCGCCCTGGCACTGGTCTTCGTGCGCTACGACGCGCCCGCCCCGCGGTGGGACATCCTGACGGCGCTCGGTGCGGCCGCAGCGGCCGCCGGGGCCTGGGCGCTCGCCTGCCGCCTGGCACCGCCGCTGCGCCCGGCGCCCTCCACCGCGCAGCCGTCCTCACCGCCACCCGTGCCGCGCCGGCTGCCGATGCCCGCTCGTGACGGCGGGCGCGCGACAGGGGCCGTGCTCCTCATCGTGACGCCGTTCTTCCTCACTCGGCTGGCCGCCGGGACCGGTGGGGTGCTCGCCGGCGTGCTGATCATCCTCGTCTTCGTCCTGACGGCGAAGACGCTCCAGTTCGCCCGCCGCCAGACCAGGCAGGCCGACATCCGCGCCAAGATGCGCGTGCTGTCCGAGGACGCAGGCCGGGGCGGACTCCACACGGTGCGTGTCCGGGTCGGTGAGCCGGTGCGGATGCGCTACCTCAAGCGCGGAGACAAACCAGGCCAGTTGGACGTCACACAGTTCCACTGGATCGTCCTCCACGAGGGCGGACGCGAGATCAGGCTCGCAGGCCCCGACGCGGAGGTGGGCCGGGCCGCCCTGCGCCTCGGCGGCCAGGACGGATGGCTCTGCTGGCCGGAACGCTGGAAGCTGATCGAGGACGAACTGCCCGCGGCGTTCGTCGCCGACAACGGCGAGACGGTCATGGGTCTCACGGACCCGGACGAGGCGCGCCCCTACCTCAAGGGCGCCGCCAGTCCCGGCGCCGCCGACCGCGCCGTCCGCCGCGTGCCGCGCACCGCCAAGTTCTCGGCGCCGGTGCACGGACCCATCCTCGGCGGCGCCCTTCTCGCGGCCGTGATCGCCGCACCCGTCCTCTGGTTCGGGCCCGACCGGCTGCCCTGGTTCGTCACCTGGCTCCTGTGCGCCCTGGCCGCCGCGGTGGCCGTCCACCTGCCGCTGCGGGGGATCGGCGCGGCGAGCCGGGCCCTCCCGGACGGCCCGACCTGGACGGTGCGCGAGGAGTCGGACCCGGCCATCTCGTGACCCGGGCCGGCACTCCCGCCACCGCCGCCGTGCGCGGTTCGCGGAAGGCCGTCACACGCTGCGCCGGGAAGCCGGACCACGGAAGCCGAGGACGCGATGGCGTTCCCATACCCGTGCCCACGACCAGGCGGCCGGGCGGCCTGCCACGGGGCGCGGGCCGACGCGGTCACCACGCAGCACAGCACCGAGATCCACTGCGTCCAGTGCAGCCGCGCGGGCCGATCTCATGCCCTGGCCAACAACGCCTCCAGTGCCTCAGCCGTCTCCGGGTAACGGTCGAGCAGTGCCGCGCCCGCCAGCTCCGGTTCTGGCGTCGCCCAAGGGTCGTTGCAGCCCAGGAGGTGGGCCAGCGCGTCGGTCGTGGTCGGGTGGGCGGTGAGGAGGGTGGCGCCGTGGGGGGACTGTCGTGCCGGGGTCAGGGCCGGCGGCGCCGGCTGGGCGGCGCGCCACGGGGGGATCCAGGCGTCGAGGGCGGGGAGGCGGCCCGGGAAGATGCGGCCCGCCTCGCGGATGAGGAGGGGGGCCAGCTCCGTGCCGCCCGCGCGGAGGCTCATGATCAGGGTGGGGAGCCACGGGAGGAGGACCTGGTCAGGCAGGCGGGCGAAGGCGTTGGAGACGGCCTCCACGACGACGTCGGCGAGGCCCGGGACCGGCTCCAGGGCGTGCAGGAGGCCGCTGAGGTAGCGGGGGTAGGCGGGGACCACCAGGGGGTTGGCGAGCAGGTCGTCGCACTTGGCGCGCAGTTCGGCGCGGGTCAGGGTTCCGAGGTGGACCTGGGCTGCCCACAACAGGGCCGTCTTCGACGGGTCCTGGGGGTGGGACTGCGCCACGGCGAGTTCGAGCTGGGTGCGGTCGCAGCCCAGTGACAGGGCCAGGGTCTCCATGCTGAACAGGAAGCCCAGCATGGCAGCCACCTGGCGGACGGTGGCGTCGTCGTCGGTGAACGCGGTCGGCAGCAGGGTGCAGTAGTGCGCGTAGCCGGCCTTGGTGAAGGACTCGATCCATGACGGCAGCGTCGGTTCGCTGGTGCGGTAGTAGGAGAGGAGCCGTCGTACCCGGTGGAGTACTTCGGGCGCTCCGTCGACGGTGCGTTCGGCGGACAGTACCTCCAGGGCGCGGGTGCCGAGTTCGTCGGCGAGGCGGCGGCTGTTCAGGTACAGGGTGGCGTCCTCGACGGCTTCCAGGACGGTTGCCGCGGTGGCCTTCGGGTCGTACGCGCGGCGGCGCAGGCGCTGTTCCAGGACCTGCTCGATGCTGACGCCCTCGTAGCCGAGCTCGATCAGGGCGCGCTGGTGCGTGCCGAGGGCCAGGTCCCAGGACTCCTGGATCGGGCGCTCGCCGAGCTTCCGCTCGCCCATGATCGGCCGGGCGGTGCCCTCGGGCATCAGGCGGCGGAGCATCCACAGCACGTCGGAGCACGGGCCGAGTTCCGGCTGGCCGGCGATGTCGAGCAGGGCGCGCTGCACTCCGCGCTGCTGGAGCCTGAGGTTCAGGGGTGCGAGCCGGTCGTGCACGTCGCGGGCGAGGGGCGGCAGCGCGTCGTAGCCGACCTGGCCGATGCGGTCGCCGCCCATCATGATCTCGACGAGCCGGCGTACGTCGCGCCGGCCGGGCACCGCGTCCTTCTCGATGCAGGTGACGGCCGCGTCCTGGAAGTCGTAAGGCGTGGGCTTGGCCCGGTCGCGCATCCCGGCCAGCAGGATCGATGTCTCGAACACGGCGATGGCGTCGGCGGTCGAGGCGAGGTAGCCGTTGCGCCGGGCGGCGCGCACGATCTCCACCGACCAGCCGAGCAACTCGGCCTCGTCCAGCTGGTCCAGGACCGGCGGGCGCTGGAGGAACCCGGTCAGCTGATCGGCGGGCACAGGCTGAGGGGCAGGTGCCGGGGTCTTGGCGGGCGTCGTCTTCTTCGCGCCCGCCTGCCCCGTCAGGCGGTACGGCTTGACCCGCGTCCGCTTGAGGTTCTTCGTCCACTGCGTCGCCGCGATCGACACCGAACCCGCGGCCAGGCCGAACTGCGCCTCGATCGCCGCGTGGCTGGACGGGATCAGGCCGTGCAGCCACTTGGTGGCGCTGCGCGGGCTGATCTCGAAGGTGTCGGCGCCTTCCACGCCGAACTCGGCGACGCGGCTGGCGGCGTGGAAGGCGCCGCAGACGTAGAGGCAGTCCGCCGGATCGGTGCCGGTGGCCGCCAGGTGCTCGCGCATCCGGGTCCACATGTGGCGCTCCCGGTCCTCGTCCACACGCACCCGGTGCGGATCGCCGGGGGCGAGCCGCCGGAAGAGGCTGCCGATGAGGAACATGACCTGGCGGTACGTGTCGTGGTCGGCGTCGCCCAGCGGCAGCTCCACGTACTGGTGCCACCACTCCGACCAGTGCCGCACGCGGCCGTGGCGCAGCAGGTGCTCCTCCAGTTCGGCGAAGCGCGGCCGCAGGTCGCCTATCTCGACGCCGACCGCGTCGCCGTGCAGCGCGGCCTCCTCCTCGGCGGGCGGCGCGTCCGGGTCGTCCGGTCCGGCTGGCTGCTCGGCGCGGGCGTCCCACTGGAAGACGTGGTCGGAGGAGCGGTCGACCAGGACGAGTTCCACGCCCGGGGTGTCCAGGGCGTAGGCGATGGCCTGGTACTCCGCCGAGGCCTCGGTGATCGGGGCGACCACCGACAGCGGGGCCCAGTCGGCGGGGAAGCCGTCGGCCTCGCTCGCGTACGCCTGGACCGCGACCGGCAGCCGGCAGTTGCGCAGCTCGGTCAGCAGCGGTGTCATGTCCTCGCACAGCTCCAGGTACACGACCTTGGGCTGCTTCTCGCGCAGGCGGCGTGCCATGGCGACGGCCGAGGCGGGCGAGTGGTGGCAGACGGGGAAGACCTCCAGCGGCTCGCGCACCGCGCGGTCGACGTCGTCGACCATGCCGAGGAGGATGCCCTCCAGGGCGTCGGGCCCGTCGGCGAACGTCGTGGCGGCTTCGCGGAGCTGACTGCGCAGCGCCTCGAAGGTGCCCTCGTGGGTACCGCTCATGACAGCGTGGCGATCGCGTCGCGGCCGCCCTCCAGGAACTCGGGCCAGGCGCCGCCCTCGTCCTTGCTGCGCGGCTCGACGACCCCGTGCAGGTACTTGTTGAGAATCGCCAGGTCCTCGGGCTCGCGCCGGGCCAGCGAACCGACGAGAGAGGACGCGAGGGCGCGGGCGGTCAGGGCCCGCTCACCGAAGAAGTTGCTGTGCAGGATGGAGTCCTCCAGCACGCCGATCTGCTCGGCGGTGGAGAGGGCGGACTCCAGCTTCTCGTCGTCGCTGCCGGCCGCGGCGGCCGAGGCGCGCAGGTCGGCGAAGCTCTGCAGCAGCACGTCGAGCAAGGTCGGCGGCACGTCCAGCTCTATCTGGTGGCGACGCAGCAGCTCCTCGGTGCGGAAGCGGACGATCTCCGCCTCGCTCTTCTTGTTCGTCACGACGGGGATGCGGACGAAGTTGAAGCGGCGCTTGAGCGCGGAGGACAGGTCGTTGACCCCGCGGTCGCGGCTGTTGGCGGTGGCGATGATCGAGAAGCCGGGCTTGGCGAAGACGATGTTGTCGCTGTCGCCGTCCAGTTCGGGGACGGAGATGTACTTCTCGGAGAGGATGGAGATCAGCGCGTCCTGGACGTCGCTGGTGGAGCGCGTGAGTTCCTCGAAGCGGCCGATGGCGCCGGTCTCCATCGCGGTCATGATCGGCGAGGGGATCATCGACTCCCGCGACTGGCCCTTGGCGATGACCATGGACACGTTCCAGGAGTACTTGATGTGGTCCTCGGTGGTGCCGGCCGTGCCCTGGACGACGAGGGTGGAGTTGCGGGAGATCGCGGCGGAGAGCAACTCGGCGAGCCAGCTCTTGCCGGTGCCGGGGTCGCCGATGAGCAGCAGGCCGCGGTCGGAGGCGAGGGTGACGATGGAGCGCTCGACGAAGCTGCGGTCGCCGAACCACTTCTGCGCGATCTCGCGGTCCAGGCCGTCGGAGGGCTCGGAGCCCAGGATGAACAGGCGGACCATCTTGGGCGACAGGCGCCAGGAGAAGGGCTTGGGGTTGTCGTCCACCGACTCCAGCCAGTCCAGTTCCTCGGCGTACTTGGTCTCGGCGGGGGCGCGCAACAGGTCGGACATGAGGGGCCTTTCGGGCGTTGTGGGGTGTCTGAGACTGCCTGGGGGTGCCTGGGATTGCCTTGCGGTGTCTTTGACTGCCTGGGAGCGCTCAGGCGAGGAAGGTCTTGAGCTCGTGGACGAGCTTGCGTATGTGGCCGGAGATCACCGGGGTGCCGAGGTCCTTGAAGCGCTCCCTGAACCACGGGTTGACGCTGCCGCGGCCGGAGCTGGTCACCGAGCCCACGGGGATGAACTTGACCCCCGAGCGGTGGAGGGCGGCCATGCTCTCGAAGAGGGGCTCGGTCCGCCATTCGTAGAAGTCGGAGATCCACACGACGACGGTGTTGCGGGGCTCGGCGACCTTCGGCTGCGCGAGCGCCATGGCGACTGTGCCGTCGGTGCCGCCGCCGAGCTGGGTGCGCAGCAGGGTCTCGAAGGGGTCGTGGACCCAGGGCGTGAGGTCGAGCGCCTGCGTGTCGTACGCGATGAGGTGGACGTCCACCTTCGGCAGCCCGGCGAAGATCGAGGCGAGGATGGTGCAGTTGACCATCGAGTCGACCATCGAACCCGACTGGTCCACGACGACGATCAGCCGCTGGGGTGTCGTCTTGCGGGCGGTGTGCCGGTAGTAGAGGCGGTCGACGTAGAGCCGCTGCTCCTCCGGGCTCCAGTTGGTGAGGTTCTTCCAGATCGTGCGGTCGAGGTCGAGGTTGCGGAACACCCGCTTGGGCGGGATGGAGCGGTCGATCGCGCCGACCGACGCCTTCTCGACCTGCGTGCGCAGCACTTCGGCGACCTCGTCGACGAAGCGGCGGATCAGGGACTTGGCGTTGGCCAGGGCGACGCCCGAGAGGTTGTTCTTGTCCCGCAGGAGCTGCTCGATCAGGGACATGCTCGGGGTCAGTTGTGCGGCGAGGTTGGGGTCGGCCAGGACTTCGCGCAGGTGCATCCGCTTGACGAGGTCGGCCTCGATGGATCCGAGTTCGGGGCCGATCGCCGGGATCAGCCGGCTGAGGTCGGGGGTGGTGCCCCCGCCGCCGGTGCCGGTCGGGCTGACGCCGGGTCCTGCCGCCCGTCCCCCGGCACCGCCACCTCCACGACCGCCCCGCAGCTCGCCGGGGCGGCAGCCGAGCGCGCGCTCCAGCCAGCCCGCGTCGGACTGCCAGCGCGCCAGCTGCCCGGCGGTGACCGTGCCGGAGCCGGAGGCGAAGACGTTGAGCAGCACCTTCGACACCAGTGCGGCGCGGCGGACTTCGGCGGCCCGGTCGCGTGCGCCGTCCTCGGGTTCGGGTTCGGGGGTCATCAGGCCGTCGAGTTCGGAGGCCAGCTCCGGGTGGCGCTGCACGATGGAGTCGACGGAGGTCTGCGGGTCCAGCAGCGCGGGCGGCAGGCCGATGTCCTCGACGACGGCGAGGCTCGCCGCTTCCAGGGTGGCCTGTTCCTCGGGGTCGAAGAGTCGGGCCAGCAGGCGCCAGTACAGGACCTGGCGGCGGTTGTCGTGCGGGTCGGCGACGGGCGGCCCGTCGGGGCCGTCGGTGTGCCCGGTGGTCTGTTCGGTCATTTCCGCAGCAGCCTTCCGGCGCGTTCCCGCAGCACGTCCACGGCGTCGGTGGCGGCCTTCTCGGCCTTGACGCCGTTCTTGTCGGTCGTGCCACCCGCCCAGGCCCCGGCGTGGACGGCGACGGCCTTCTTCCGCACCGTCGTCTCGACGGCCAGCGGCTGGACCCGGTACGTCCCCTCGTCCCAGCGGAGGAGAGCGATGCAGGCGCCCGATGCCGCGACCGCCTCGGGGGTGAGCGGCCCGGCGGCCGGAACGCGGTCGGTGTCGACGGCGAGGGACTGCCCGGCGACGGTGAACGTCACCACGCCGTCCTCGAGCCCGGCGGCGTAGCCCTCCACGAACACCGGTACGGCGATGCGCGCCGGGTGGCGGTCCAGGGGCGCGACGACCGGGTCGGCGGCGGTGGGCAGCACGACGCGGGCGGCGGCGAAGGCGTCGGCGGGCTTTCCCGCTTGGGCGTGCGCGTCGTTCCAGAGCAGATCGCCCTCGGCGGTGACCGGCATGCCGGCAAGGTCCATGGAGCGGCCCTCGCTGACGGCGGCCAGCAGCGACATGTGCGGGCGGAGCAGCTGCCAGAGCCCGGCGCCGACGACGGAGTCGGGCTTGGGCGCGGACACGCTCGCGCGCACCAGGCGGGGCGTCGTGCCGTCCGCGGGTTCGAGCACGGCGTGGACCTGGGCCTGTACGGCGGTCGCGTGCTCCTGGAGGTCGACGCCGAGGGGCAGCAGCCGGCCGGTCGCCGTCCCGGTGGCGGGCGCACCGGCCGCGCCGGGCAGCGTCAGCAGCATCCCGCGCGACCACAGGTCGGCCCAGCGGCGTACGGGGAACCGTTCCATGGTGGCCCCGGGGCACGAGGCGGCGAGTTCGGCGGCGAAGCCGTCGAGGAGTGTGGCCAGACGGCGCAGTGCCGGGTCGGGCAGCATCGCGGAGACGATCTGCGCGGCGCCGGACACAAGGTCGTGGTCGATGCCCTGCCAGCCGGAGCGGGCCAGGTCGGACAGCCAGGACCGGGCGGCGGCCAGCAGGTTCGGCGCCTGGCCGCCCTCGGGCTCCGGGGCGCCCTCCTCGGCGCGGGACCGGCCGGTCGCCTCCTGGATCCGGGCTGTCAGCGCGTCGTGGACGGAGCCGAGCAGCGCGGTGCGGGCGGCGGCGAGCACGACGAGGTGATCCTCGCTCGCGGCTCCGGCCGCCGCCTTCTCGGCCGCTTCGGCGACCCTCGTGGCCAGCGGGGTCCCCGCGACGGCGTGGACGAGTTCCGTGAGGCCGGCGGTCTGGGCGGGCTGCGGACGCAGCAGTCCGCTGACGAGCGTCGCGTCGAAGGCGTCTACGGCCGCCAGGGCCTCGTCGAGCCCGGGGAGGGCTTCCGCGAGCAGGTCGTGGCGCATCACGCCACCGCCCTGGTCGGCGGGAACCACTGCATCTCCGGCAGCGGGGCCGTGGTGGGGGCGAGCTCCAGGTAGGCGAGGTGGCGCAAGAAGCGGCTGAAGACCGGTGCCGCGGCCTGCTTGTCCCCCTGCGACGGGCGTGCGCTCGTCATGGCGGCGGTGATGCTCTGCGCGTCCGGCTCGCCGCCCGCGGTCTCCGCCTTGACGTAGCGGGCGACGCGCTCGGCGCCGTACTGCAGCACGGCCTCGACGATGAGGGCCCGTATGTGGTTGCAGAAGCCGCCGCGTGCGCCGCCGCAGGGCCGGTTGTTGTTGGTGCTGCAGGTGAACGCGTAGCTGCCCGCGGCGACCGACGAGACGTAGACCCGCTCGATGTCCGAGCCGCTGGACACCACGCCCTGCAGGCGTCCGTCGGCCAGTTCGACGAACGGTACCTTGGCGAGCTTGCGCGGCATCGCGGGTGCCGTCACCCGTGCCGTGCTCGACCTCTCCCAATCTGACAACGCGCCATCTCCTGTGCAGCATGGGGGTATTCCGCGCCACATCGGCGGGACGTCAATGAACATATCCGCGATCACTGACAACGCCGTCTGGCTCTGCACAGCCCCAGGTCAGGGGCACAGGGAAGGGCACGGGGCGACCTCCGAGAACACCGCTTCACGGCCCTCCCGGCGGTCGGTGTGCCGGAAGGACCACCGGGCGTCCCGGCGGACACCGCGTCACCGCGGTAAGGCGAGCCCACCGCGCTCCGGGAGCGGGGCGGCGAAGCGCCGACCGCGGGCGCGCAGCGCGTCGACGGCGGTCACGGCCTCCGAAGGCGTGTGCGCAGGTTCGAATCCTGCCGAGGGCACTCGCCGGGTCGCTCGTTAGATTTACCCGCTGACCAGGGCGAATGCCGACACGAGAGGGCGGGAGCCAGTCTGACTGACTCCCGCCCTCCTCGTTGTCTCTCGGTGTCCGCGCCCACCTCCGACACACCCCGAAGCCGAGCAGGCGAGCCGGGCGAACACGCACCTGAGCCCCGGGTAACACAGCCTCGTCACGGTCACGACCGCGTGCCGGTCGTGACGGCCGGCGCCCTCCACAACAAGCCACGACATCGTCGATGAGCAGGTCTCGCCTGCAGGAAGGGGTCACGGCCTGCTGCTCATCGGTTTCGCTGGGAGAGTGGGCGTACCAGAGCCTTCGCACCGGCGCTCGGCCCGCGCGAAGGCTCCGACGGTAAAACAGTCCCCAGTAGTACTGCGCGTGTCCTGAAGCTCAGTCGTCACTGTCGCCTCGGTATCGCGCCGGCTTGCTGGGGGCCTAAACCACATCCTGTCCAAGTCACTCCGCCGACTAGACGTCCTCATCGACTTTGCGGCTTTTTCGGTGTTATGGCCTAATAACCACTCATTCACAAAATATGTCGCGAGTCAATAGGTTCTCGGTAAATTTCACAGGAGGCTCCACGCGATCATCTTTGACTGCGGCACCCGGCCCGCCCTGCGCCTACTTCGTGAAGCCGAGCGCAGTATCAGCCCGGCAGTGCGTGCACGCCGGCACCTGCTGCCGCAGCGCATCCAGCGCCTACCCGTTGGATCCGCTGACGGGGGGGCTGATGCACGATCGCGTGACTTCGCGGTCCGACTGCTCGAAGCCCTCGACGGCGAGGCTCCCCATGTGCGGAGCCACGATGGCAAGCGCCTGAACCCCGTCTGATGGCCCTCCGTAGCATGTCCCGGTGACGAGCGAACCAGAGCACACCACGACTGCGGTGATGCGATCTCTGCCCAAGCCGGAAGCGATCCTCCGCGACACCGACTGGGCCAGTCTGGAGCACCTGTGGGGTCCAGCAGGCGACGTACCCGCTTCGCTGGCGGCCCTGCGCGGTACCGATCCCGTCGTCCACGCGCGCGTCATGGACAAGGACCTCGATTGCCTGCGCCACTCAAACGGCGTCTCCCCCGCCACGGTGCCCGCGGCGTTGTTCATTGCCGCGATCCTTCCCGAGCCAAGTACCGAGATTGAAGGGACCTACTACTCCTGGGACGACCCAGTCGGAGGGGAACGGCGCAGCCTGCTCCGTGTGGAACTGCTCGAATGGCTGGCGTCGCTGGTCTACGACACCGACGACGAGTTGTACGCCAAGCGACGGAGGCGGGGCGAGGTCTCACCGGAGATCGAGGCGGTACGGACTTTGCGGCCGCTGTTCTTCCAGGCAGTCACCCCCTTCCTGGACGACGCCAAGCCGGCCGTACGTCAGGCGGCCCTCATGACAGCCATCTTCCTTTCTGAACACCCCGCTCTGGCAAGCCACCGCCCTGACCTGGCCATCCGTGCCCGCGATCTGCTGACGACCTGCGAACGCCCCCGGTACTACCGGCTCTGCGCCATCGACGGCCTCAAGGCCTGGGGCGAGCCCTACGAAGACCTCATGCGACCTACCGACGTTCGTCCGCCCCGGCCGACAGAACAAGATGGATCGCCGTGGGGTGATGCGGTCTCCATCGACGACCAAGGTCCGGCTGCAGCGACGGCCCGCCCTCCTAGACCACCGGTCTCAACCCCAACGCCTTGCCGAGTTGGTGACGCCTGCCGGTCTGACGCCGTCAAGGGACACTGGGCCGCCACGGTGGCAGTGTGGCAAAGGGCAGGTGGCCATGCGTAGAGAACTGGGACCACTAGAACTAGCCGGAGGCTACTGGGTCATCGGAGATCCTTCGGGGGAACATCTGAAGCTGAAGCCAGAAGGGATATCCCATTGGTCTGATGGCACCGAGCAGCAACTCATCGCCTGGTCACGGCTTATGAACTTCAGTTTGGAGACTCAACCTGGCAAAACAGCAAGCTCAAAGGGCCTCGCGCGAACAGCCAAAATTCTGGCAGATCTGGCGGGAATTCCATATGGGGCTAGCGGTGGCGCCAAAGTCGGTGCGACGTTGCGACACCCCTACGAAGACTGGCTCGCCGATTTCGATCACCACTCCCGAATGTCGCCGAATGCCATTTTGGCGCTGGTCTCGTCGTTGACCCGGTGCGCGGTCCGCCCTGTGAGCTGGGCGCGGAGCATGGTGATGCCCTTGCCGAGTTCAGAGCCGAAGCGCTGGCCGCACACCTCGACGTAGATGCCGGCGGCGCGGCCGAGCTGGGCGAGGCTGACCAGGGTGGTGATGATCCGGTTGCGGCGCTTCTCTTCCTCCTTGGTGGCGTAGAGGGCCAGTTCCGCCACTTCGTCGATGAGGAGCACGACTGGCACTGGACGCAGGTGCTCGGGCAGGTCCCAGATGTCGGCGGCGATCTCCGCGTCGGGGATGTCGGCGATCACCCGCTGTTCGCGGCGTATGAGCTGGTAGACGCCCGCCATGCGGTCCGCAAGCGCGTCCAGCAGGTCGGCGGCGGTGTCGGGGTTGTCGGCCAGTGCCGAGAACCGGCGGGCCAGCGGGGACAGCTCGACGCCCTGCTTGCAGTCGATGCCGACCAGGGCGACATGCTGTTTGGCGAGTTCGGTGACGAGCCTGCGCTGATAGACGGACTTGCCCGACTGCGTGGCGCCGATGTTCAGCGCGTGTGGCACCTTCCGGTAGTCCCGGTAGTGGACCTCCCCGTCATCGCGCAACGCGACCGGGACGCGCATCGGTGTCGTGTCGACCTTCGCGGGCATCTGCACCCGCTTGAGGACGTCGTAGCCGGTCATTCGCAGCTCGACCACGCCGGAGCGGATCTCGCGGGCGGTGACCGCGTACATGGCGAAGGAGTGCCGCAGTCGGTCGGAGGCCGCCGCGAAGTCGAAGGCGTCCTGTCCGGGGCGCATCTTCAACCGCAGCACCAGGCCGGTTCGGGTCGGTCGTACGCGCAGGATGCGAGGTGACCGCGGCCCCGGCATGGGGCGGTTGGCGGCCCGGGCGAGCGCCAGGCGCCAGCGGGACGGGGGGACGGTCAGCCCGCAGACGTCCATCACCGAGCTGTAGCGGAAGGCCACCCGCAGCAGCGCGAGCGAGACTCCGAAGGTCAGCCAGTACCAGGCGGGGCGCCGCCACCGCAGAATCAGCGCGGTGGCGACGGCCAGCAGCAGCGCGACCGTGAAGCGGGTCATGCTCAGGCCGCCTTCGCGGTGCCGGCGGCGAGCGAGGTGACCGCGACGGCGCGGAAGCTGATGCCGTGGCGGCGCTGGCCGTTGAACTCGTTCTCCCACGGCCGGGCGACGAGACCGGTCAGCGCCACCGGCGTGCCCATCACCAGGTCACCGGAGATGCCCGGTTCGGGCACCGTCACGGACAGGATCTCCACGTCGCCGTTGGCCGCGAACATCACGTCGACGGTCATCATCGTCGCGCCGGTCTCGGCGTCGGTGGCGACCTCGCTGGTGCGGCGGTCGCGGATCTTGGGCTGGGGTGCCTGGGCCACCATCACAGTGGCGGCGGAGGTGTCCACGGGAACCTGACGCATCGTCTGTTTCCTGTTGGAGTAGCCGTTCCGCCGTCGTTCGGCGGTGAGTTCAGGAGACCGCGAGAGGTAGTGGACGCATCACGGTCCGTATGGACGTTTGGGGACGTCTGAGCCTTCGTCAAAACGTCCCTGGCGTCCCTGCGGAAGGGCACGACGATGGCGAACGAGCGGTTACGCGCGGCAATTTCGGCAAAGGGCGAGACCATCCAGTCCTTGGCGGACCACGTCGGGGTTGATCCCAAGAGCGTGGAGCGCTGGATCACCACGAACCGCACACCGCACCGGGGACACCGCTGGAAGGCGGCGAGCTTCCTCGGCGTCGACGAGGTCTACGTGTGGCCGTCGGTCCAGAAGCAGGCCGAGACGGCGAGCACATCCGAGCTGATCACGTACTACCCGCACCGCGGAGCGGTCCCGGCAGCCTTGTGGTCATCGCTTATCGAGCAGGCCACCAGCCACGTCGAGACCCTGGTCTACGCAGGGCTGTTCCTCTTCGACAGCCACCCCGACCTCCCCGACCAGCTGGCGCAGAAGGCCGCCGCCGGCGCGCAGGTACGGATACTGCTGGGCGACCCGGACTCGGAAGCGGTCCGCCAGCGCGGCGACGAGCAGGGCATCGGGGGACCTGGCCGCGCGAGCCCGGATCACGCGCCGTTACCTCGAACCGACCATGACCACCCCAGGCGTGGAGGTCAGGTCGCACGACACGATCCTCTACAACTCCATCTACCGCTTCGACGACGACGTCCTCGTCAACCCGCACGTCCTCGGAGCCCCCGCACTACATGCGCAGCTTCGACTCCGCATGGGAGCGCGGTACGACCGCCGTCCGATGACCGCCGACCTGCCCCTGTTCGCCGACGTGTTCCCAGAGCTGGCCGCCGACATCCTGCGCCTCCTTGAGCCGGATGGCGGGGTTCTCAGCGAACAGATCCCAACGCTGCGGTACTACGGCGTATGCACCTGCTCGGCCACGTGCCGCAACCTCCTGACGTCCCCCCAAGGCTCGCCCACCCCCTACATCTGCGAACTGGAGGAGGACGACGAAGTGGGGATCTGGCTCAGCCTCGACCCGACAGGAACCGTCATCGTCGACATCGAGGTCCTGGACGGAAGGGACCTCGGAGAAGCCGCACACCGCCCCTGACCACGAACGAGGCATGTGCGACGCTGGACGCATGGCCCGCGTCGATTACTTCAACGACCCGAACGCCCCGAAGGCAAACAGCATCGTCCCCTCAGTTACAGCAGTCGCCCTCAACGAGGCCGGGGAGATCCTGCTCATCCACAAGACCGACAACAACTTGTGGGCTCTGCCAGGTGGCGGCATCGACGTCGGGGAGTCCGCGCCGGCCGCAGCGGTGCGGGAGACGAAGGAAGAAACCGGGTTCGATGTCGCGGTGACCGGCTTGATCGGCATCTACACCAACCCGGCGCACGTCATGGCCTACGACGACGGCGAGGTACGGCAGCAGTTCTCCATCTGCTTCCACGCCCGCATCACCGGCGGCGCGCTCCGCACCAGCAGCGAGAGCAAAGAAGTGGCGTTCGTCCACCCGAGCAAGCTGGACGAGCTGAACATCCACCCATCGATGCGGATGCGGATCGACCACGGATTGGCCAGTCGCGCCGAGCCCTACATCGGCTGATCGACGAGACGGGCCTGCGTTCTCTCGACAGCCGCCCGCAGGTACGCGCGCGCGTTGCTGATCGCCGTGTGCACTTCGCTACCCGGCTCGTACCGGACCAGAATCTCGTCGATGCGCTGCTCGAAGTCGAAGGATTGACCCGCGGGACCCGTCGTCATGTCGGCGCAGATCAGCGCATCGAGCAACGGGGAGTCCTCCCGCTCATACGCGGCCAGCTCCGCCGACAACCCGCGCTGCTCCGCTTCATAGACGGCCCCGGAGTGATGGGCGACCAAGCGCACGAGCGGGTCTGCTGCACGATCGGGTGACATCTGAACTGGCTTGCCCTGTGGGGCGGGTGGGAAGGATGTCGCTGTGCCCAAGCCCTATCCGGAAGAGTT
>NZ_JBEXSX010000102.1:0-21777 GCF_040613835.1 Streptomyces sp. NPDC006207 | reverse complement strand
TAGTTTTACATTCTTACCCTACCGGCCGCTCTTCCTTTCGGGGACCCCGGGGTCCCCGGCGCGGTGCGGCCACGCTGGACCGGCGCGCGGTGTCGGCGGTGCGCGCCGGTTGTCTGGGAGGGTGTGTCAGACCTGCTGCTCATCACTCCGTGACGGTAGGACCACGACCCGTACACCCTCAGGCATCACGGCGGGCTTTAATCCAAATGGGTGGTGATCCCGCCCGAAAGAGCACACGCCGCTCACCCCGTCGGGTGACCCTCCGGCCACGTGCGCGAGCCTTTTCCGGAGCGGGACGGCAGGGACCCGCGCCCCGGGCGGTGCGGCGTTGTCGGTGGCACCCGATAGCGTGCGGCACATGGCTGCCCGCACCCGCCCCGCTTCCAAGGACCGTCCGTCGTACCGCTGCACGGAGTGCGGCTGGACGACCGTCAAGTGGCTCGGCCGCTGCGGTGAGTGCCAGGCGTGGGGCACGGTCGAGGAGTACGGCGGCGCGTCGCCGGTGCGCACGACCGCGGCCGGCCGGGTGACGACGCCGGCCAAGCCGATCGGGCAGGTGGACGGCCGCCAGGCCACCGCGCGCGGCACGGGCGTGCCGGAGCTGGACCGGGTCCTGGGCGGCGGGCTGGTGCCCGGGGCCGTGGTGCTGCTCGCGGGGGAGCCGGGCGTCGGCAAGTCGACGCTGCTGCTGGACGTCGCCGCGAAGGCGGCCGGGCCCCAGGCGCGCACGCTCTACGTGACCGGTGAGGAGTCCGCGTCGCAGGTACGGCTGCGGGCCGACCGCATCGGCGCCCTGTCCGACCACCTCTACCTCGCCGCCGAGACCGACCTGTCGGCGGTGCTGGGGCATCTGGACGACGTCAAGCCCTCGCTGCTGATCCTGGACTCGGTGCAGACGGTCGCCTCCCCCGAGATCGACGGAGCCCCCGGCGGCATGGCCCAGGTCCGCGAGGTGGCGGGCGCGCTCATCCGCGCCTCGAAGGAGCGCGGCATGTCGACGCTCCTCGTCGGCCACGTCACCAAGGACGGCGCGATCGCGGGCCCCCGGCTGCTGGAGCACCTGGTGGACGTGGTGCTGTCCTTCGAGGGCGACCGCCACGCCCGCCTGCGGCTGATCCGGGGCATCAAGAACCGCTACGGCGCCACCGACGAGGTCGGCTGCTTCGAGCTGCACGACGAGGGCATCACGGGCCTGGCCGACCCGTCCGGCCTCTTCCTGACCCGGCGCGACGAGCCGGTCCCCGGCACGTGCCTGACGGTCACCCTGGAGGGCAAGCGCCCACTGGTCGCCGAGGTGCAGGCGCTGACCGTCGACACCCAGATCCCCTCCCCGCGCCGTACGACCTCCGGCCTGGAGAACTCCCGGGTGTCGATGATGCTGGCGGTGCTGGAGCAGCGCGGCCGGATCCGGTCGATCGGCAAGCAGGACATCTACACGGCGACCGTCGGCGGCGTGAAGCTCGGGGAGCCGGCCGCCGACCTGGCGGTGGCGCTCGCCCTGGCCAGCGCCGCGATCGACACGCCGCTGCCGAAGAACCTGGTCGCGGTGGGTGAGGTGGGCCTGGCGGGCGAGGTCAGGAGGGTCACCGGGGTGCAGCGCAGGCTCGCCGAGGCGGCCCGGCTGGGCTTCACCCACGCCCTCGTGCCGCCGGACCCGGGGAAGATCCCGTCGGGGATGAAGGTGACGGAGGTGGCGGACATAGGGGACGCCTTGCGCGTCCTGCCCAAGAGGGCCCCACGTCCCTGACCCTTCCGACGGTAAACTTTGCCCTGGTCTCGCCCATCCGGGCATCCGTACGACCGGAGGAGAGCAGTGGCAGCCAACGACCGGGCGTCAGCTCCCGGCAAGGCCTGGAGTCGCGAGGGCTCGGGCGGTGAGGGTCTGATGCGCGCCTCCCTGAGCGCCGTGGCCCCCGGCACGGGCCTTCGGGACGGCCTCGAGCGGGTCCTGCGCGGCAACACCGGCGGCCTCATCGTGCTGGGCATGGACAAGACCGTCGAATCACTGTGCACCGGCGGTTTCGTGCTGGATGTCGAGTTCAGCGCCACCAGGCTGCGCGAGCTGTGCAAGCTCGACGGCGCCCTCATCCTCGACCGGGACATCACCAAGATCGTGCGGGCCGGGGTCCAGCTGGTGCCGGACGCGTCGATCCCCACCGAGGAGACCGGCACCCGGCACCGCACCGCGCAGCGGGTCTCCATCCAGACCGGCTTCCCGGTCGTCTCCGTCAGCCAGTCGATGCGGCTGATCGCCCTGTACGTGGCCGGTCAGCGCCGCGTCCTGGAGGACTCCGCGGCCATCCTCTCCCGCGCCAACCAGGCGCTGGCCACCCTGGAGCGCTACAAGCTGCGCCTGGACGAGGTCGCGGGCACCCTCTCCGCCCTGGAGATCGAGGACCTGGTCACCGTCCGGGACGTCACGGCGGTCGCGCAGCGCCTGGAGATGGTGCGCAGGATCGCCACGGAGATCGCGGAGTACGTCGTCGAGCTGGGCACCGACGGCCGGCTGCTCTCCCTGCAACTGGACGAGCTGATCGCGGGCGTCGAGCCCGAGCGCGAGCTGGTCGTCCGCGACTACGTGCCGGAGCCGACCGCCAAGCGCAGCCGCACGGTCCCCGAGGCGCTCACCGAACTGGACTCGCTGCCGCAGGGCGAGCTGCTCGAACTCCCCACCGTGGCAAGGGCGCTGGGCTATGCCGGCTCCCCCGAGGCGCTGGACTCCGCGGTCTCGCCGCGCGGTTACCGGCTGCTGGCGAAGGTGCCCCGGCTGCCGAACACGATCGTGGAGCGGCTGGTCGAGCACTTCGGCGGGCTGCAGAAGCTGCTCGCCGCGAGCGTGGACGACCTGCAGACGGTCGACGGCGTCGGCGAGGCCCGGGCCCGCTCCGTCCGCGAGGGGCTGTCGCGCCTCGCGGAGTCCTCCATCCTGGAACGCTACGTCTGAGGCCTGGGGGTCCCGGAGGTCCCGGGGGTCCCGCCCCGTGCCGGACGTCCGGGCGTCCTGGCCGCCCCGGACGTCCTAGACGTTCTTCAGGACGAAGGACGTCTGCTTCGCGGAGCGGCCCGGGAGCTTCACCTCGAGCAGGTAGGTGCCGTACGGGGCCGCCCCGCCCTTGGGCGTGGCGCACCGCGGGGAGCTCGTCCGGCGGTCCCACTCGACGTCGTACGAGGTCGAGCCGCCCGCCGGGACCTGCAGCAGGTACGGGGCACGGCTCTTGGGGCAGTCGTCGCTGGCCCACACGTGGTGGTCGTTGACGTCGCTGATGGAGAAGACCGCCGAGTCCGGGCCGAAGTCCAGCTTGCAGGCGGTGGCGGAGGGGTTGGTCGCGGTCAGCGTGAACCGGGGCCGCTCACCGGGCTCGTAGGCGTTGTCGGTGCTGCGCACGCTCAGCGAGACGCCCGGCCCGCAGTTGGGCAGCGAGGAGCCCGCGGGCAACTGCGCACCGCCGCTGCCGCTCCCACCGCCACCGCCGCCGGAACCACCCGCGTCCGCGGCACCCGAGGCACCGGCGTCCGTGCCTCCGTCGCCGCCACCGGAGTCGGCGCCCTGCGAACTGCCGTCCGTGGCGCCGGAGTCGCCGGCGCCGCCGTCCGTGGCGTCACCGCCGTCGTCGCCGCCGGAACCACCGCCGACCGAGCCGCCCGGGCGGGAGCTGTTGAGCGGACCGCTCGCGGACGGGCCGGGGGTGATGGACGGCGCGGGTGAACGGCCGTCCGGCCCGTTGGCGCTGTTCCCCCCGCCGTCACGGGAGTTGACGGCCCATACGACGAGGACGGTGAGCAGCCCGACCAGGAGCAGCACAACCGCCCGTCGCCGCCAGTAGATGGAGGACGGGAGAGGTCCCACGGGATTGCGCATTGAGCCCACGCGCAAACCTTATGCGGTTTCCCTTGAATCGGACCAAGGCACGCGCGGCACGCTGGCAACTTGTGTGATTGATCAGCAGATCTCCCCTCCGTTCCGGGGAGCTCCCTCACCCGTTTCGCGCTGCCTGCCGCGGCGGCCCCGGGGACGTAGGATCGGAGGCGCTATGAACGACGACCGCGACCACCAGCAACTGCACTCCCCCGTGATCGACTGGTTCGACGACAACGCCCGGGACCTTCCGTGGCGGCGTCCCGAAGCGGGCGCCTGGGGCGTCATGGTCAGCGAGTTCATGCTGCAGCAGACCCCGGTCAGCCGGGTCCTGCCGGTGTACGGGACGTGGCTGGAGCGCTGGCCCACGCCGGGCGCCCTCGCGGCGGAGCCCTCCGGGGAGGCGGTCCGCGCCTGGGGCCGGCTCGGCTATCCGCGCCGGGCGCTGCGGCTGCATGCCGCGGCGACCGCGATCGCCCAGCTGCACGGCGGTGAAGTGCCCACGGAGCATGCCGAGTTGCTGGCCCTCCCGGGGGTCGGCGAGTACACGGCCGCCGCGGTGGCCTCCTTCGCGTACGGGCAGCGGCACGCGGTGCTGGACACCAATGTGCGCCGGGTCTTCGCGCGCGCCGTGACCGGTGTGGAGTACCCGCCGAACGCGACGACCGCCGCCGAGCGCCGGATCGCCCACCGGATGCTCCCCGCCGACGAGGCCACCGCCGCCCGCTGGGCCGCGGCCACGATGGAACTGGGCGCCCTGATCTGCACCGCCCGTGGGCCCGAGTGCGTGCGCTGCCCGATCGCCGGGCAGTGCGCCTGGCGGCTGGCCGGCTCCCCCGCGCACGAGGGACCGCCCCGCCGCGGCCAGACGTACGCCGGTACCGACCGCCAGGTCCGGGGCAGGCTGCTGGCCGTGCTGCGCGAGGCCACGGAGCCGGTGCCGCAGGCCGAGCTGGACGCCGTGTGGCAGGAGCCCGTCCAGCGCGCCCGGGCCCTGGACGGCCTGGTCGCCGACGGCCTGGTGGAACCCCTCGAGGACGGTCTGTACCGGCTGCCCGGCTGAGCGCCGCACACTCCGGACGGCCCTGTCGTTACACAACCGATGGGTGGCTGTGGGTCCGCTGTGCGGCGGTGGTCGCGAAAGCCGTACATCCGCTCCGTAGCGTCGACCTGGTCGTAATCAAGCGCGCCGGACGGAGGGACGCCATGGCGGCGAACGCCCAGGGGACAGCCCAGGTCATGGACTTCGAGGAGTACGTGCGGAACCGGCAGGAGGCCCTGCTGCGCAGCGCGCGCCGGCTCGTCCCCGACCCGATCGACGCCCAGGACCTCGTGCAGACGGCGCTGGCCCGCACCTACCCGCGCTGGGGCGACATCGCCGACAAGAACCTGGCCGACGCGTACATGCGCCGGGTGATGATCAACACCCGTACCGAGTGGTGGCGCGCCCGCCGGCTGGAGGAGGTGCCGACCCCCGAGCTGCCGGAGGGTTCCGTGGACGACGGCGCCGACCAGCGGGCCGACCGGGCGATGCTGCTGGACGCGCTCGGCATGCTGGCCCCCAAGCAGCGCCAGGTGGTGCTGCTGCGCCACTACCGGCAGCTCAGCACGGAGGAGACGGCGCACGCGCTGGGCATGTCGGTGGGTACCGTGAAGAGCACGCTGCACCGGGCGCTGGCGCGGCTGCGCGCCGAGCTCGAGCGGCAGAGCAACGGATACGGAAGGCCCGTGGAGCCCGCCACGGGCAGGACGGAGGGCGTGTGCGCCGCAGCGTAGTCCCGGTGGGCACCGCTGCCGCCGCTGTCGCGGTGTGCGGGGCACTCGTCGCCGTGACCAGCTGCCGCGACGCCGGCGGCGTGCGCGAGGAGGGCACCGCCGCGGTCGCCTCCCCCGCCCTGCCGTCCCCCTCGGTGTCGGCGCCGGTCCCGGACGCCCGCACGCTGGACGGCGGGCGGTCGGCGGACCCGCGGGCGGTGGGCGCCAAGGCCGCCGCGGACGTGGTGCGCCTGGTGAAGCACGACCCGAAGGTGGCCCGGGACATCCGGGACAGCCTGGTGGCCTGCGCCGCGCCGTCCACGGGTGCGGGGAGCCGCCCGAAGGCCGCGGAGCAGCCGTACCCGGTGGACCGTCGCTCGGGCCGGCTGACCGGCGGGGACGGCACGGACCTGGTGGTCAACGTCTCGACCTGCGCGGACAGCGTGGGCATCGGGAGCTACGTCTACCGCCGGGTGGACGGCGCGTACGTCAACGTCTTCGCCGACGAGCAGCCCCCCGTCTTCGCCGAGATCGGCGACGGCACCCTGAAGGTGACCCACCAGGTGTACGAGCCGCAGGACGCGGTCTCCAACCCCTCGGGCGAGGACGTGACCACGTACCGGTGGAACGGCTCCCGCTTCGAGGAGGTCTCGTTCTCCCACCGCGACTACGAGACGGACGACGGCACCGGGAGCGGTCCGCATGGCTGACACGCACGTGCTGTTCGTCGAGGACGACGACGTCATCCGCGAGGCGACGACCCTGGCGCTGGAGCGCGACGGCTTCGACGTGACCGCCGTGCCGGACGGCCTGGCCGGGCTGGAGGCGTTCCGCGCCCGGCAGCCTGACCTGGCGCTGCTGGACGTGATGGTGCCGGGCCTGGACGGGGTGAGCCTGTGCCGGCGCATCCGGGACGAGTCGACGGTACCGGTGATCATGCTCTCGGCGCGGGCCGACTCGATCGACGTCGTGCTGGGCCTGGAGGCGGGTGCCGACGACTACGTCACCAAGCCCTTCGACGGGGCCGTGCTGACCGCCCGCATGCGGGCGGTGCTGCGGCGCTTCCGGGTGGCCGCGGCGGACGAGCCCCCGGCCGGGACCGGGGCGCTGACCTTCGGGGACCTGGAGGTGGACCCGGAGGGCATGGAGGTGCGGCGCGCCGGCGACCGCCTGGCGCTGACGCCCACGGAGATGCGGCTGCTGCTGGAGTTCTCGGCGGCGCCGGGGACGGTGCTGTCCCGGGACCGGCTGCTGGAGCGGGTCTGGGACTACGAGTGGGGCGGCGACACCCGGGTGGTGGACGTCCATGTGCAGCGGCTGCGGGCGAAGATCGGGCAGGAGCGCATCGAGACGGTGCGCGGCTTCGGCTACAAGCTCAGGGGCTGACGCGGTGACCGCGCGTCCCGGGGGCCCCGTCGCGAGGAGGGCCCGTCCGCTGCCGAAGATCGGGCTGCGCTGGAAGGTCTGCGTGGCGATCGCCGTGGTGTCGGCGCTGGTCGCGCTGGTGCTGAGCCTGGTGGTGCACAACGCGGCCCGGGCCAGCATGATCGACAACTCCCGTGACGTGCAGAACGAGCGGGTGCAGTTCGCCCAGCGGATCTACGAGTCCACCGGCCGGCTCACCTTCGACGCCCGGCTGGACGACCCGGACCTGCCCGCGCCGCTGAAGCGGCTGGCCCGGGAGGGCAAGCGGGCCACCTACGTCTCCGACACCGGCGGCGCGCCCGTGGTGTGGGCGGAGACCCCGCTGGCGGACGGCAAGGTCCTGTCCCTCAATTCGGCGTTCACCGACCGCTTCTCGGTCCTGGAGGACCTGGACCAGGCGCTGGTCATCGGCTCGTCGGCGGTCGTCGTGGGCGGCACGGCGCTGGGCGTGCTCATCGGCGGGCAGTTGTCCCGGCGGCTGCGCAAGGCGGCCGAGGCGGCCGGCCGGGTGGCCGACGGGGAGACGAACGTACGGGTGCGCGACGCGATCGGCGGCCGGGTCCGGGACGAGACGGACGAGCTGGCGCGCGCCGTGGACGCCATGGCGGACGTCCTGGCCGGCCGGCTGGAGGCGGAGCGCCGGGTCACCGCGGACATCGCCCACGAGCTGCGCACCCCGGTGACGGGGCTGGTCACCGCGGCCGAGCTGCTGCCGCCGGGCCGCCCCTCCGAGCTGGTCAGGGACCGCTCGCAGGCGCTGCGCACGCTCGTCGAGGACGTCCTGGAGGTCGCCCGGCTGGACGGCGCCGCCGAGCAGGCCGACCTCCAGGACGTGGCGCTCGGCGACTTCGTACGGCGCAGGGTCGCGGCCGCGGCTCCCGAGGCGACCGTGACCGTCCGCGACGACGCCGTCGTCCGCACCGACCCGCGCCGGCTGGAGCGCGTCCTGGGCAACCTGCTGGCGAACGCCGGGCGGCACGGCCGGCCGCCCGTCGAGGTCACCGTCGACGGCCCGTACGTGGAGGTCCGCGACCACGGCCCGGGCTTCCCCCGCGACCTGCTCCGCGACGGCCCGAGCCGCTTCCGCACGGGCAGCAGCGACCGGGCCGGCAGCGGCCACGGTCTGGGGCTGACCATCGCCACCGGTCAGACCCGCGTCCTCGGCGCCCGTCTCACCTTCCGCAACGTGCCCGAGGAGGAGGGCGGCGGTGCGGTCGCCCGCTTGCTGCTGCCCCGCGAGTGACGGCGGGTCCGACGCGGCCGTCCCACGCCGTGGGCCGCAGGTTCCCCGCCGAACGGACGATGCTCGCACGCGGGTCGGACGACGACCCCCGTGCGAGCATCGGCAGCGGGTGGGGCGGGGTGGGCCGCAGGCTCAGACGACCTCGACCGCGGCGACCGCTTCCTCGGTGCTGGGCGTGGTCGGCGCCGAGCGCAGCGGGATCTCCTTGACGAAGAAGGCCAGCAGGAAGCCGATGACGCTGACCGCGGCGCCCCACAGGAAGACGTGGTGCGTGCCGCCGGCGACGGCGTGCAGGTAGGCGTCCTTGACGGCCGGGGGCAGCTTGGCCAGGCCCGCCGGGTCCAGCTGGGCGGAGCCGGACGCGGCGCCCGCGGCAGCGCCGCCGAGGCGGTCCGTCATGGTGTTCTGCACCTGGTGGGTGAAGATCGCTCCGAAGAGGGCGACGCCGAAGGAGCCGCCGATCGTCCGGAAGAGCGTGGAGGACGAGGAGCCGACGCCCATGTCCTTCATCTCGACGCTGTTCTGCGCTATCAGCATCGTGATCTGCATCAGGAAGCCCATGCCCGCGCCGAGCACGGCCATCCACACGCCGGAGACGAAGCGAGTGGTGCCGGTGTCCATCGTGGACAGCAGGTAGAGGCCGACGGTCATCAGGCCGCCGCCGACGATCGGGAAGATCTTGTACTTGCCGGTCTGGGTGGTGATCCGGCCGGCGATCAGCGAGACGACCATCATCGCCAGCAGCAGCGGCAGCAGCAGGAGGCCGGAGTTGGTCGCGGAGGCGCCCTGGACGGTCTGCTGGTACAGCGGCAGGAAGGTCATCGCGCCGAACATCACGAAGCCGACCAGGAAGCCGATCACCGAGATCAGCGAGAAGTTGCGGCTGTGGAAGATGTGCAGCGGGATGACCGGCTCGGCGACGCGGTTCTCCACGAAGAGGAAGGCGGCCAGCGCGGCCAGGCCGAGCACCAGCAGGCCCAGGATCTGCGGCGAGCCCCACGCGTACTGGTTGCCACCCCAGGTGGTGAGCAGGACCAGCGAGGTGATGCTGACGGTGAGCAGCACCGTGCCGAGGTAGTCGATGCTGGTCTTGATCTGCTTCTTCGGCAGGTGCAGCACCGCCGAGATCATGAACAGGGCGACCACGCCGAGCGGGAGGTTGATGTAGAAGCTCCAGCGCCAGCCCCAGTTGTCGGTGATGCTGCCGCCGACGAGCGGTCCGCCGATCATGGCGACCGCCATGACGCCGGCCATCATGCCCTGGTACTTGCCGCGCTCCCGCGGCGGGATCAGGTCACCGATGATCGCCATCACACCGACGATCAGACCGCCGGCGCCCAGGCCCTGCACGGCGCGGAAGGCGATCAGCTGGCCCATGTCCTGCGCCATGCCGGACAGCGCCGATCCGATCAGGAAGATCACGATCGACGACATGAAGATGCCCTTGCGGCCGTACAGGTCGCCGAGCTTGCCCCAGACGGGCGTCGATGCGGCGGTGGCCAGCGTGTACGCGGTGACCACCCACGACAGGTGCTCCAGGCCGCCCAGCTCGCCCACGATGGTGGGCATCGCGGTGCCGATGATCATGTTGTCCAGCATCGCGAGCAACATCGCGATCATGAGCCCGAACAACACCACGCGCACGCTGCGCTGCGGGGTGTCGGCGGTGTCCGCCATCACAAGCTCCCCTACTTGTTTCTTGCTTGTCTTCGGTTGCTTACCTGCCGCCCGGCTAGTTGCCTGGGGCACCCTGACAGTATGCGGCTTACTAGCCGGGCGTCAAGTAAGTTAAAGTTCGCCCATGGCAACGCCCCACGCACGCAGAGGTGATACGCGACGCCGCATCCAGGACGTCGCGCTGCAACTCTTCGCCGAGCAGGGATACGAGAAGACGTCCCTGCGCGAGATCGCCGAGCACCTGGACGTGACCAAAGCGGCGTTGTACTACCACTTCAGGACCAAGGAGGACATCCTCAACAGCATCGTCGAGGACCTCGCCTCACCGGTCGACGAGCTGATCGCCTGGGCCACGGAGCAGCCGCGCACCCTGGAGACCAAGTGCGAGGTGCTGCGCCGCTACGCGGACGCGCTGTGGAGCGCCGGACCGCTGTTCCGCTTCATCCAGGAGAACCAGGCCACCGTCCGCGACCTGAGCATCGGCGAGACCTTCAAGACCAAGCTGCTCGCCGTCCACTCCCTGCTCAAGGACCCGGACGCACCGCTGACCGACCAGGTGCGCTCGATCACCGCGGTCTTCGCGATGCACGCGGGGATGTTCGCCATGCAGAACCTCGAGGGCGACCCCGAGGACAAGCGTGCCGCCGTCCTCGAGGTCGCCCAGGAGCTGATCGCCCAGACCTACCGGGGTCAGACCGACACGCCGTGAGCCCGCAGGTAGGGCAGCGGGTTGACGGACGAGCCGTAGTACGGGGTCTTGCGGATCTCGAAGTGCAGGTGGGGTCCGGTGCTGTTGCCGGTGTTGCCGGACAGCGCGATCTGCTGGCCCTGGCCGACGTGCTGGCCGATGCGCACCTGCATCTTCGACAGGTGGCCGTACTGCGAGTACATGCCGTTGGCGTGGCGGATCACGATGTTGTTGCCGTAGGCGCCGCCCCAGCCCGCCTCGACCACGGTGCCGGCGCTCACGGCGTGGACGTTGGTGCCGATCGGCACGGCGAAGTCCTGGCCGGAGTGCTTGTGCGCCCAGCGGGCGCCGTTCTGCATGTAACCGGCGGACAGCGCGTACTTCTTGACCGGGACCGACCAGCCGCTGTTGCTGCGGGCCTGCGCCTGCGGGGCGCCCTTCTGGGACTGCGTCACGTGGTTCTGGTGCTTGCGGTGCAGCTCGGCGCGTGCGTGGCGGTCGGCCTTCACGGCCTGGGCGGCACGCTGCTGCACGTCGGCCTGCGCCCGGGTGACGTCCGCCAGCTTCCCGGCCGCGCCGAGGCCCAGCAGGCTCCCGCTCTGCGTCTCCGCCATGGCCGTCCCTGCCGCACCGAGTGCCAGCGAGGCGCAGACGCCGGCGGTGACGACGGTACGACGGCCACGGAGGAGGGAGCTCGAGATCTTGGGCATGCGCATTCGGAATTACCTCGCGGAAATAGCCGGACAAGAACATTGCGGTGCGTTCGCCGCGATCCCTTGGTAACCCGACATTCCGGCGCCGGACAAGCCCCTATGTTTACTACCGCCTTTCGTATCCGTCACCTCGCGAGGCCCGCTTCCCCGCCTGCGGCAAGGGTTCAAGTCCCCTAAGGTGATTCGTACGTGGCCCAAGTCACGTGGGTCACGTCACCGGCCTCGGGACCAAAGGGAATTGCCCTTCGGGACCTAGGTCCCGTGGCCCGGGTCACACGGAACGGGAAATCCGGGAACATGCGGAGCGCGGAATGGGAAAACCGCGCGAACCGCACGACGGGGGGGCGGGTACGTGGATCCTTCTGCCGTGGGCGTACGGCTGGCGTCGGCCGTCGCGGGGCCGTTGGTCAAGAGGCTCTTCGTGACCGAGGGACCCGGCGCGGGCCTGCTGGACCGGCCGGTCCGCATCTCCTCCCGCGTCTCCTTCAGGGGCGAGAAGCGCACCCTCACCGACGCGGACCTGCGCGCCCTGGCCGCCAAGCTGGTGCGCCAGGCCCTGCGCACCGGGGAACGCCCCGTCGGCGCCGACGAGGAGACCGCCGTCGTGGACGCCCTCGCGACCTCCCTGCGGGCCCTGGGCGACCTCGACCTCACCGACCTGCAGGCCGTGGGCCTCGGGCACGCCGCGTTCGCCCGCGCCCTGCGCCGTGCGGCCGGATCCCCGGAGCGGGAGCTCAGCGCCGACGGGGCGCACTTCCACGCACGGTTGCTCGACACGGCCTGCCTGCACATCCTGCACTTCTTCACCCAGCGCTCGACCTTCGTCGCCGCCACCCTGGTCGAGCAGAGCCGGACGCTGGGCGACCTGACCGCCCGCGTCGACGAACTCATCGCCCGCACCCCGCTGCCGGGCGGCGAGGACGCGGCCTTCGAGCGGCGCTACCTGGCGTACGTCGCGAAGAAGCACGGGCGGCTCACGATCCACGGCCTCGATCTGGCGGACACCCCGGACCGCTGGCCTCTGGCCACCGCCTACCTCAGCCTGGAGGCGGCACCGTCGGCCGGGCCCCCGGACGGTGGGCCTCCGCACGGTGGGCCTCCGCACGGTGGGCCTCTGCACGGTGGGATGGAGGGGCTCGGGGGACCCCGCGCCGCCGACCGCGCGCTCGCCGCGCACGAGCGGGTCCTGCTGCGCGGCGAGGCCGGGTCGGGGAAGACCACGCTCGTGCAGTGGCTGGCGATCGCCTGCGCGCGCCAGGAGCCGGACGAAGGCATGGCGTACCTGGAGGACCGGATCCCGTTCGTCCTCCCGCTGCGCACCCTCACCCGTCACGGCGAACGCCTGCCCGCGCCCCCCGGCTTCCTCGCCGCCTCCGGCTGCCCGCTCGCCGGTACCCAGCCCGCCGGCTGGGAGACCCGGGTCCTGACCGAGGGCCGCGGGCTGCTGCTGGTCGACGGCATCGACGAGATCCCGGACGCCGAACGCCGCCGCGCCCGGGCCTGGCTCCGCGACCTGCTCGACGCCCATCCCGGCAACCGCTGGCTGGTCACCTCCCGCCCCTCCGCCGTACGGCAGGACTGGCTGGCCGGGGAGGGCTTCACCGAGCTGGCCCTGACCCCCATGGGCCCCGCCGACGTCACCGCCTTCGTCCGCCGCTGGCACGCCGCCGCGGGGCCGGAGGCGGCCGGGTACGCCGACGGCCTGCTGAGCGCCGTGCGGGCCGAGCCGGACCTCGGCCGGCTCGCCACCAACCCCCTGATGTGCGGCCTGATCTGCGCCCTGCACCACGACCGTCGCGGCTACCTCCCGCGGGCCAGGAAGGACCTGTACGCCGCCGCCCTGTCGATGCTGCTGGTCCGCCGGGACCGCGAACGGGAGGCGGCCGTCGTGCCGCTGCGCGAGGAGGCGCAGATCGAGCTGCTGCAGCGGCTGGCGCACTGGCTGGTCCGCAACGGCCGCACCGAGATGGACCTCGACCGGGCCGAGGCCGTCGTCGCGCGGGCGCTGCCCGCCGTCCCCGAGGCCGCCGCCCTCGGCGACGCCGCCGCCGTCCTCACCCACCTCCTCGACCGGGGCGGCGTGCTGCGCCGGCCCGCACCCGGCACGGTCGACTTCGTGCACCGCACCTTCCAGGACTACCTGGGCGCCCGCGCCGCCGTCGAGGAGGGCGACTTCGGGCTGCTCGCCGCCCACGCCGCCGACGACCGGTGGGAGGACGTCCTGCGCATGGCCGTGGCGCTCGCCCGTCCGAGCGAGCGCGCCGCGATCCTCCAGGACCTCCTCGACCGCGGTGACCTCGCCGCGGACCGGCGCACCCGGGCACGGCTCCACCTGCTCGCCGCCGCCTGCCTGGAGCACGCCACCGCCCTCGACCCGGCCGTGCGCGGGGCCGTGGAACGGCGCGCCGCCGCGCTCGTCCCGCCCGCCGACGCGGCCGAGGCCCGCGCCCTGGCGGAGGCCGGACCGCTCGTCCTGGACCTGCTCCCCGGCCCCGACGGGCTCTGCGACGAGGACGCGCTCCACGTCGTGGTCACGGCCTGCCACCTGCCCTCGGACCGGGCCGCCGGCTATCTGGGCCGCTTCGCCGCGCACCCGTCCGTGCGCGTCCGCGCCCAGCTGATGTGGTCCTGGCACCGCTTCGACTGCGCCGTGTACGCGCAGGAGGTCGTCGCCCGTCTCGACCCGGACGGCCTGGACTTCACCGTCCGCTCCGCCGACCAGCTGCGCGAACTGCGCAGGCTCGCTCTGCGGCCCACCCGCCTCGACCTGCGGGGCGAGCTGCCCGTGGACGAGCTGACCGGGTACGTGGCCGGGCTCGCCCTCACCGAGGTCAGGCTGAAGGACTGCGCGCTGCCCGACCTGCGATTCCTGGCGGGCCAGCGGGGCCTGCGCAGGCTCGCGCTGCTCGGTCCGGGCACGCCCGCCGACTGGGGGTCGATTGGCGGGCTGCCCGCGCTGCGGGAGCTGGAGCTGGCCGCCCCGGCCGACGGCCGGTTCGACCTGTCACCGCTGGCGGCCCACCCCGGGCCGCTGACCGTGCGCATCCCGCTGCCGGCCGACCGTCTCGCCGGGGCCGACCGGCTGCCCGCGCACGTGACCGTCGTCCCGGGACCGGGTCAGGGACGGTAGCCGCGATCCCGGTCCCCCCAGCCGTCCCAGCCGCCGTGGCCCCAGCCGTCGCCGTCGTCGCCGTCGCAGTCCCCCTCGCAGGACTCCCCGCCGGGGGTCGGGGAACCGGTGGCCGTGGGCGTCGGGCCCGGCGGCGCCGAGGGCAGCGCGGCCACCCGGGTCGAGCCGGCGAGCAACTGCGAGCCGGTGGTGTACGCCACCGACTGGAAGCGGGGCGGGGCGACGGAGGTGTCGAAGGTCCAGCGCTGGACGGGCCGGCCGTCGCGGGGCCGCAGGACGACCTGCGCACCCGGCTCGCGGCCCTCGGGGGCGACCGCGAGCTGCTGATTCCAGCGGGGGATGAGGTCCCCGGTCAGGGTGAGGTCGTAGCGCACGTCCTCGGCGCCGGTGACGAAGGACGCCGTGCACAGACCCAGTTCCAGCGCGGGGCCGCGGTGGGAGTTGAGGCAGTACGCGGGCTGGGCGACGCTCCGCATGAGCCCGTCCGGCTCGTACGACCAGAACTGCGTGGCACCGGAGTCGCAGCGCGCGGTGGCCGCCCCGGTGCCGATCACGGTGCGGCGGCCGGACAGGTCGATGCACAGGTCGTCGCCGTTGTTCCGGAGCCGGCCGCGGAGCCCGTCGGTGGGGACGGGGTCGGCGGTGACCGTGCCCGGCGCGGTGCCCGAGGTGGTGACCGAGGCCGAGGCGGTGGGGGACGCCGTGGCCGCGGTGGGCGCCGTACCGGAGGCACGGTCGTCGCTACCGCCGCCGGTGGTGCTGAGGCCGACCACCAGGGCGGTCACCAGCGCGCAGCCGCCGATGCCCAGGAGGGTCGCGGCGAGCCCCCGGCGGCCGCCGCTCGCGGCGCGGCGCCTGCGGCCGCCGTGGCGCCGCCCGGGAGAACCGCCGGAGCCCTTCCCGGCATCGTTGTCACGGGCCGCCCGGCGGGTGGGGCGGGAGTCGAAGTAGCCCCGCGCCTCCCAGACCAGCACCGCCTCGGCGATCAGCACGCCTAGCCGGTCCCCGGAGTGGTCGAGCTGCTCGGCCGCGTACCGGCAGTGGTCGCACCGGGCTATGTGCCGCTGCAGGTCGGGGACGAGACCGGCGCCCCCGCGGTGGATGGAGATGTCCAGCAGACGGCTGAACTGCAGGCAGGCCTCGTACGGCGCGAGGTCCCGGTGCGCCTGGACGCAGGCCTCGCGGAAGCGGGTACGGGCGAGCTCCAGCTGGGCCGCCGCCCGCTCCGGGTCGATGCCCAGCAGCCCGGCCGGCACGTCGAGCGGCTCGGCGTCGACCTCGGCGTGCCAGAGCAGGCAGCGGGCGGGCTCGGGCAGCCGCATGAAGGCCCGGTTCGCCAGCCGGCGGTTCTCCGGTACCGCCAGGCGGGTGTCGGTCTGGTCGGGGCGGGGCCGCAACCGCCGGTGGAGCCAGGCGCGCCGGCGGTCGACGGCCCACTCCTCGGCGATCTTGTGGACGGTGATCAGGAGTTCGGGGCGCCAGGCCGCCGAGGGCCCGGTCAGCCGCAGGGTGTCGACGAAGACCCGGGTGAACGCGGCCGCCGCGAGGATGCCGGCGGCGTGTCCGGAGACCGTGCACAACTCCGCGTACTCGGAGACCGGCCGCCAATGGCGGGCCAGCAACTCCTCGAACGGCTGGTGCGCGCCTTCCTTTCCCAGGGGCTTTCCGATCTCTCCGGACAACGCCTCGTCCGGTACGCCGAACAGCCGGCCGGGGTGCGCGGAATTCGGATGCGGGGATTCCTTCAACGAGAGTTTCCTTCCGCGTTCGCCCCGCCGGGAAAAGTACGAACCAATGCGCCGGCGCGGGACGCAGCTACGTGGGGGGAGGTGAGGCCGGGGCGCCGGTGAAGGGGCAAGGTGGCCTCTCCTCACTCTCGGCTGATCTTTTCGAATGCCTGCCGGAATGACGGCACGACACCGGCCGGAGCACGGAGAAGGAGGAGTCCGTGCTGAACATCGCTCACCTTTCCACAAATGCAACCGGCGCAACAAGGGTGGGTTCATGGGGAACACAAAACGCGACGACCCCGCCCGCACTAATGTGCGGACGGGGTCGGATCGCTGTGCGATTACTTGCGGTTACGCTTCCTTGCTGAGGTTCGGCCCGCCGGCCGCCTCGACCGGAGGCGCGTCGGCGACGGCGACCTTCTCCTCACCCCGGAAGGTGAACTTGATGTTCTCGCCCTCGCCCTCGGTGCCCACGACCACGATGTGACCGGTGCGCAGCTCGCCGAAGAGGATCTTCTCGGAGAGCACGTCCTCGATCTCGCGCTGGATCGTCCGGCGCAGCGGCCGGGCGCCCAGCACGGGGTCGTAGCCCCGCTTGGCGAGCAGCGACTTGGCCTCGGGGCTGAGCTCGATGCCCATGTCCTTGTCCCTGAGGCGCTCGTCCACCCGGGCGATCATGAGGTCGACGATCTGGATGATGTCTTCCTCGCTGAGCTGGTGGAAGACCACGATGTCGTCGACACGGTTCAGGAACTCGGGGCGGAAGTGCTGCTTGAGCTCCTCGCCGACCTTGGCCTTCATCCGCTCGTACCCGGTCTTGACGTCACCCGCGGCCGCGAAGCCGAGGTTGAAGCCCTTGGAGATGTCCCGGGTGCCGAGGTTGGTGGTCATGATGATGACCGTGTTCTTGAAGTCCACGACCCGGCCCTGGGAGTCGGTCAGGCGACCGTCCTCCAGGATCTGCAGCAGGCTGTTGAAGATGTCCGGGTGGGCCTTCTCGACCTCGTCGAAGAGGACGACCGAGAACGGCTTGCGGCGCACCTTCTCGGTGAGCTGGCCGCCCTCCTCGTAGCCGACGTATCCGGGCGGGGAGCCGAACAGCCGCGAGACGGTGTGCTTCTCGCTGAACTCGGACATGTCGAGCTGGATCAGCGCGTCCTCGTCGCCGAAGAGGAACTCGGCGAGCGTCTTGGAGAGCTCGGTCTTACCGACACCGGACGGGCCGGCGAAGATGAACGAGCCACCGGGGCGCTTGGGGTCCTTCAGACCGGCCCGCGTACGGCGGATGGCCTGCGAGAGGGCCTTGATCGCGTCCTTCTGGCCGATGACGCGCTTGTGCAGCTCGTCCTCCATGCGCAGCAGACGCGAGGACTCCTCCTCGGTGAGCTTGAAGACCGGGATGCCCGTGGCGGTGGCCAGGACCTCGGCGATCAGCTCCTCGTCGACCTCGGCGACGACGTCCATGTCGCCGGCCTTCCACTCCTTCTCCCGCTTGGTCTTCGCGGAGAGCAGCTGCTTCTCCTTGTCGCGGAGGGAAGCGGCCTTCTCGAAGTCCTGCGAGTCGATCGCGGACTCCTTCTCCCGGCGCACGTCGGCGATCTTCTCGTCGAACTCGCGCAGGTCCGGCGGCGCGGTCATCCGGCGGATGCGCATCCGGGAACCGGCCTCGTCGATCAGGTCGATCGCCTTGTCCGGCAGGAAGCGGTCCGAGATGTAGCGGTCGGCGAGGGTCGCCGCGGCCACCAGGGCGGCGTCCGTGATGGACACGCGGTGGTGGGCCTCGTAGCGGTCCCGCAGGCCCTTGAGGATCTCGATGGTGTGCGGCAGCGACGGCTCAGCGACCTGGATGGGCTGGAAGCGGCGCTCCAGGGCCGCGTCCTTCTCCAGGTGCTTGCGGTACTCGTCGAGCGTGGTGGCGCCGATGGTCTGCAGCTCGCCGCGGGCGAGCATCGGCTTGAGGATCGAGGCGGCGTCGATCGCGCCCTCGGCGGCGCCCGCACCCACCAGGGTGTGGAGCTCGTCGATGAACAGGATGATGTCGCCGCGGGTGCGGATCTCCTTGAGCACCTTCTTCAGGCGCTCCTCGAAGTCACCGCGGTACCGGGAGCCGGCCACCAGGGCGCCGAGGTCCAGGGTGTAGAGCTGCTTGTCCTTCAGCGTCTCCGGGACCTCGCCCTTGACGATGGCCTGGGCCAGGCCCTCGACGACGGCGGTCTTGCCGACGCCGGGCTCGCCGATGAGGACGGGGTTGTTCTTGGTGCGGCGCGACAGCACCTGCATCACGCGCTCGATCTCCTTCTCGCGCCCGATGACCGGGTCGAGCTTGGTCTCACGAGCGGCCTGCGTGAGGTTGCGGCCGAACTGGTCCAGGACGAGCGAGGTCGAGGGGGTGCCCTCGGCCGGACCGCCTGCGGTGGCGGCCTCCTTGCCCTGGTAGCCGGAGAGCAGCTGGATGACCTGCTGCCGCACCCGGTTGAGATCGGCGCCCAGCTTCACGAGGACCTGGGCCGCGACGCCCTCGCCCTCGCGGATCAGGCCGAGCAGGATGTGCTCGGTGCCGATGTAGTTGTGGCCGAGCTGGAGGGCCTCGCGGAGCGACAGCTCCAGGACCTTCTTGGCCCGGGGGGTGAAGGGGATGTGGCCGGACGGGGCCTGCTGCCCCTGTCCGATGATCTCCTCAACCTGCTGGCGGACCGCCTCGAGCGAAATCCCGAGGCTCTCCAGGGCCTTAGCGGCGACACCCTCACCCTCGTGGATAAGGCCCAGGAGGATGTGCTCGGTGCCGATGTAGTTGTGGTTGAGCATCCGGGCTTCTTCCTGAGCCAGGACGACAACCCGCCGCGCGCGGTCGGTGAACCTCTCGAACATCGTTAATCGCTCCTCAGAGCGGTCGGGCAGTTAGGGGCGTGTCCCCTCCCTGTCCTTCCGCATGCTAGTCCCGCACAGCGGGGCAGCTCACTTCAACCGTCGACACCTTGCGAGGTCGTTAACCCCCGCGCCGTCGACAACAGCCTCAACCCGATGGTGCGAGACGATGTTCCCGCAGGCCAGGCGGATAGCCCTTTATCCAGTACGCCGAGGGCGAACGCCCCGCCTGTCCGACATGGCCGTCGTCCGTTCCCACTAGGTATTTCTTACCCGCCTGCACGGACAGTCCATGCCGGGAGCACGCCCGCTGTCTGCTATAGGCGAACAGGCTTGCGTCCTGGGGATTCACGGAGGGTGACGGGAACCGGCCGGCCGGGCACTCCCGGTGACCCGCGTCGTAACCCGGGACCCCCGGGGAGCGTTGCGCAGGGCATGCAGGCCTCACGGGTCCCGGCGACCCTGGAACACGCGGACGCCCTCGACGTCCCCGCCGAGGCGGGGCACGAGGTGCTCGGCCGCTTCCCGGCGCCCCGGACGGGACCGGTCGCCCTGGCGGGGTACCGGATGCGCTTCTTCGTCGCCCCGGGCAGCGCCGAGGAACTGCCCGGCCTGCTGGACTGGCTGGAGTGGAGCGGCATCCCGCTCGACCTCGTACCGCTGTGCGGGCGGGAGGCCGCCTACGACGACGGCGCGCAGGCCTGGCTCCGGCCGCCCGTTCCGGACGGCGGGCGCCACGCCGGCGCGCCGTTCTCCCTGCCCGCCATGACGCTCGGCACGCAACCCAACCCCGCGGCGGACGGACGCTCCGGAGGGACCGTGGGCCTGACGGCCCTGGTCTCCGCGCTCGCGACCGCCTGCCACCGGGTCCGGCTGCGTGTCGCCCGGACCGATCAGCCGTGCGCCTTCTCGTACGCCTCGCGGATCTGCGCGGGGACACGGCCGCGGTCGTTGACCTCGTAACCCTCTTCCTTGGCCCACGCGCGGATCTTCGCGGTGTCCTGGCTCGCGGCGCCCCCGCGGGAGGCGCCCTTCGCGGCGCGGCCCCGGCCGGCGCGGCCACCGGTACGGCGGCCGTTGTCCACGTACGGGCCGAGGAGACCACGCAGCTTGTCGGCGTTGTCGGTGGTGAGGTCGATCTCGTACGTCACTCCGTCGAGTGCGAACGTCACGGTCTCATCCGCCTCGCCGCCGTCGAGGTCGTCAACAAGAAGGACCTGAACCTTCTGTGCCACCGGCTTCCCTTTCATCGAATACGGATAACCGGTAAAAGCAAACCGCCTTTTCCCGGAAAACTCAAACCCCTTGCCCGAACTGCTCCCGGCCGGCCACCATCCCCGCGGTCTTCCGCCGGAACGTTTCGGACATACTGTTGTGCCGGACGGACGCCGTGGGCAGCCTCACAGATGCAACAGCATCCGGCTGTTGCCCAAGGTGTTCGGTTTCACTCGTTCGAGGTCGAGGAACTCGGCCACGCCCTCGTCCTTTGACCGCAGCAGCTCACCGAAGACATCGCCGTCGACCGGCGTCTCGCCGATCTCCACGAAGCCGTGCTTCGCGAAGAAGTCCACTTCGAAGGTGAGGCAGAAAATTCGCCGCACTCCCAGCCACCGCGCGGTCTGCAGCAGCTTCTCCAGCACGAGATGCCCGACGCCCTTGCCGTGCTGCGCCGGATCGACCGCGAGGGTGCGCACCTCGGCGAGGTCCTCCCACATCACGTGCAATGCGCCGCAGGCCACCACCTCGGCGTCCTGGTCGTGTTCGGCCACCCAGAACTCCTGGATGTCCTCGTAAAGCGTCACCGTCGGCTTGTCGAGCAGGATGCGGTCGCGAACATAGGCGTCGAGCAGTCGCCGGACAGCCGGCACGTCGGCCGTCCTGGCCCGGCGGATGGTGACGTCATTTGATGCGGCGCGCATGTGCGGACGCTATCGCCCGTCCGATCCGCCCGTCTCCCCGGGGTCACCCGGATCAGCGGATTGCACCACCCGCATTGCGTCACGGAGGGCTTCTCGCTGTTCCGCCGACATCATGCCGAAGAACGCGACAAGGGCCGCCGCGGGGTTGTCACTGGCGGCCCACGCCTCGTGCATGAGTGCCGCCGAGTAAGCGGCCCGAGTGGAAACCGCCTCATAGCGATAGGCGCGTCCTTCGGCTTCCCGCCGGAGCCAGCCCTTCTGATGAAGGTTGTCCATTACGGTCATGACCGTCGTGTACGCGATCGAGCGCTCCCGGCGGAGATCCTCCAGCACCTCGCGCACCGTCACCGGGCGGTTCCAGCGCCACACCCGGCTCATCACGGCGTCTTCGAGGTCTCCCAATGGACGGGGCACACCCGAATACTAGTTGCTTACGGGCGCAATGCCCGGAATGCCGGAAATCCCGAGGTCATACCCGAGGCTTCTCGATGCCGCCCGACCGCTGGGCCGCGGGCTGCGCGCCGGACAGCGCGGCGTCGACCACCGCGTCCTCCTTGGCCTTGTTGACCCCGCCCTGGCTCCTGATCAGCGTCCGGATGAGGAAGGTGAACGCGATGGCCATCACGGTGGGGGGCACGAGCGCGGAGACGTAGTCCATGGCACCAGGGTAGCCACGCCCCCTGGCGCGCCCCGCGGCGGACCACCACCGCGGGATGTGGCCCCCGGTCGGACGAAGCCGTGGCCCCGGCCCCCCCCCGCGCCGGCGCGGGGCCCCC
>NZ_JBEXSX010000101.1:0-24231 GCF_040613835.1 Streptomyces sp. NPDC006207 | reverse complement strand
CGTTCCCACTCTGCGTCTGTCAGATCACCCCGCCCCATGTCCACATCAACGACCTGGACGGCGAGTAGTCACATGATCGGGCGGACAAGTCCTAGTACTCCAGCAGCGTTTCGCTATGTGGCCTGGTGACAGGCGCCGTTCGGAGTGTAGGGCGGGGGTTGTGTGTCGGGGGCGGTCTTGCCGGACCGCCCCTCCATCGAGTGGAGTCGTCGCCTGTAGTGGCAGTGGCGGGCGATGGCCTGGTGTCTGCGCCGCCAGAGCGACCAGCTCACCGTGTGGATGCGAAGCTGCCGGCCGGGTTGGGGCGGGCAGCGAGTTGCCAGGAGCCGGCGGACTTCTGCCACGGTGAGTGGGACCAGGGTGCCGGAACCGTTTCTGCATCCCCCTTTGCCGCCGCTTGAGCTGCGGTGGCCGCGAGAAACGCGTGGGCGAGCATGGCCAAGGTGATGTGCCGGTACCAGCCGGTGTAGCGGCGGACTTCGTACTGGTCCAGGCCGCATTCGTTCTTCGCGGCCTGGAAGCATTCCTCGATGGCCCACCGGCGTCCTGCGACCGTAACGAGTTGGTCGATGCCGGTACCCACCGGGGCATAGCCGAGGTAGTAGGCGATCTCATCGGGCTTGGTGATGCTGCGCCGCGCCAGCGCCCAACGCTGATGTGGGCGTGTCACCGTCGAAGTCCTCGATCGCTGGGATTTGGACGGCCGCCCAGTGGTAGAAGCGAGGACCCTTGGCGCCGTTGCCACACGAGCGCTTCTCCCACGCCTCCCGCGGAGCCTGTGAGAACAGGTAGTCGATGCGGCCGAAGCGAGGCACGTGCTGAGATTTCGGAACGGCAAGCACGTAGCCGACGGCGGCTTCCTCCAGCAGACGGCGAAAGCGCCATTCCTGACCGTAGGCGGAATCGGCGGTCACCCAGGCGATCGGCAGCGGTGAGGCAAGGGCCCGCAAACCATGGTCTTGGCCAGTTCGCCCTTGGTGGCGAAGGCCCGGTCTTCGGGGACCTTCGCAGCGCGGCAGCGCTGGGAGTCGTCGGTCCATGACCTGGGCAGATACAGTTCCCAGTCCACCAGGGCCCGGCCGCGGGTGGTGGCGTAGGCGGCGAACACTCCGATCTGGCAATTCTCGGTGCGGCCGGCGGTGCCGGAGTATTGCCGCTGCACGCCTGCGGAGGTGGTGCCCTTCTTGACGAAGCCGGTGTCGTCGATGATCAAGACGCCCTCGGCGTCTCCGAGCTGTTCGGCAACGTATGCCTGCAGGTCGTCGCGGACTTCGTCGGCTTCCCAGATAGCCCTGTTCAACAGCCGCTGGAAGCCGTCGGGTGTCCGATGGCCGGCGAACTCGGCCAGTTGCCAGCCGTTCTTTCGGCTGACCGGACCGAGCAGGCCACGGGTGTCGTCACGCATCCTGCGGCGCAGGTCAGCGCGGCCGAAACGATGGCCAATACGGAGGAAGAGCTCGTCGAGTTCCGGGTCCCAAGAAGCACCCGCAAAGTCGTCGATCACGCCAGGAGACTGCCCCGACCACGGCGCGGCCACGTGGACCACGTGTCTACCACTGGGCAGCAGTACGGCTGCCGGCCGTTGCCGAGTTCGACTACCAAGGCGAGATCCCCCACTGGATGCGGTGGGCTATGGCCCGGCGCAGTATCCGCAAGCCCGACGAGATCGCCTACTACCTCGCCTACGCTCCCCTGGGCACCACCGTCCAGGAGTTGGTACGGATCGCCGGGACGCGCTGGGCGATCGAGGAGTGCTTCCAGGCCGCGAAGAACGAATGCGGCCTGGACCAGTACGAAGTCCGCCGCTACACCGGCTGGTACCGGCACATCACCCTCGCCATGCTCGCGCACGCTTTCCTGGCCGTCACGGCGCACCAGGTCCGGGAAAAGGGGGCGGAACCGATGAGGCAGCCAGGACCATTGCGCTCACAGTGGCGGAGATTCGGCGACTCCTGGCAGCTTGTCTCCCCCCGATCCCCGCAGCTGCCTGGACACCGAGGACGACACCACGCGCTGAGCTGGTCGGACTGGCGCCGACAACGCCAAGCAGTCGCCCGCCATTGCCACTACTTACGTCGCTCTCGCATGATCGAGGGGCGGCCTACCGAAAGCCACCCTTGACCTTTCCGCGGCCCGCTACACTCCAGCCGCCCAGTGAAACCCGCAGGTCAGACAGCGAAATCCTGCTGGAGTACCAGACGTGTGGGTACGGTGAAGCCACCCATCGGTCCGGCACAGTACGTTGCCGAAGGCCTCAGCCCACATGTCGTCCAATACCCCTAGGAGTCACTGCCCGGCGGGTGCGGTGGTACGACGCGTTCTTCTTGCCCGATGGTGCGGTGCCGCTGGAGATCGGCCACTCACGTAGGAGGGCGTCAACCCCGCGGCCCGTACGGCGACGTCGAAAAGGGCTGGCGCGTGTCGGCGTAGGCGATGACAGGCGAACTCACCGAAGGCGAAGACTTCCTGCGGTCGCCCCGAATTGCCGTCCCGGCGGGTGCTGTAGCGGGCCTCGAAGCGCCCGCGCACGTTCACCGGATAGGTGTGGCCCGGTTTGCCTCCCATTTCCTGTGCCTCCAGGACGCCCGAGTCCCGCATCGGCTCCGCATCAGCGCGGCCCGTGGGCGCCGCACTGCCCTGCCCGGGACTCTCCACCAGGAGCTGAGTCACGGATGGAACCGCCACCGGCCTTCGGAGACGACATCCTCCTTGCCGTCCCTGACGCGAACGGCTGTCTCGTCGTCGATGAAGTAGATCGGAAAGTCCGCCCGCGCAACGATGCGATCAGCCCAGGCGTCATCCCGCTCGGGAAAATCCGGCGAGTACAGGTGGGGCTTGAGATACCAGTCGAAGAGGCCGAACGGCGGCTCCACGTTCGTCGCGCCGAGTACGTGGAGGTCCGCAGTGTCCCCGATGACGTCGGCGGAATGCCCGGTGAGATGACGACTGAAGATCATTGATCCGGCGCTGACCCCCACATAGACCCGGCTCTCCAGCGCCTCAAGGAAGCCGTCGGCCAGGCCGTTGCCGGTGATGCTGCGCGCAAGGTGGTAGTGGCTGCCGCCCTCGACATAGATGACGTCGGCGTGGAGCAGCCGGTCGAGCACCATCTGCCGGGGCAGGCCGTTCAGCTCCAGGACGTTGAACTCCCGCCAGCCGAGGCCGTGCAGGCGGTTCACGTCCTTGACAACCCACCCGTGGTCCCCGGGCTCGGCGACCGAAGCCGTGGGAACGAACACGACGTTCGCCGATCCGAACGGCTTTCCCAGCATGTCCCGCAGCGCATCTCGCAGCGTCTCGTTGCGCAGGCCACTTGCCGTCAAGAGAAAGTCCATCCGGTGAGCCAAGCACGACTGGCGGGCGCGCGCAACGAACATCGGATCCACCCCCTCGTAGCCGACGGGGCCGGACGGCCCAACCATCGGCTCAGGACTCGCCGGCGAGGAAGTGCTCGGCGAGGGGGGTGCCGGCGAACTTCTTGTTCATCTCGCGGGAGAAGAGCAGCAGCGTGTTGCGCGGCCGATGGAGCACCGCGAGTTCCTGGGCCTGCCCGTCGGCGTTGCAGGTGACCGTGACGACGACCTTCATGGGCTCGCCGAGGACCGCGGCGTCGTAGATCTCGAGGAAACCGTTGTCACCGAAGTCTCCGGTGAAGCTGAAGTTCTGGAACTCGTACAGTTCGCGGGCCTTGACCACGATGGCGCGAACCGCTTCCGCGCCACGCGCGGTGCCGTTCATGGCGGCGCCTTCCAGCGTGACGTCGTCGGCCAGGTTGTCCAGCCACCACGGGTAGTAGCTGAGTCCCTGGCGGTCGGTGTCACTGCTTTCCGCGTTCGCCATGTCGTGTCTCCTTCGAAGATCCGGCCGGAGCGGGCTTGCGTATCGATCGGTTGCCGGTGCCGGCGAGAGATAGGAGCAGATGCTCTCATCTGGCCGAGGGCAACCCTGCCGATCCGGCCCGCGCGGGGTGAGGCCCGTCAGGGACCTCGACACTGAGAGTATATGCTCCTATTGCTGAGGCCCGGCGAAACCGCTGGCCACATGTCGCTGGACGTGCCGGCACCGGCGCAAGCGCACGCTGCCGCCGAGGCGACATGTGCGCCGAACCCTGGAGCGCGACCGGCAGGTCTGCACGACATGGGCCTCTCCCAACACGTACTCCCCGTGCAGGGAGGTGCCCACCTGAACACCGGGGCGAAGGAGGCCACGTCGATGGACGCGAGTCATGCACCCAGGCCACCTGGGATGCTCGAGAACGAGTGGGAAACCCTCCGGCCCGCCGTCTTCGGAGCGGCGTACCGCTTGCTCGGCAGCGTCGCCGATGCCGAGGACGTGGCCCAGGACGTATGGCTGCGGGCAGCCACAGCCGACCTACGCGACGTCCGTGACCTGCGGGCCTGGCTGGTCACGGTGGCAGCGCGACGGTCGTATGACATCCTCAAGTCCGCCCGCGCCCGCAGGGAAACCTATGTCGGGCCGTGGTTGCCGGCGCCCCTGCTGACGGGGCCGGACGCATCCGAGCCGGTGTTGGTCGACGAATCCGTCGGATCCGCGATGCTCGTGGTGATGGAAGAACTGAAGCCGCCCGAGCGTGTGGCCTTCATCCTCCATGACGTGTTCGGTCTCGAGTTCAGCCGCATCGCCGACGTGCTCGGCATCTCCGTGGCGGCCGCCCGACAACTCGCCTCACGAGCACGGCGGAAGGTGGCCGGGGCCAGGCAGCGCACCGTGGGCGCCTCCCGGGCGGAGCGCGAGCGCCTCATCGCCGCCTTCCGCAGCGCCTACGAAGCGGGGGACATGGCCGGCCTGGTGCGTCTGCTGCATCCCGATGCCGTATATGTCACCGACGGTGGCGGCAGGGTCGTCGCGGCGCGCAAGCTCATCCGGGGCGGCGCGCGCATCGCCATGGTGATGATGCGGGCGGGGCGCCTGTTGCGCGCGGACAGTATTGAGGCCATCGAGGTCGGAGGCGAGCCAGCGCTCCTCCTCCGCAGGGACGGGCGAGCCGTCTCCGTAGACACGGTGGAGATCAAGGACGGTCTGATCACCGCCTACCGCAGGGTCCTCAACCCGGACAAGCTTGCGCACGTGCCCTCCGAGGACACACGGTGCTCCGCTCGACCAGCGTTCTCCGCGAGGCCGGCCGGTCCGGACGCGCCGTGGCACCGGAAAGGAGGCGTGCCCACCAGCGGCAACGCCTCCTGACGCGGGGTGGCCTCAGACTTCCGAGTGCAGGCCGTCGTTGGGTATGTGGACGCGCTGGACCGGCGTGTGCGTGCTGCGGTCGAGCAGCGGTGCGGTGGGTGTGCGGTCGATCTGCAGGCTGAGGAATTCGGGGCGGCTGTAGTGGCCCCGGGCGTCCATCAGGCGCTTGCGCCGGTCGATCATCGTGAGGTCCAGGTCGGCGATCACCTCTCCCTCACCCGAGGTGAGCGGTTCGCCGATGATGCCCCCTTCGGGGTCGACGATGGCGGTGAAGAACCCTTGGGAGAACACCCCGGCCGGGGCACCGGTGTCCGCCGCGAGCTGCGCCCGCTGGTCGGCGTCGAGCCAGGCGGTGGCGTTGACGACGAAGGCGGCTGCCTCCAGCGCGTGCTGACGGATGGCCACCTCCATCTGCGGCGCGAACAAGGGGCCCCCGAACGCGCCGGGGAACATGGCGGCGTGGATCTGCTCACCGTCGGCGATCAGGGCGTAGCGGGCGAGGGGCTGGTAGTGCTCCCAGCAGGCGAGCTGGCCGACGCGGCCGACGGCGCTGTCCACGGCACGCAGCCCGGAGCCGTCGCCCTGCCCCCAGACCATGCGCTCGTGGTACGTCGGCGTGATCTTGCGGCGGCGCTGGAGCAGCGTGCCGTCTGCGTCGAAGAGCAGCTGCGTGTTGTACAGGGAGTCGCCATCACGTTCGTTGACGCCGATCGAGACGACCACGCCGGCTTCGCGGGCCGCCGCGCCGATCGCATCCGTGTCGGCGGACGGCACGGTCACCGCCTCCTCCATCAGCCGCAGGTGCTCCTTGGCCATGGTGTAGGGCGGCTGGACGAAGGAGAAGTAGGGGTAGTACGGGACAACGGTCTCCGGGAAGACCGCGAACCTGACACCTTTCCGTCCCAGCTCACGGATCTTCTCCACCACCTTCCCGACCGTGCCCGCACGGCTGTAGAGCACGGGGCTGATCTGGACGGCAGCTGCCTTCACAAGGGTCATGACGTGGTTCCTTCTCGCGATGCGGGGTCAGCGATCTCTCGGCGGTTGCGGTGACCGGAGGCGGGGCTCAGTCGGCACTGGAACCGGCCTCTTCAAGGGGCCTGGAGTCGGGGAAGGCGCCGAGCTGCGCGCTGACCAGTTCTGCAGGCGGCCGCGCCGGGCCACCATCTCACAAATAAGAGCATATGCTCCTATTTACGGAAGGGCAAGGCGCCAACACGCCCTTGCCGGCCTTCACGCACCGCGGCGGATCCGAGGTCCTCAGCGCGGAAAGACCTCGCCTGTGGGCGACGGCCCCATGGACAGCCGCGCGACCGCCCAGCACGGCGCAGTCGCAGTGTTCACTCAGCCCAGGGATCGAAGCCGGTGTCGAGGACGGCATCGAGGAAGGCGCGCATCCTGGCCGCGTTCTCGGCACCGAACTTCTTCTCGAATTCCGCCTGCACCCCCTCCCACCGCGGGAGTGCCGCCCCCATCCGGGCCAGGCCGGCGGGCGTGACGGCGACGATGCGTGCCCGGCGGTCGGTTGCCGACGTCTCGACGGTGACGAGCCCCTCGCGAGCGAGGGGCTTGAGGCTGGAGGCCATGGTCGTGCGGTCCATGGCGATCACGTCGGCGAGGGCGGTGATCGTCATCTCTTCGTGGACGCTGAGCTGCTGCAGGATGCTGAACTGCGTCGCCCGAAGGCCGAGCGGGGCCAGCGCCTTGTCGTACGTCGCGCCGAGGTACCGTGACGCTTTCCGCAGCGCCAGGTTGTTGCACAGGTCCGCTTTCGACGTAGCACTTGTCATTGCGTCCTCCACAGGCTTCCCGTGCACTATACGAGCATCTACTCTTAATTGGGAAGGTCCACCACCCGTGCCGATGCGGGGCCGGGCCCCTCCTCCGGAATGAGCCAGAGCACACCGCATCGCCCTTCCGAACATAGGAGCATATGCTCTTACATGTTCCTCGTATGCCAGGCGTGCCGCATGCAGGGACGCAAGGGGGCTCGTACCGGCGCAACGTCACGCCATCGGGCACTGCCGGCACCCCACCCCGTCGCCGGGCGCCTTGCCCCGCCGGCGTCGTCTGATCACCACCGCAAAAGGAACCGAGTGTGAACCCCTCTCCCATCGAACCGCCCGGCCCAGTTGGCCCCGGCATGTCGTCATCGCGCCCGGACCAGCCGCCGCGCCAGGTCTCCCGGCGCGCTTTCGTCGGCGGCGCGGCAGCCGTCACTGCCGGTCTGGCGCTCACCGGTGTCTCCGCTCTGCCCGCCACGGCCGCTCCGCGGCAGACCCCGAAGGGCTTCGGATCCGTGTCCGGTGTTCCCGGGCTCCCGGCAGGGTTCCGTCGGACGTTCACCAGCCGGCTCATCCAGGCCGGTGGCATACGTCAGCACGCCGTCGTCGGCGGCGACGGGCCGCCCCTGCTCCTGATACACGGCTGGCCGCAGAACTGGTACGCCTGGCGCCTGGTCATGCCGGTGCTGGCGCGGAACCACACGGTCATCGCCGTGGACCAGCGCGGCATCGGGCTGACCGACAAGCCCCGCGACGGCTACGACACCGCCACCCTCGCGAACGATCTGGCCGCGCTGATGGACACCCTCGGCCACGAACGCTTCGCGGTGGTCGGCCATGACACGGGCATGCCGATCGGCTACGCGCTCGCAGCGGACCACCCTCACCGCGTCGACCGTCTCGCCGTCGCGGAAGCCGTCATTCCCGGTGTGACGCCCTCGCCGCCTCTGCTCGGCCCCGCCCAGGCCAACAACATGCTCTGGCACTTCCCCTTCAACCGGCTCGACGACGTCAACGAGCTCCTGGTGGCAGGCCGGGAGGACGTCTACTTCGGCTGGCAGCTCGACACCAAGGCCGCGCGAAAGCTGCCCGACTACGCCATCCGGTACTACATCGAGTCCCTCACCTCGCACCGTCACGCGCTGGGCGGCAGCTTCGGCTGGTACCGCGACCTCGACACCACCTTCGCGCAGAACGCCGACCGCGTGAAGCGACGCCTGACCATCCCCGTCCTCGCCATCGGTGGAGCGCAAAGCGTCGGAGAGGGAGTGACGACCACCATGAAGCTCGCGGCAGACGACGTGCAGTCCCTGGTCATCCCGGGCAGCGGCCACTGGGTTGCCGAGGAGGCCCCGCAGGAACTGCTGGCGGCACTCACCGCTTTCCTGGCCCCCTACCGCGCCACCGCCGCGGCGAGGAACCGCAGGTAGGCGCCGCAAGGGCGACCTGGACCGTCTGTCGCGTGGTCGATGTCCCGCGGGGCCGCATGCGCTTCTGACGGGGTGCGGGTGCCGGGGCTCACATACCCCGGCACCCGCCGCGACGTCACGAGGTACTGGTCAGCGTTGCAGTCCCTGTCACCGTGCGCCGCTGTGCAGGTAGGCGCGGTCGACCGTCTGCCGGACGGAGTTGCCTGCCGCGTCCTTCGCAGTCACGCGCAGCGTCACGTACGCGTCGCCGTGCACCTTGGCCGGCCGCTGCACGGTGGCGGTGAAGCCGCTGCCCTTGGGGGCCGTACGTGCCGTGGTCCAGGTCTTCCCGTCGTCGTAGGAGGTCTCGACCAACAGCCGCACGCCGCGCGGCGCCGCCATTCCGTCCTGCATCCGGACGTTGAGTCCCAGGTTGTGCGTGCGCTGCGAGCCGACCGCGTTGCGGGCGTCGACCGGCACGGCGTAGTCGACCTGGAGCAGCGGCAGCAGCGTCGTGTCGGCGGCGGCACCGGAGCGGAACGTCCACGAGGTGCGGGTGCCGGCGCCGAAGCGCCAGTCGTCCGACACCCGGGTGGTCTCCAGGTCCAGCCGGTACTCGGCGTCGCCCGCGGGCACCTCGATGTCGCCCCACGCGCCCTGGCTCGACTCGGCGATCTGCTGTCCGTCGCGGTAGAGGACCGCAGTGGCGGTGTCGTCCACCGGGTCCGCTCCGGCGCCGCGGGCGCCCGCTCCTCTGCCCCAATCGATGACGTTGAGCTCGTAGAGCGACCAGTGGCCGGTGCCGGAGTCGTTGAACTCCGGAACGAAGACGGACATGGTGTTGCCCTTGCGCACCGACGGCCAGGGCGCACCACGCGGGATCGACGGACGGACCACGGCCCCGAACCACCGCTCCGCCGCCCGCTGACCGGGCCGGTAGGTGCGTGGCAGGTCGCGCATGCCGACCGAGAGCGTGTTGTCGGGGTTGTCGACCACGTTGTGGTGCACGACATGGCGCCACAGCGTGTCCCCGCCGGTCACGTACTCCACGCGCTCCCGCCCGTTGGGGACGTAGCGGCTGTACTGGTTCCAGGCGGTGTCCTGGTACGGACGCCACCCGAAGCGCTGCTCGCTCGCCCAGGTCGAGGCACCCGTGCGGGTGTAGGTGCTGCGGACCACGGCGCTCTCGCGCGCGGAGACGGTGTGCACCAGGTTCTTGGGAACGAAGCCCTTGGACACCTGCATCACGTCGTACAGATACGGGCTGCGCACCGTACCGGAGAACTCCACGGTGGTGGTCCGCTGCTTGACGAGCTTCAGCAGGGCCGCCCCCTCCTTGAAGGAGATCCGTACGGTGGGCAGTGCCATCCGCTCACCGTCCGGGCGCCACCGTGTCCAGGAGAGCTCACCCTCCGGCCACGCCAGCAGCAGTGCCTTCGCGCCTGCGGTCTCCGCGGCCCGGGCCAGCGTCCTCGTGTCGTCGGCGATGGAGAGGACCTGTACGACGGCCACCTTGCCGCGCGCGCCACGGAAGTCCGGAGCCGCGGACGTGCCGGCGTCCACGGCGGTCAACCGGGCGCCCTTGTCCCCGAAGACCTTGGAGTCCAGTTCGTAGTAGGGGATGAATTCCAGGGAGCTGCCGGTGACCTTGACCCGCAGTTGCGGGGCCACCATCTGCCAGCGCGAGTTGAACTCGAAGGTTCCGTCGGTGACCGGCGCGGTCGTGCTGACGTAGAGCCGCTTGACGATGTCGAACATCATGTGGCCCTGGATCAGGCCGTTGCCGTCGATCACGCGGTGGAACGTGGTGCCGATGATGCCGCGCTGCTCGGCGGGCCGGGGGGTGCGGATCTTCACCTCGGTGACCTTGGAGGCGTCAAGCGTCGCTGTCATGTCCTTGGTGACCTTCACCTCGGGGTTGACGAGCTCGCCCGCCTCGAAGCCGTCCTCGACCTGTTCGAAGAAGCTACCGCTGATCTGGTAGGTGCCCTCTTCCACCTCGGCGGTCGCCGTGTCCCTGTCCGTGTACGGCACGAACCCGTCGCCGGACCCGTAGGAAGGACCCCAGATGTTCGGCAGCATGCCGGGCACGACCCGGCCCTGCCGGTCGCGGTAGACCACGGTCAGCCGGTGCGTCTTGCCCCGCACCTTGAGGGAGACGGTGGTGTGGGCGAGAACGGTGCCGTCCGTGGACTTCGCGGTGACGTAGCCGTAGTAGGTACCGCGGGCGGTCGCGCGGGCGGCGTCGGTGCTCAGCGGCACCTCGGCCGTGGCGCCGGGGTCCAACTGCACGGTCTTGGAGCCCAGGGTGACCGCGCCGTCCGCGAGGGCGCGCCCGGTGGTGGTGGCCAGATCGACGGCCAGGGAGAGCGTCACCGGCTTGTCGCCGGTGTTGGTGTAGCGCACGGTCGCGGCCCGCCGGTTGCTGCGGGTCGCTCCGGCCTGCAGTTCCGGGAGCATGACGGTGCCGGTGGCGGTGACCGGGCCCATCGCGGTGGCCAGGTCGATGCGGCCGCCGCCCTGCTCGGTCACCTTGGTGCCGGCCACCGTGTGCGAGGTGCTGACCAGGGCGTCCTTGATCTGCTGCGCCCCCCAGTCCGGGTGCTGCTGGGCCAGCAGCGCGGCGGCGCCGGCGACGTGCGGGGTCGCCATCGACGTGCCGGACGCGGAGGTGTAGTCGGCGTCGACCGGGGTGCCCATGGTGGTGCCTGAGGCGCGGGCGGCCACGATGCCGACACCGGGAGCGGTCACGTCGGGCTTGACCGCCCCGTCGCCGGCGCGAGGGCCGCGGCTGGAGAAGGGGGCCAGCGAGTCGTCGCGGTCGACGGCCCCGACGGTCAGCGCCGCGTCGGCCGCACCCGGGGAACCGACCGTGCCCGGACTCGGGCCCGCGTTTCCGGCGGCGATGACGAACAGCGTGCCGGTGGAGGCGGTGAGGGTGTTGACGGCCTGGCTCATCGGGTCGGTGCCGTCGGAGGCGCTCTCCGAGCCGAGGCTCATGTTGACGACCTCGGCGTGCTCGTCGGCCGCCCATTCCATGCCGTCGATGACCTGCGACTCGGTGCCGTAACCGTTGTCGCCCAGTACCTTGCCGACCAGCAGGTCGGCCTTGGGCGCCACGCCGCGCCGCGTCCCGGCGGACGCGGCGCCGGTGCCGCCGACGGTCGAGGCGACATGCGTGCCGTGACCGAAGCGGTCGTCGGTGTTGCCGCTGCCGGAGAAGTCCTTGGCCTGGGCGATGCGCCCGGCCAGGTCGGGGTGGGCCGCGTCCACACCGGTGTCCAGGACCGCCACCCTCACGCCTTGGCCCTCGTAACCGGCCTTCCAGGCGGTGGGCGCGTTGATCTGCGCGGTACTGCGGTCCAGAACGGCCTTGACCTTGCCGTCCAGCGAGATCCGCGGAGCGACCGCGGCGCGGGCGGCGTCGGAGGGCCCACCAGGGTTCAGCGTCTTCCAGAACGCACCCAGGTCGTCGCCGGCGACCCGCAGCGAGCGGGCGCCGATGCTGGGCAGGTTCCGGGCGGGCGTGGTGGGCGCGTGGAACGCCACCAGCCGGTCGGCGGTGTCCGCGGCGGCCTTGGCCGCACGCGCGGTCCCTCTGGTCCCGTCCGCTGCGGGCCGGGAGGCGACGATCAGCGGCAATGCGGAGGCGTGGGCCTGGTCGTAGCCCTGGGCGATCAACGCCGTCACGTCGAACAGCCGGCGGTCCAGCGTGCCGGCGGTCACCAGCGCCTCGGCGTCGGACGGCACCACCGTGAGCGCCTTGTCGTCCCCCTCCAGCGTCCTGAAGGAGACGTGCTCGCGCCCGGGCCCGCGCCGCACCGAGGCGGTACGCCTTCCGTCGGGCAACGAGGTCACGGTCACCAGGTCGCCGGTGAGCAGTCGCACGGTGGCGGAATCCGCCTTCGCGCGCTCGACGAATCGCGCCTTTCCTTCCGCACCCGTACCGGCGGAGGCGGACGCCACACCGCCGACCGTCACCACCAGTACGGTCGATATCGCCGTCGATAGACGGAACCATGACATCCGTCAGACACCTTTCATTCAGAGCCAGTTCGTGAGCTGCACGACAGAATCAGTGGTGTCCCAGCACATGTCACTGGTATCCGCATGTCGCGGAAGCGACATGTCCCAACGACGACATGGCCACGGGGCGGCGCGGTGGCGACACGATCCGGCCGGTCGGCGTCTGCGACGGCGGGCCGGCGGACGACTCCCCGGCACCCCGGCCCGAAGGGCCGCATCGCCGGCCACGTTCGCTTCGGCGCCCACGAGTTGGCCAGGGCGTGGGGCCCCAGGGATGCTCCGTCTCCTGCCGGGCGCCGCGCTTGGCCGATGGCACGCAAGCGCTCCTTCGTCAGCAAGCCCCGCCGCACCCGTCACATTGGCGGTGGCTGTCTCGTCCACCTGAGGAAGTGGCAGCGGAGCGAGCCGGCGGATCGCGCCGCCCGGCCAACTCCTGACCGTATTCGCTCAGGGGCAACGAAGTTGCCTGGCTGCGCACCGAGCCAACCGTAACGATCACAGGAAGGGCGGAATCATCGTGACCACAACTACCGGGCATGACAGGGGATCTGCCGGACTGCCTGCGGTAATCACTGCTGCGGCACAGGAGATAACCCCGTGACGGCAGTGCTGGAATGCGCGATATACGGGATAATCGCGGTGTTGTACATCTATGCTCTGGTTGACTGCATAAGGACCCCCGAAGCCCGCATTCGCATACTGCCCAAGGCGGGCTGGGTCGTCATCATGGTCCTGACCCCGCTCCTGGGCGCCATAGCCTGGCGGAACCTGGGCAAGCGGTCCCTTCCTGTCGAAGGCCGGCCGTCCACGGACTGAGCTCGGTCGCTCGCCGCTCCCTGTCGGGTCGCAGCGCCGATCACACCCTTCGCTCATGACTGCGACCAGCACGGCCGCTTCGCGGCGGACGGCGGGCTGTCGCGCCTTTGCACGGCCCACGCCGTGTCCGCGGAGGGGTGACGAAGGCGCCGGGCAGCGCTCCGAGTCATCCGCCTCGCAATCACAATGAACCGAAAGGCCGCGAATGGAACTCCGTAAGGTAATTGTTAGGGTCGGTTGGGGCGTTGCCGGGCTCCTGTGCGACTTTGCGATCAGTTACGGGGTCATACCTGCTTCATGGGACGGAACTCGGTGCGAGATTGCTCGTGACGCGTGACCCCATCACGGCCGCCCGCGACCGTTGCGGGAATGCCTTGATCCCGGGGACTCCGGACACGGGGTTTCCCTCCACGATCCAGATGTGATCACTCCGTGCATCCCCCCGCGGAACAGGGCTGTTGGCGGGTCGAAGGCACTCCCCTCCACCGAAGCGCCTGACGCTCCGCCTTCCCGGCCGGCGACATGCCCGGTTTCGCGATGCGTCACAGGCCCGGACGGACGGCTGTGACGCCTTCCATGTCAATCCCAGCCAGACTTCGAGGAACCGATGACCTTTTCCTTGGCCGATCTCGACTCACACGACCCGCACTGGAACAAGCGCGGCGCGCTCCATGTGCCGTCAGGCAAGGGCCCGACGGTGTGGGCCGCGGGTGACGTCTACACGATCAAGGCCACGGGTGCGCAGACCAACGGCGGGATGGGCTTCATCGAGGCCACGGTTCCGGCCGGCGGCGGACCCGTTCCTCACGCGCACCCCGAGCAGGAGGAGACGTTCTACATCCTCGACGGGGAGTTGGAGTTCCTCGACGGGGACCATCTCTTCACCGCGGTCGCGGGCGACTTCATTCACATCCCCCGGGGGGTCCGTCACCGCTTCAAGAACAAGGGCAGCCACGCCGCAAGGATGATTTTCATCTTCACGCCTCCGGGCCTGGAACAGATTTTCGTCGATCACGCCCTCCCCGCCCGGCCCGGTGAGGGGCCTCCGTCGGTCATCGACGACGACCAGCTCGCCCGGTTCGACATCATGGCCGGGCTGGCGAAGTCGATCATCCTTCCGGAACCCTCCTGACTCCACACCACCCACGGCCCGACCGCGTTGCGGCAAAAGAGGGCCGGGTGCTCGTCATGCACGGGGGCATCCGCCGGCAAGGCCGGCGTTCAACCGGTCATGGCCCGACCTCCGGGCAAGTGACCGCCATCGCACACAGGAGAACCAAGCATGCTCGAAGGATTCGAACACGGCTACGCCGACGTGAACGGCACCCGGCTGCACTACGTCACCGGAGGCGAGGGCGAGCCGCTCGTCCTCATGGACGGGTGGCCGCGCACCGTGCACGCTCTGCGCGAACTCCTCCCCCCACTGGCGCAGCGCTTCCGCGTCATCGCCGTGGACTACCGCGGGCAAGGCGCGTCGGACAAGCCCGCCGGCGGCTACGACAAGAAGAACATGGCGCAGGACGTCCACGAACTGATCCGCGGCCTGGGCCACGAGCAGGTCAACATCGCCGGCGGGGACATCGGGGCGATGGTCGCCTACAGCTTCGCCGCGAACCACCCCCAGGCCACGAAGAAGCTCGCCATCTGGGAGGGCGGACCCTTCTCCCAGATATTCCTCGACGTCATCAGTCCCTTCCCCACCCCGGAACAGCCGAACGCCTGGTGGTATCCGCTGAGCCAGGTCGACGGCCTGCCCGTCAAGCTGCTGGCGGGACGGTTCCGGCACATCATCGACTGGTCGACCGAGCACCTGGCGCTCCACCCGGAGCGGATCAGCGAGGAAAGCCGTGCCGTATACGCCGCGGCTTACGACGCGCCCGAAGCGGTGGCCGCGGCCTTCGGCGTGTACCGGACGTTCCACCAGGACCTGGCCGACAACAACTCCTACCCGCCGCTGACGATGCCGGTCCTGGGGCTGGGTGGCCAGTACGTCGCCGTGGTGCAGGCGATGATGGAGGGCAAGGCCACCGACATCCGCTACGCCACCATCGCCGACAGCGGCCACTACATCGCCGAGGAGCAGCCTGCGGCGCTCGCCGCCGAGCTGGAGAAGTTCTTCGGCTGACGCCCCCCACGCTCACGGCGCATTGCCACACCAGTGGGGGCAACGTCGTCTTCTTGACGGGGCGCAGACCTTGCGAGGGCATCGGGCACGGCGGCACCAGCCTCACAGGCGGCAGTCCTCACCGACCATGCGTCCCGGGCGGCGAAGCATCGCCTGGTCAAGGAGCGGCCCCCGCACTGCCGAATAGGGGCCGTCGGCGGGGCTCCCGTGCGAACCCCTTCGTCGACCTGGCAGGAGTCGAATCCCGCATGTGCCGAGGCGCCGAGCGACCCACGCCTTCCGATCGGAGAAATACTGTTGAATTCCTTTGCCCTGCATGCCGGTTCGATGTTCGACGGATACACCCTGTCGGGTCCGGCCACTGTGCATGTTTCGGGGGACCGTATCGTGCGCGTCGACCGAACCGGCGCGCTGCCCGCCGACGGCAGCGAGGTCATCGACTTCGGCGTCTCGGCCTGTCTGCTGCCCGGCCTGATCGACACTCACGTCCATCTCGCCTTCGACGCCGGACCGGACCCCGTGACGTCCCTGGTCTCCGCCTCCGACAGTGACCTGCTCGCACACATGCGGGCCGCCGCCCAGTCCGCCCTACTGGCCGGCATCACCACGATGCGCGACCTCGGCGACCGCGGCTACCTCTCGCTGACTCTCGTGGAGGAGTTGACCGAACACCCGGAGCAGGGTCCGGAGATCCTGGCCGCCGGCCCCCCGCTGACCACGCCCGGCGGCCACTGCCACTTCCTCGGCGGCGAGGTCGAGGGCGCCGAAGCGCTCCGTGCCGCCGTCCGCGAGCGTCACACCCGCGGCTGTTCCGTCGTCAAGATCATGGCCAGCGGCGGCCACATGACACCCGGTTCGGTACCGCCGCACGCATCCCAGTACAGCCTGGACGACCTGCGTGCCGTCGTGGACGAAGCACACCGCCTCGGGCTGCCGGTGGCTGCCCACGCCCACGGCATCCAGGCCATCAGGGACGCCGTTGATGCGGGCGTCGACAGCCTGGAACACGTCTCCTTCCTCAGCGCCGACGGCGTCGCCACCGACCCTGACCTCATCGACACCATCGCGAGGAAGGGCACCTTCGTCAGCCTGACGCTGGGCCTGGCCCCCGGACAAGCCGTGCAGCCGCCCAAGGCCATGACCGCACATGCCATGTCCGCACATGTCAACAGCGTCTTGGACACGTACCGCAACCTGCACAAGCACGGCACGCATGTCGTCATCGGATCGGACGCCGGCATCGGGCCCTGGAAGCCCCACAACGTCCTCCCCCACGGCGTGGCCGACCTCGCCCGGCTGGGCGTCGCGCCGCTGGACGCGCTCAGGTCCATGACCAGCTTGGCGGCCCGCCTGTGCCGCGTCGAGGGCCGCAAGGGCCGCATCTCCGCCGGTGCCGACGCGGACCTTCTCGTCGTGGGCGGCGACCTTGCGCATGATCCCGCAGCCGTCCTCGACGTACAGGCGGTCTTCCGCGCCGGTACCCGCGTGCGGTGAGCTGACGGTCTTCCGCCGGACCGACCTCTCCAACATCCGGCCGACGCCGCTCGCCGAACGGACAGCTAGCACCGTTCGCCTGCGAGCGGCAACCGGCCACCACCGCCCACCAGCCAAGACGACGCGGCACCTTGGCCAACGTTCAAGGACTGGCTGCCGCGCAACCGCGCCGGAAGAGGCCTTCCGGGTCCCCCGTGGCAACGTTGCCTCGACAAGGCGAGGTCGTATCTGGTCATGCGACGGCACCGGCACCGGCTACTCCTCCGCGCTGCTGTGTCACCGCCTGTGAGACGACCTGGTCACCTCCGTCGAAATGGACCCAGCGGTTGCGGGCGCGGCCGCAACCACGCCGGCCACCCTCGGCCACGCCCCCGGCCTGATCACCGGCGACGGCCTGGCCGGACACAAGGACGCCGCCCCGCACGACCGGGTCATCGCCACCTGCGGCGCCCTCACCATCCCAGAGCGGTGGCTCCCAGACCCGCCCAGGGCGGCCAGATCCTGGCCGCCCTGGGCGGGTGGATGCACTCCTCGGAACTGGCCCGCCTCACCGTCCACGACGACGGCAGTGCGACCGGACGGCTCCTGAACGGGCAGGTTTCCTGCATGCTCGCCCGCACCTGGGCATGCTCCCCGTCACCGACGGCGGCACCGTCATCGACGCCAGCATCCTGGACGACTGGGCTGCCCGGTTCGTGGCCGAGACCACAGCACCCGGGGCACAACGGCTCGACCTCGGCACCCAAGGCCAGCTGCTCGTGGACACCGCCGCCGGGAGCCGGGCCCTGCTCCAGCCCGGTCCGCACGCCTGGCGGGTCCGCCAAGGCGGCCCCGAACGCATCTGGGACCCCATCGAAGACCACCTCCTACGGTGGCGCCACGACGGATCCCCCTCCCTGAACCGGTTCCGCACGACGCTCATGCGCGCCGAAAGCCATAGCCGCACCGGAGCTGAGCTGCCCCTGACGGCGAGGCGGCACCAAGAAGTCCCGGCGCTGCGTCACACGGGGTTCCGCCGCGGTTTCCGTACGTGACCACGCTTCCCCGACGGGCGAAGGCGGCCCAGCGATGCGTGACCACGAGAGGACGTTTTCGTCCACTGATTCCAGGGCCTCACCCGCCACAGATGGGGACTAGCCGCACAGAATCCGGATGCCTCGCCAGGATGAGAGGACTATCTGGTCCGAAAAAGTCGCCGATCTGCGGTACGTTTGGAGAAGGCGGTTCCCTGCGGACAGCCAAGCAGCGTGGCCTCACGAGGATCTCCAGGGCGGTAGGCACCATGCATGCAGGCATCGACTTCTCAGTGCTCGGCCCAGTCCGGCTGCACAAAGAGGGGGGCGAGGCCGGAGCCGGCCAGCCGAGGCACAGCGACATCCCCGCTGCCAACTCGGCCGGTACGCCCGGCTGATTGCCGGGACCCCGTCGAGGCTGCGCACACAGCCGGTGAACCCCTCACCGCCCCAAAGCGATCACTCGGGAAAGGTTCGATATGCCGGGCTCCGACCTCTACGAGAAATTCATGGCGCTGCACACCCGCGACGGCGGCCTCGTCATGCCGAACGCATGGGACGGCCTGTCGGCGCTGATGCTGGCCGATGCCGGCTTCGAGGCGATCGCGACGTCATCGGCGGCGCTCGCCACCACACTCGGCCGGTCCGACGGGCGTCACGAAGTCACCTGTGGTGAGCACCTTGAGCATGCGCGGCTGCTCGGCCGTCTCACCGGGCTGCCCGTCAACGGGGACTTCGAGGACGGCTACGGCGACACGCCCGAGGACGTCGCTGCCACCGTGGAAGCCGCCGTCGAGTCCGGCCTGGCCGGTATCGGGATCGAGGACACCTCGGGCAATCCCGATCAACCGATCCGCGACTTCGACGAAGCCGTCGACCGCATACGGAGCGCCGTCGAGGCTGCCAAGGGGCGCATCGTCGTCACCGGCCGCACCGACAACTTCATCCAGGGGCGGCCCGATCTCGACGACACCATCCGGCGTCTGACGGCCTTCGCGGAGGCCGGCGCGGATGTGCTCTACGCCCCCTACCCACCCGACCTCGACGCGCTCGTCGCGATCGTCACCGCCGTCGCGCCGACGCCGGTGAACGTCCTCGTCTCGCCGGCGGACAAGGTGCTGACCGTCGCCGAACTGCAGAAGGCCGGGGTCAAGCGCATCAGCGTGGGTCCAGCGCTCTACACCCACGCAATGGAGGCACTCGACCAGGCCATTACGGCTCTCGTCGCGGGTGACCTCAGCACCGCGACGACAGGAACCAGCTTCGACCGCATCGGCGAACTAATCTCCCGCGGATCGAACTAGCCCAGACCCTGCGAATCACCGCTCCTCACCCACTCATCGCAAGAAAAAGGCATATTCCCATGAACCTCGATAAGCTCATGAACAAGCATCTCACCAGGTATTTCGATCCCAGCAAGACCATTCCGGGGGAAACCCTTCAGCAGCTGCTGCGGTTCCTGCGCTCCGCGCCGTCATCGGTGAACGTACAGCCCAACCACTTCTATGTCCTCGCCACGTCCGAAGGCAAGGAGCGGCTCGCCGACAACCTGGGCGAACGATTCCGGGACAACGGCGAGAAGATCCTCAACGCGTCGCACACCATCATCCTCACCACCCGGGCAGATCTGCCCGACACCCACCTCGAGGCGGTGTTCGCAAAGGAGAGGGCCGATGGCCGGTTCCCTGATCCATCCAAGCAGGAGCTGTGGGAATCCATGACCCGGGACTTCCTCAACCTTCGCAACTACGGCTACAAGGACCTGAACCACTGGATGGAGAAGCAGACCTACATGGCGGTGGGCCTGACCATGATGGCGGCCGCCGAACTCGGCGTCGAGGCCACGCCGCTGGAGGGGTTCGACCCGACCAGTGTCGACAAGGCCTTCAAGATCCGCGAGAGGGGACACACCACGACGGTGCTGCTGGCCCTCGGCTACCCCGACCCGGAAAGGGTGTACACCACCCCGATCTCACGCTTCGACCCGGACCAGCTGTTCACCTTCGTCTAAAAGGCCGCCCGGAAACCAAAACCCACCACACCTACCAGGAAGAGCCATTTCGATGAAAGCCATTGTGGTCACCGACCCGGCCGCCGGAACGGCCGGAATGACGCTGACGGAGCGGCCTGAGCCGCTCGCAGCGATCAACGACGTCATCGTTCGGATCCATGCGTCGGGCTTCGTCCCCACAGAGATGGAGTGGCCGTCCACCTGGGCCGATCGCGCCGGCCGTGACAAGACCCCGTCGATCCCCGGCCACGAGCTGGCCGGAGTGGTCAGTGCTCTCGGCTACGGCACGACGGGGCTCTCGGTCGGGCAGCGGGTGTTCGGCCTCGCCGACTGGCACCGCGACGGCACCCTCGCGGAGTACGTGGCGATCGAAGCACGCAACCTCGCACCGCTGCCAGGCGACGTCGACTTCACGGTAGGCGCGTCCCTGCCGATCTCAGGTCTGACCGCGTGGCAGGGCCTGTTCCAGCACGGCCGCCTCCAGGCCGGTCAGACCGTCCTCGCCCACGGCGCAGCCGGGGCAGTCGGGACGATGGTGACCCAGCTCGCGCGTGAAGCCGGCGCCTACGTCATCGGCACCGGACGCTCCGCCGACCGCGACAAGGCCCTCGACTTCGGCGCGCACGAGTTCGTCGACCTCGAGAACGACACGCTGAAGGACGTCGGCGGCGTCGACCTGGTCTTCGATGTCATCGGTGGCGACGTCCAAAAGCAGTCCGCCGCCCTCATCAGGGCCGGAGGAACACTGGTGTCCATCGTCGGCCCCGTCGAAGCACGGCCCGCCGACGGCCTGGCCGTCGACTTCGTCGTCGAAGCCGATCGCCTCGCACTCGGCGAGATCGTGCAGCGGGTGCGGGACGGACGGCTGCGGACCAACATCGGCGACGTCGCGAGCCTCGACGATGCCATCGGCGCCCTCAATCCGACCACCCGGCGCCTCGGGAAGACCGTCATCCGCGTCCTCCCGTAGGTGGTGGACGGCCACCGTCCGAGCGGCAGGTCATGGTCCCGATCCACGCCACGGCCATCGGCCACCGACCGGCGCAAGGACCCGAACCGACAGAGGAGTCAATCACCTTGGACGGACAGGAACTGCAGAAGATCGCGCGCGACTACACCGCGGAACTACCCGGCACCGACCAGGAGCGTCGTTTCGGCCCCGACTGGGAGCTCCACAAGGTGGGCGGCAAGGTCTTCATGCTCATGACCGATATGCCTGGACGCCCCGTCCTGATCCTGAAAGCCGATCCTGACGACGCCACAGCCCTGCGTGAGCAATACGCGGGCATCACCCCCGGCTACCACATGGACAAGAGGCACTGGATCACGGTGGAAGGCGGAGACGCCATCGACGACAAGCTGGTGAAGGAACTCGTCACCGACTCCTACCGTCTCGTGGTCGGCGGGCTTCCCAAGTCCAAGCGACCCGTGGATCCACACACTTACGACCGCCACGCCTGACCCCTACCCATCCTGCGACGCAGTGTCGCAGCAGTCATCTGGAGCCTCCCATGCGCGTTTTCGTCACTGGCGCCAGCGGCAGCATCGGCTCCGCTGTCGTTCCCGAACTCATCACGGCTGGTCACGAGGTCCTCGCCCTCGTCCGCTCCGATGCCGCGGCTACGGCCGTCGCCGCCGCCGGCGGGACGCCGCTCCGCGGCGACCTCACCGACCTCGACAGCCTCCGTGCCGGCGCCACGCAGGCCGACGGTGTCATCAACCTGGCCTTCAGCAACGACTGGAGCAACTTGGAACAGGGCATCGACGAGGAAGCGCGCGCCGTGCAGACCCTCGCGGCCGCACTCGAAGGCAGTGGCAAGCCGTTCGTGCATGCCGGCCTCACGCCGATGGTGCCGGGCCACACCTCCACCGAGGAGGACCGCGACACCACCAACGGTCCGGTCGGTGGCCGCGGCCGCACTTCCGACGCGGTGTTGACCCTGGCCGCCCAGGGCGTCCGATCCTCTGTCGTGCGGCTGCCGCGCTCCGTGCACCAACGCGGGTCGACATACGGCTTCTGCTCGGTGCTCATCGCCGCCGCGCAGAAGACGGGCGTGTCAGCGTACGTCGGCGACGGCACACAGCGGTGGCCGGCGGTCAACCTGCTTGACGCGGCCCGGCTGTTCCGCATCGCACTCGAGGACGCTGCGCCGGGCACGGTCCTGCACGCGGTGACCGACGAGGGCGACACCATGAGGTCGCTGGCCGAGGCCATCGGCGGCGTTCTCGCGGTCCCGGTCGAGTCGGCGCCGGCTGAGGGCTTCGGCCCCATCGGTCACGTGTTCGCCCTTGACATGCCATCGTCGAGTGCACTGACCCGGGAACGGTTCGGCTGGAAGCCCACCCACCCACGCCTGATCGACGACCTCGCTGCCGGCGACTATCCCGCCCTGGGCTGAAATCCTCGGGATGCCGCCGGACCGGACAGGGTGAGCGACTACTGACCTTCCGCACTCTATTCCTCTCGAACGTCGTCAGGCGCGTGGGCGAGCAGGACGAGTCCCGCTCCCGTGGCGAACGCTCCGAAGCGGCCTCCCACCCGGCTGTCGGCCTGCGGGGCGCCCGGCGCGCTCAGACGCTCGAGGAAGACAACGTCCAGGTGGTCCCGCACGGAGAGATGGATGTGCTGCTCCTTGGTCACGTCGTACAGGTCGTACAGGACCGGCAGGGCCGCGTCGCGCAGCGGGAAGCCGCGAGGCGCGAGGGTGGCCACCTCCCACAGCCGCAGGCCCACCCGGTAGCGCCGGTCGGGTCCACGCTCCAGGGCTCCCCAGGCGACGAGTTCGGCAGCACGACGATGAACCGTCGGCAGCGCCAGGCCCGTTCGCCTGGACAACTCGGTGAGGGTGAGCGCGGGGTCTTCGTGGGAGAAGGCGCGGAGCAACGCCAGGACCTTGTCGGTCACCGACATGCCGTGCTCATCGGACATGTCCATGCCCCTTCCTTCGTGTGCGGGACGGGCTGCGCGCCGTTCGGCGGACGCGCCGTCCACGCCCCCTCCCCGCACGACGGCCTGGGCCGTCGTGCGGGGTCGGCCGGGCCGCCGGGCGATGCCGGGGCCCGCTTGCTGTCAGTGGACGGACCCGGCGGCCTTCTCGATGAGGTCGGTGACGATGCCCGGGTTGGTCACCTGTGCGGCGTGCGGGGTGTCGGCCTCGACGGTGTGGGCGTGGGCGCGCTCGGCCATGAAGCGCTCGGTGGCGGGCGGGATCACGTGGTCGTCCTTGGAGACGAGGTACCAGGACTGGATGGTCTTCCAGGCGGGGGCGCCGGAGGCTTCGCCGAGTGCCTCGGGGGCGGCGGGGCTCTGGGTGGCGGCGAGTTCGGCGGCGGCCTTGCTGCTGACGCGGTTGCTGAGGAAGAGGTTGCGGTACTGGTCGGCCTTGGCGTACCGCAAGTCGGCGGCGAGGGAGCGGCTGCTGACCACGGCGAGCAGGCTCTTCTACACCGAGGGGATTCGCGCTGTCGGCGTCGACCGGGTGATGGCGGAGGCCGACGTCGCACGCGGCACCTTCTACCGGCACTTCGAGGGCAAGGACGACCTGGTGCGCGGCTACCTGGACGCCACCGATCACGACATCCGGACCCGGGTGGCAGTGGCGGCCGAGAAGACGGGGGGAGGTACCGCGTTGCTCGGCGTCGTCGCGCACGGCATCGGCGAGGAGATCTGCGGTAAGGGGTTTCGGGGCTGCCCGTTCATCAACGCGGCCGCGGAGTACCCGGATCGGGAGTGTCCGATCCACCAAGCCGTGCTGAGGCACCGCGAGTGGTTCCACCAGGTACTGGAGGACGCCTTCGCGACCATGGGCGTCGCGGACCCCCGGCAGTCCGCCGACCTGGTGGTCGCCCTACGTGACGGGGCAATGGTCGCGGGCTGCCTCGGCGACTCCCGGTCCGCGGCGCGCACCCTGGTCCAGGGTGTCGACCTGGTCGTCGCGTCGGGCTGACGGAAGGGCGGGCTGGCGTGAGCCCGCTGTCGTCGGCGACGCCACCTCACACGCCCCCGTCGCGCAGCCCCCCTTTTCGGAAGCCCAGCCGCGTGCCGATGGGCCCGGCAGATGGTGGGGGACCGTCCACTCACGTCGTCATCCGTGTCGGCCGTGGCCAGGACGGCGGCGAGAATCCGTGCCTCGGTGCCGTCGACGGCCCACCTGATCAGGCGTTTGTGTCCCGCGGCAACCCCTTCTCGTGAAACAGAGCCGCTCGTCGCTGACCGGGGCGTGGCGCCGCCGTCGCCGCTGAACTCAACAGCCGTCCACGCAGACGCTCGGCCTGACCGCGGGCAACGCGCTTGAGGTCCGCGAGTCCGTCGAGGTGCTGGCGGGCGGGGGCCCGGCCGACGTGGTGG
>NZ_JBEXSX010000100.1:0-26023 GCF_040613835.1 Streptomyces sp. NPDC006207 | reverse complement strand
GCTGCACACCTACAATCACCACCGCGGACACACCGCGCTGAACGGCAAACCACCCGCCAGCCGCGTCCCCAACCTCACAAGGCAATACACCTAGGTCGTGTCGTCAAATGAGCGCCGGCCGCCCGAAGGGCGGGCCCAGCGGCGTCTGGTGCGGTGCATCGCAAGGCGGCGAGTCGTCCTCGTAGTGGGCTACTCGGACGATTCGACAACGCAGCGTGGGGGCACCCCCGGCCGAAGGCTGGGGGAGTGCCGTGCCAGGCGCCGCGGGGCAGGCGGGCATTTGACGACACGGCCTAGGGCGAGGCGATCTGACGCATACGAGGCACAGCTCCCTCAACGCGCGAGCGCCCTCCCGCGGGGGGCGCTCGTCACGTCGGCCAAGGCCGCCGCCACCGGTTCAGGGTGTCCCATGAACGTCGATGGCAGCCGGAGGACGAGCCGAGAGCCCCGGCGACCTGAAGGGCCTCTGAAGAGGTCGCCCGGACTGCGATGAGTTCCAGCACGGTCTCGGGTCTTCAGGTACATCCACCTTCCGCACGCGAATTTGGAGGCACCTTGAAGCTCCTGCTCACGTCAGGCGGCGTCACGAACCCGAGCATCCACACGGCGCTCGTCAAGCTCCTCGGCAAGCCGATCGCCGAGTGCCACGCCCTCTGCATCCCGACAGCACAATGGGGTCACCCGATGTGCGGGCCGACATCGGTGCGGGGCCTCGTAGCCGCCGAGCCCCGGTGGCAGCACCTGACCGGCCTCGGCTGGGCGTCACTCGGCGTCCTCGAACTCACCGCACTGCCCACCATCGGCGCAGAACGATGGGTCCCCTGGGTCCGGGAGGCCGACGTGCTCCTGGTCGACGGCGGCGACGCGACGTACCTGTGCCACTGGATGCGGGAGTCCGGGCTGGCCGATCTGCTGCCTTCGCTGCCCGACACGGTCTGGGTGGGAGTGAGCGCCGGAAGCATGGTGATGACGCCCCGGATCGGAGCGTACTTCGTCGAGTGGGCGTCCGCGCCGGACGACCGCACTCTGGGAGTCGTCGACTTCTCGATCTTCCCGCACCTGGACGCCTTCCCAACGAACACCCCGGCTGACGCGGAGCGTTGGGCCGCCGACATCGGCGTCCCGGCCTACGCCATCGACGAACAGACGGCCATCCAGGTCGTCGACGGCTCCGTCGAGGTGGTCTCCGAAGGGCAATGGACGAAATTCGGGTCATAGCCGCCCGACAGTCGTGACGTCGCGTCGTTCCGCGAGACCCCATGACGTGCCGCGACCTCGACCACCGGGGCGCCCGCGGCCACCTCCATGACCGCGTGATCCCGCTGCTCGACCACGCCCAACTCCACCAGCGCGGCCCCGGCCCTCCCGCACGCGCCGAATCAGGCCCCGCACCCGACAGCGCCGTCACCCGAATGGCGCATCGTGACGTGCCACCCACATGGGTGAAGATCAAGCTGACTAGTGTCCGAACCGAGGCAATGCGTGAAAGGGGAACCACATGCGCATTCGACGAATCCTCGCCGCCGTCATCGCCACGGCAGCCCTCACGGGACTCGGCCTCACCGGCGCCGCCACCGCCACCGCAGCCACCGCCGCCACCACCGCCAGCCCCACCCCGGGTGAGTGCGAGCAGGGCGGCGGAACGGTCGACTGGGCGACCAACACCTGCAAGGGCGGCACGTACGACGGGCAGATGGTCGACTAGTACCCGGTATGCGCCCCGCAGCCACCCGCTGCGGGGCGCTCCCGCGCGAGCGTGGCCGGGAGAGTCGCTGGGCCCCGCAGGCTCGTCCCGACCACACGGTGGTACCGCCGGACGGCGCCCGGATCGAACTCCTGGAGCGGGGCTCCTGCACGAGCGCCCTCCCGGGCCGTCCTCGGGCCGTGGAAGGGCGCTCGGCGATGACCAACGTCGACAACTGCCGACAGCTCAGCAGCGGATCAGGACGTTGATCGAAAAGACAGCCGCAGGTCACGGCCGCCGGCGGTCAGTTGTGGCTGTGCAGGATCTCGTTCAGCCCGCCCCACGAGCCCGTGCGCTGGAGGACCTCGACCGCGCCGGTGATGGAGTTGCGGCGGAAGAGGAGGTTGTTGGCGCCGGAGAGCTCCTTGGCCTTGACGATGGTCTCGTCGGGGAGGGAGACCCGGGTGCCCGCGGTGACGTAGAGGCCGGCCTCGACGACGCAGTCGTCGCCCAGGGAGATGCCGATGCCGGCCTCGGCGCCGAGGAGGCAGCGCTCACCGATGGAGACGACCGCCTTGCCGCCGCCGGAGAGGGTGCCCATGATCGAGGCACCGCCGCCGATGTCGGAGCCGTCGCCGACGATGACGCCCTGGCTGATGCGGCCCTCGACCATGGAGGTGCCCAGCGTGCCGGCGTTGAAGTTGCAGAAGCCCTCGTGCATCACCGTGGTGCCGGACGCGAGGTGCGCGCCGAGGCGGACGCGGTCGGCGTCGGCGATGCGGACGCCGGCGGGGACGACGTAGTCCGTCATGCGCGGGAACTTGTCCACGCCGTAGACCGACAGGTGCAGCCCCTCGGCGCGGGCGGCGAGGCGGGCGCGCTCGATGTCGCCGACGGGGACGGGCCCGATGGAGGTCCAGGCGACGTTGGCCAGGAGGCCGAAGATGCCGTCCAGGTTCTGGCCGTTGGGCTTCACCAGGCGGTGGCTCAGCAGGTGCAGCCGCAGGTATGCGTCGTGCGCGTCGAGCGGCTTGTCGTCGGTCGAGGCGATGACGGTGCGTACGGCGACGACCTCGACGCCGCGGCGCGGGTCCGGCCCCAGGGCCTTGGGGGCGGCGTCTCCCAGCAGCTCGGCGGCCTGCTCGGCGGAGAGCCGTTCGGTCCCGGCGGGGCCGGGCGCCGCCACGAGCTCGGGCGCGGGGAACCAGGTGTCGAGGACGGTGCCGTCGGCGGCGATCGTGGCGAGGCCTGCGGCAACGGCACCGGTGGCGCGAGAGGTGGCGGTCGTTTCAGTCATGTGTCGAACGCTAGTCGTTGCGTCCCGCACTTGCCCAACCGGCCCGCCATCCGGAACGCCGGCGCCCGCCCGCCTCGGCCCCGGCCGATCCGGTGTCCCGCGCACCCGCGTCGGCGGACCCGGAGCCGCGCCGCCACCGAGCGGCGGCCGCCAGCAGCACCGCCCCGCTGAGCGCGGCCAGCACCGCGCAGACCGGCCACAGCGCGCCGGGCGCGGCCTCGTACAGGCCGCCGCCGAGGGGCGGGGCGAGGACGGTACCGCTGACCGAGGCGCCTGCGTACAGGGACTGGAAGCGGCCCTGCAGGTGGTCGGGGGCGCTGTCGGCCACGTAGGCGGTGGCGGTGGTCTTGTAGAGGATCTCCCCCGCCGTGAGAAGCAGCATCATCGTGACCGCGGCGGCGATGTACGGGCCGCCGGCCAGGGCGGCGTAGCCGGCGCCGACGAGGACGAGCCCGGTGCCGATGATCGGCAGCGGCGGGCGGCGGCGCAGGGCGACGGTGGCCGGGATCTCCAGGCAGAGGATGACGCCTCCGTTGACGGCGATGAGCAGGCCGTACGCGGCGGTGCCGATGCCGTGGTCGGCGAGCCAGACGGGCAGGGTGGAGTACTGCTGCCGGTAGACGGTGTCGGTGACCAGGACCGTCGCCAGCAGCACCACGACGGCGGGCCGGGCGCGCAGTGCCGCCCACAACCCGTCGGCGCCGGCGGCGCGGACGGCACGGGCCCGGCGGGCGCCCTGGGCGGGCAGCGCGCGGGCGGCGTAGCCGGCGAAGAGCAGGGTGCCGAGGCCGTCGGCGACGAAGAGCCAGGTGTACGAGGTGCGGGCGGCCAGCAGCGCGCCGAGCGGCGGCCCCACGGTGAAGCCCGCGTTGGAGGCGAAGCGCAGCACGGCGAAACCCTGGCGGCGCGCGCCCTCGGGGACGGAGACGGCGACGAGCGCGGAGTTGGCGGCCCGCACGGTGCCGGACGCGTACTGCGCGAGCAGCAGGACGGGCAGCAGCGCGGCGGTCGGCAGGGCGGGCAGCAGGACGAGTCCGGCGCCGGAGACGGCGGACCCGGCGAGCAGGACGCGGCGGTGCCCGAGGTGGTCGCCGAACCAGCCGCCGGTGAAGTTGCCGGCGACCAGGCCCACCCCGCCCGTGCCGGCGATCAGCCCGGCCTCCGGGACGGGCAGGCCCCGTACCGAGGTCAGCCAGACGAAGAGGTAGACGAACGTGAAGCTCACGACCGCGTTCGTGAAGACCCCGGCGGCCAGCAACCAGACGACCCTGGGCACCTCGCGCATGCCCGTACCCCCTCCTCCGCCCAGTGAGTTCCTTTTGGAAACTCACTCCCGGCTGGCAGGATAGCGGCATGGCCCGCCGCACAGAACTCGGTGACGCGAATTGCTCCATCGCCCAGGCCCTCGACGTGGTCGGCGACTGGTGGACGCTGCTGATCGTGCGGGACGCCGCCCGCGGCGTGGACCGCTTCGACGACCTGCAGCGCGAACTCGGTGTCTCCCGCAAGGTGCTGGCCGAGCGGCTGCGCCTGCTGGTCGACGCGGACGTGCTGGCCCGTGAGCCGTACCAGGACCGCCCCGTGCGCCACGCGTACCGGCTCACCCCGCGCGGCCGGGCGCTGCTGCCGGTGCTGATCGCCCTCCAGGACTGGGGCGACCAGTGGGTGCTGGGCGACGGCACGACCACCGGCACCGCACCGGACGGCTCACGGGAGGCGGAGCGCGTGCACGCGCTGACGGGGACCCGCGTGCCCGCGCTGCTGCTCCCCGCGGGCCCGGACGGCGAACTCCGCGACCCGGTGGCCGCGGACCGCCCGTTCACGGTCCTCTACTGCTTCCCCGGCGCCTACGCGCGGCCCGCGTCCTACCCCCCGGGCTGGGGCGACATCCCGGGTGCGGCGGGTTGCACGCTGGAGTCCTGCACCTACCGGGACCGGCAGGCGGAGTTCACCGCGGCGGGCGCGGCCGTGCACGGGGTGAGCACCCAGCGTCCGGACGAGCAGGCGGAGTTCGCCGAGCGGGAGCGGTTGCGCTTCCCGCTGCTGTCGGACGCGGAGCTGACCCTGTCCGCGGCGCTGCGGCTGCCGACCTTCCGCGCGGGCGGCGCGGTACGGCTGAAGCGGCTGACGCTGGTGGTCGGCGCGGACCGGGTGGTCCGGCGGGTGTTCTACCCGGTCACGGACATCACGGCGAGCGTGGCGGAGGCGCTCGAGGCGGTCAGGACTGCGTCGCGGCCTTGACCGCGTCCGGTTCGGCGGCCGCGTCCCGTACGCCCGGCAGCCGCTGGGCACCGAGTACGGCCGCGCCGGCGATGACGCCGAGCACCGCGCACAGCGGCCACAGCGCGCCCGGCGCGTGCTCGTAGAGCACGCCGCCGAGCGGGGCGGCCAGCACCACGCCGCTGATGGACGCGCCGGCGTACATGCTCTGGAAGCGGCCCTGCAGGTGGTCGGGGGCGTTGTCGGCCACGTAGGCGGTGGACGGCGACTTGTAGAGGATGTCGCCCACGGTCAGCAGGATCATCATCGCGACGGCGGCCGCGACGTACCATCCGCCGGTGGTCAGCGCGGCGAAGCCGAGCCCGACCAGGATCACGCCGAGGCCGATGATCGGCAGCGGGGCGCGCCGGCGCAGGGCGATGGTGACCGGGAGTTCGAGGAGGATCACCAGCGCGCCGTTGATGGCGATGAGGGCGCCGTAGACGCCCGTGCCGATGCCGTGGTCCTTCAGGTACACGGGCAGGGTGGAGTACTGCTGGCGGTAGATGGTGTCGGCGACCAGGATCGCGACGAGCAGCACCAGGACGGCGGGCCGGGCGCGCAGCGCGGTCCACAGGCCGGGCGCGTCGGGCGATGCCTCGCCCTTGGGCCGGTGGTTGCCGTTCGCCGGCAGGATGAAATGCGCGTAGACACCGAAGAAGAGCATGCCGAGGCCGTCGGCCACGAACAGCCAGTCGTACGAGATCGTCGTGGCGATCAGCGCACCGAGCGGCGGGCCCACGGTGACGCCGAGGTTCGCCATGAAGCGCAGCAGGGCGAAGCCCTGACGGCGGGAGCCCTCGGGCACGGAGAAGGCGATGAGCGCCGAGTTGGAGGCCCGGGTGATGCCGGTGGCGTACTGGGCGACCGGGAAGACCACCGCGAGGGCGGCGGTCGGCGTCAGCGGCAGGGCCGCCAGGCCGAGACCGGACACGACCATGCCGGTGATCAGGGTGCGGCGGTGCCCGAAGCGGTCGCCGAACCAGCCGCCGGTGAAGTTGCCGGCGACCATGCCGACGCCGCCCACACCGGCGATGAGTCCTGCCTGGGAGGTGCTGAGCCCCCGCGGTCCGGTCAGGTAGACGAAGAGGTAGACGAAGGTGAAGCTCACCGCCGCCACGAAGAACATGCCGCTGGCCAGGAGCCACACCACCCTCGGTATGTCCTTCATCGCCTGTTTCATACTGCCCTCCGATCGACGCTCTACAAGAATCGATCACGTGAAGGCGTGAATGCGGCGCGTGAGGATGCCGGATCAGGTCGCGGCCGGTATAGGTCAGCGAACCCGGTCACAGGTGCCGATGATCCGGGCGAAGACCTCGCGGGCCTCCTCCCGGTCGATGTCGCGGCCGGTCAGCAGTGCCTGCAGGCACATCCCGTCGGTGAGGGCGGCCAGCGCGCGGGCGGTGACCGGGTCGGTCCACCGGGTGAGGAGCGCGGCCATGTGGTCCACCCACTCCGCGGCGACCGGGCGTACGGCATCGTGGCGGAGCGCGGCGAGGTAGAGCTCGTACTCCAGCTGCGCACGCGGACGGTCCCGGGAGACCGTCTCCTCGACGAACCGGGCCAGTTCCGCGGCGAGGTCGGCGCCGGGCGAGCCGAGCAGGGCGCGCTCCCCGACCTCCCGGAAGAAGACCTCGTTGCACTGCCGCAGCGCGGCCACCAGCAGGTCGTCGAGGGTGGCGAAGTGGTACGTGGTCGAGCCGAGCGGGACGTCGGCCGCCGCGGCGACGGCCCGGTGGCTCAGCCCGGCGATGCCGCGCTCGCCGACGACGCGGATCGCGGCGTCGATGATGCGCTGCCGCCGCTCCGGGTCGTACCGGCGGGCCATCAGTGGGCGCCGCCGAGGTTGAGGACGACCACCCCGGCGATGACCAGGGCGATCCCCGTCAGCTTGGCGGCGGTGGCCGCCTCGCCGAGGAAGACCATGCCGATGGCGGCGATGGCCGCGGTGCCGACTCCGGCCCATATCGCGTAGGCGGTGCCCACGGACATCGACTTGAGCGTCTGCGCGAGCAGCGCGAAGGCGATCAGGTAGCCGGCGGTGGTGCCGAGGGAGGGCCACAGCTTGGTGAAGCCGTCGCTGTACTTCATGGACGTCGTACCGAGCACTTCGGCGAGGATCGCCCCGCCCAGCAATGCGTATGCCATGCGTACGAGCGTACACATCGATGTGTACGCTCGTACGCATGGCGGGCCCCTCAGGACCGGCGCGGCCACCACCGCTTCCGGGCGGTGTCCGGCGCCGGCGCCAGGCCCAGCGAATCCGTCAGGAAGAACTCCCCGTCCACCCAGTGCCCCGGGGCCGGGGTGTCCGTCAACTCCTCGCCGGCCACGGCGACATCGACCTCGTGGCCGCCGATGGTGCGCACCCGCAGCCAGTGGAAGCGGCCGCCCCCTGCCCCGCCTTCGTGGACCTCGGCGAGCAGGACCTCCCCGGCGAACGCCGCGTGCGCCGAGGGCACCCAGTCCTCGCCCGCCCCCTCGGGCGCGAACAGGCCGAAGGGAAGGAGGTAGTCGGGCGCGAAACCGATCTCGCCCTCCTCCTGCGCGGCGTCGTACGCCTGCCTGCCCCCGGTGTGGAGGGTGAGCCGCTCCGCGAGCGCGGCGAGGCGCAGTTCGCCCTCGGGGGCCGTACCGCCCCGGGAGCGCAGCACGGCGCGGTCCTCCAGCTCCACCGCGAGCGGGCACAGCATCGTCCCGCCGGGACGGTCCAGCAGTTCGAGCCGGGCGGTCTCCTCGTCCACCAGCGCCACGCGGGCCACCGGCACCGGCTCGGCGGGCGCCAGGCAGAGCAGCACCTGGGCGATCGAGCGCCCCTGCGTCTCGATGACGACCCTGGCGCCTCCGGCGCCCGTCCACACGTGCCGCCTCAGCTCACCCTCGACGTGCTGCGTGTCCGCGCGTTCGAGGAGCCCGACGACGAGTGAACGGAAGGAGTCCCGGTCGGTCACGCCGAGTCCGATGGCGGCGAAATGACTGCTCATGCGCGGAGACTCACCGACCCGGGGGAACCCCCGCAAACGAAAATACGACCGCGGGACGCCGCTCCTCCCCGGAGCGGCGTCCCGCGGTCGTGGTCCCGTGCGGGTCAGACGTTGAAGCCGAGCGCGCGCAGCTGGTCGCGGCCCTCGTCGGTGATCTTGTCGGGGCCCCACGGCGGCATCCAGACCCAGTTGATCTTCAGGTCGTTGACGATGCCGTCGGTGGCCGACTTCGCCTGGTCCTCGATGACGTCGGTCAGCGGGCAGGCCGCCGACGTGAGCGTCATGTCGAGGGTCGCGACGTTGCTGTCGTCGATGTGGATGCCGTAGATCAGGCCGAGGTTGACGACGTCGATGCCCAGTTCGGGGTCGACGACGTCGTAGAGGGCCTCACGGATCTCCTCCTCGCTCGCCGGCTTCGTCGTCGTCACTTCTGCGTTCTCGCTCATGCGGACTCCCTGACCGCGCCATCGCCCAGTGCCTGGGCGGTGGCGTCCTTCCACGCCATCCAGCTCAGCAGCGCGCACTTGACGCGCGCCGGGTACTTCGAGACGCCCGCGAACGCGACCGCGTCCTCCAGCACGTCCTCCATCGCGTCGTCGGGCTCCAGCTTGCCCTTGGACTGCATCAGCTCCAGGAAGACCTCCTGGACCTTCACGGCCTCGTCGACCTGGCGGCCGACGAGCAGTTCGTTGAGCACGGAGGCACTGGCCTGGCTGATGGAACAGCCCTGGCCCTCGTAGCTGATGTCCCGGATGGACGTGCCGTCGAGCTTGACGCGCAGCGTGATCTCGTCGCCGCACGTCGGGTTGACGTGGTGCACCTCGACGTCACCGTCGCGCAGGCCGCGGCCGTGCGGGTTCTTGTAGTGGTCCAGGATAACTTCCTGGTACATCGAATCCAGCTTCACAGGCTTCGCCGTCCGTCCCTCAGCCGAAGAAGTTCCGTACGTGCTCCAGGCCCTCGACCAAGGCGTCGACCTCGGCCGGAGTGGAGTACAGATAGAACGACGCTCGTGTGGTCGCGGGAATTCCGTACCGCAGGCAGACCGGCCGCGCGCAGTGGTGGCCGACGCGCACGGCGATGCCCTGCTCGTCCAGGACCTGGCCCACGTCGTGCGGGTGGATGTCGCCCAGGGTGAAGGAGATCGCGGAGCCGCGGCCCTCGGGGGTGTCCGGGCCGATGATCTTCAGCTCGGGCACCTCCTTCAGCCGCTTCAGCGCGTACTCGGTGATCGCGTGCTCGTGCGCGGCGATCTTGTCCATGCCGATGGCGCTCAGGTAGTCCACGGCCGCGCCGAGACCGACGGCCTGGGCAATCGGGGGCGTACCCGCCTCGAACTTGTGCGGCGCGGGCGCGTACGTCGACTCGTGCATCGAGACGGTCTCGATCATCTCGCCGCCGCCCAGGAACGGCGGGAGGTCCTCCAGCAGCTCCTGGCGGCCCCACAGCACGCCGATGCCCGTCGGGCCGAGCATCTTGTGGCCGGTGAAGGCCACGAAGTCGGCCTGCAGCGCCTGCACGTCCAGCACCATGTGCGGCGCGGCCTGCGAGGCGTCGATCAGCACCAGGGCGCCGACCTCCTGGGCGCGGCGCACGATGGCCTCGACCGGGTTGACCGTGCCCAGGATGTTGGAGACGAGCGTGAAGGAGACGATCTTCGTCTTCTCGGTGATGACCTGCTCGATGTCGTTCAGGTCGAGCCGGCCGTCGTCGGTCAGGCCGAACCACTTCAGCTTCGCGCCGGTGCGCTGCGAGAGCAGCTGCCACGGGACGATGTTGGAGTGGTGCTCCATCTCCGTGATGACGATCTCGGTCTCGCTGTCCACGCGGTAGGGCTCGTCGGCCCAGCCCAGCATGTTGGCGACCAGGTTCAGCGACTCCGAGGCGTTCTTGGTGAATATCACCTCGTCGCGGCTCGGGGCGTTGACGAACGCGGCGACCTTGTCACGGGCGCCCTCGTACAGCGCCGTGGCCTCCTCGGCGAGCGTGTGCACACCGCGGTGGACGTTGGCGTTGTAGCGCTCGTAGTACTCGCTGAGGGCGTCGATGACCTGGCGCGGCTTCTGCGAGGTCGCCGCGTTGTCCAGGTAGACGAGCTTCTTACCGTCGTGGACCAGCCGGTCCAGCACCGGGAAGTCCTTGCGGATCGCCTCGGTGTCCAGCAGGCCCGGCAGCTGCAATGTCATGCGGACGCGCCTCCCTTCACATAGGCCTCGTAGCCCTCGGCCTCCAGCTTGTCCGCCAGCTCCGGGCCGCCGGACTCGGCGATCCGCCCCGCGGCGAAGACGTGGACGTGGTCGGGCTTGATGTAGCGCAGGATGCGCGTGTAGTGGGTGATCAGCAGGGTGCCGACCTCACCGCTCTCGCGCACCCGGTTGACGCCCTCGGAGACGATGCGCAGCGCGTCGACGTCCAGGCCCGAGTCGGTCTCGTCGAGGATCGCGATCTTGGGCTTGAGCAGTTCGAGCTGGAGGATCTCGTGGCGCTTCTTCTCACCGCCGGAGAAGCCCTCGTTGACGTTGCGCTCGGCGAAGGAGGGGTCCATGTGCAGGCGCTCCATGGCCTCCTTGACCTCCTTCACCCAGGTGCGCAGCTTCGGAGCCTCGCCGCGGATGGCGGTGGCCGAGGTGCGCAGGAAGTTGGAGACGGAGACGCCGGGGACCTCGACCGGGTACTGCATGGCCAGGAAGACGCCCGCCCGGGCCCGCTCGTCGACGGACATGGCCAGCACGTCCTCGCCGTCCAGGGTCACGGTGCCACCGGTGATGGTGTACTTCGGGTGCCCGGCGAGCGAGTAGGCCAGGGTCGACTTGCCGGAGCCGTTCGGGCCCATGATGGCGTGGGTCTCGCCCTGCTTCACGGTCAGGTCGACACCGCGGAGGATCTCCCGCGGACCGCCCTCGGCCTCGACGGAGACGTGCAGGTCGTGGATCTCAAGCGTTGCCATGGGTGTCTCAGGACTCCTGGGTGACGGAGACGAGCACATCGTCCCCTTGGATCTGAACGGGGTATACGGGGACGGGCCGCGTCGCGGGCAGCCCGGACGGCTTGCCGGTCCGCAGGTCGAAGGAGGAGCCGTGCAGCCAGCACTCGATCTGGCAGTCCTCCACCTCGCCCTCGGACAGGGAGACGTTCGCGTGCGAGCAAATGTCGTTGATCGCGAACACCTCGCCCTCGGTGAGCACGACCGACACCGGAACGCCACCGAGCTCGACACGCTTGGGCGTGTCCTCCTCGAGCTCGCTCAGCGCGCAGGCGCGGACGAAACCTTCGGCGGCGGTCATACGACGGACGCCTCCAGTTCCGCGTCGATCTTCTCCAGCAGGCGCTCCTGCAGGTCGGCGACGCCGATCTGCTGGATCAGCTCGGCGAAGAAGCCGCGGACGACCAGCCGGCGGGCCTCGTCGGCCGGGATGCCGCGGGCCATCAGGTAGAACAGCTGCTCGTCCTCGAAGCGGCCGGTCGCCGAGGCGTGACCGGCGCCGACGATCTCGCCGGTCTCGATCTCCAGGTTCGGCACCGAGTCGACCCGGGCGCCGTCGGTGAGCACCAGGTTGCGGTTGAGCTCGTAGGTGTCGGTGCCCTCGGCCTCGGCGCGGATGAGCACGTCGCCGATCCACACCGCGTGCGCGTCCCGGCCCTGCAGCGCGCCCTTGTACGCCACGTTGGACCGGCAGTGCGGAGTGTCGTGGTCGATGAAGAGGCGGTGCTCCTGGTGCTGGCCCTCGTCGGTGAAGTACAGGCCGTAGAGCTCGGCCTCGCCGCCCGGGGCGCCGTAGACGACCCGCGGGTGCAGCCGCACGACGTCGCCGCCGAAGGTGACCACGACGGACTTGAAGGTCGCGTCGCGGCCGACCAGCGCGGTGTGCTGGGCCGCGTGCACGGCGGTGTCGTCCCAGTCCTGGATCGACACGACGGTCAGCTTGGCGCCGTCACCGATCAGGTACTCGACGTTGGCCGCGACGACGGCGTCACCGGTGTGGTCGATGACCACGACCGCCTCGGCGAAGGCGCCGACCTCGACGACCTGGTGGCCGAAGGCGACCCCGCCCTGGCCGTGCACCGAGATCCGCACCGGCTCGGTAAGCACCGCGTCCTTGGGGACGGAGATGACCGACGCCTTCTCGAAGGAGCTGTAGGCCTGGGCGGCGACCCGGTCCACCGGCTTGCCCGCCTTGCCGACCCGGGCGTCGTCCCGGCCGACGGTCTCGACGGTGACGCCCGCGGGGGCGTTCACCTCGACCTTGACGCCGCCACCGGTCGCGACGGCGGTGCCGTCGTGCAGACCGCGCAGCCGCTCCAGCGGGGTGAAGCGCCACTCCTCCTCGCGGCCGTTCGGCACGGGGAAGTCGGCCACGTCGTAGGACGCGGGCGCGCTGACCCGGGCGTCCCGGGGCTGGCCGACCTGGATGGCGCCTTCGGTGGTGGCACCGGCGGCCGGGATGGTTTCAGCCATGGCTGTCTTACTGCCTCTTTCTGCCTATGTGTGCTCGCTCGCCTCCGGGCGCTCGAATCCGCTTCCGACGTTCCTCGACACTGCGCTCGTTCCTCGCTTGGTCTCGTCACTTTCGGAAGCGGCGCGCCCGTTGGCTCGCTCACGGCCCTGCAGGGGCATCGGTTCGTGGTGGACGGAGCAGCCGGGCGTCAGCCGACCGCGCCCTCCATCTGCAGCTCGATCAGCCGGTTGAGCTCCAGCGCGTACTCCATGGGCAGCTCGCGCGCGATCGGCTCCACGAAGCCGCGGACGATGGTGGCCATCGCCTCGGTCTCCTCCAGGCCGCGGCTCATGAGGTAGAAGAGCTGGTCCTCGCTGACCTTGGAGACGGTCGCCTCGTGGCCCATCGACACGTCGTCCTCGCGGACGTCCACGTACGGGTAGGTGTCCGAGCGGGAGATCGTGTCCACCAGCAGCGCGTCGCACAGCACGTTCGACTTGGAGCCGGCGGCGCCCTCGCCGATCTCGATCAGGCCGCGGTAGGAGGTGCGGCCACCGCCGCGGGCCACCGACTTGGAGACGATCGAGGAGGAGGTGTTCGGCGCCATGTGCACCATCTTGGCGCCGGCGTCCTGGTGCTGGCCCTCGCCCGCGAAGGCGATCGACAGCGTCTCGCCCTTGGCGTGCTCGCCCATCAGGTAGACGGCCGGGTACTTCATCGTCACCTTGGAGCCGATGTTGCCGTCGACCCACTCCATGGTCGCGCCCTCGTACGCCACGGCGCGCTTGGTGACCAGGTTGTACACGTTGTTTGACCAGTTCTGGATCGTCGTGTAGCGGCAACGGCCGCCCTTCTTCACGATGATCTCGACCACGGCGCTGTGCAGGGAGTCCGACTTGTAGATCGGCGCCGTGCAGCCCTCGACGTAGTGGACGTAGGCGTCCTCGTCGACGATGATCAGCGTCCGCTCGAACTGGCCCATGTTCTCGGTGTTGATCCGGAAGTAGGCCTGCAGCGGGATCTCGACGTGCACGCCCTTCGGCACGTAGATGAAGGAGCCGCCGGACCACACCGCGGTGTTCAGGGAGGCGAACTTGTTGTCACCCGCCGGGATGACCGTGCCGAAGTACTCCTGGAACAGCTCCGGGTGCTCCTTCAGCGCCGTGTCGGTGTCCAGGAAGATGACGCCCTGCTCCTCCAGGTCCTCGCGGATCTGGTGGTAGACGACCTCCGACTCGTACTGCGCGGCCACACCCGCGACCAGCCGCTGCTTCTCCGCCTCGGGGATGCCCAGCTTGTCGTAGGTGTTCTTGATGTCCTCGGGCAGGTCCTCCCAGGACTCCGCCTGCTTCTCCGTGGACCGCACGAAGTACTTGATGTTGTCGAAGTCGATGCCGGACAGGTCCGAGCCCCAGGTGGGCATGGGCTTCTTCCCGAAGAGCTTCAGGCCCTTGAGACGCAGCTTGAGCATCCACTCGGGCTCGTCCTTCTTCGCGGAGATGTCGCGGACGACGTCCTCGCTCAGACCTCGACGGGCGGCGGCACCGGCTACGTCCGAGTCGGCCCAGCCATACTCGTAGTTGCCCAGACCCTCGAGTTCAGGGTGAGCCGTCTCCAGGGGGGCAGTCATGCGGGGTTCCTCCCGGCGTTGCTTGCGGTGTTGGTCGGTGCGGTGGTTCCGGCCGGCGACGCGGTCTTCGGCACGAAGGTGGTGCAGACACCGTCTCCGTGCGCGATGGTCGCCAGCCGTTGTACATGGGTGCCGAGCAGGCGCGAGAAGACCTCGGCCTCCGCCTCGCACAGCTGCGGGAACTGCTCGGCGATGTGGGCCACCGGGCAGTGGTGCTGGCAGAGCTGCTCCCCGGCGGAGGCGGGCGCGCCGCGCGTGGTGGCAGCGTACCCGTCCTGGCTGAGGGCCTTGGCGAGCGCCTGCGTGCGCTCCTCGGGGTCGGCCGCCTCGACGACCGCCCGGTAGCGCTCGGCCTGCGCGGCGACCCGGGCGCGGGCGAAGGCGGACACCGCGGCGTCGCCCTCCTCCCCGCCTCCGGCGGACTCGGCGATCCAGCGCAGGGCGTCGGCGGCGAGCTGGTCGTAGGCCTGGTCGAAGGCGTCGCGGCCGCAGTCGGTCAGCGCGAACACCTTGGCCGGGCGGCCGCGGCCGCGGTTCCCGTACACCCGCTTCTCACGCGGCTCCACCATGCCCTCGGCAAGGAGCGCGTCCAGGTGGCGACGTACGGCCGCCTGGGTCAGCCCGAGCCGTTCCGCCAGGTCGGCGGCGGTCGACGGCCCGTGGACCAGGACGGACCTGGCGACCCGGTTGCGGGTGCTCCGCTCCCCGGTCGTCTGCTCCTCCTGAGCCTCGGACACGTTTTTCACAAGACCAGTGTTGCGTAATTCATCTCGGAGAGGCAAGCGGCGGTCCCCCGGGCGGATGTCTGCTGCATCACTTAGGGAAACCTAACCTGACCTGCGGAAACGATCTTCGCCGGTGCCCGGGACCCGGCCCCCGCCCGCCGCGACCGGCGGCGGCGGCATCGGGCGCCGCCCTCCCGGCGGAGCGCGCCCCGGGGGTTCGTAGACTTCCCGTCATGCGAATGGACCCCGCGGTCGAGGTGACCGGACTGGTCAAGCGATACGGCCCCAAGACCGCGGTGGACGGGCTCGACCTGACCGTCGCCCGGGGCACCGTGGCCGCCGTGCTCGGACCCAACGGAGCCGGCAAGACCACGACCGTCGAGACCTGCGAGGGGTACCGCCGTCCCGACGGGGGCCGGGTCCGCGTGCTGGGGCTCGACCCGGTACGGGAGACCGCCGCGCTGCGGCCCCGGATCGGCGTGATGCTGCAGTCCGGCGGCGTGTACGCCGGTGCCCGCGCCGAGGAGATGCTGCGGCACACCGCCAAGCTGCACGCCCACCCCCTCGACCCCGCGCTGCTGATCGAACGGCTCGGCCTGGAGTCCTGCGGCCGTACCCCGTACCGCCGGCTCTCCGGCGGCCAGCAGCAGCGTCTGGCGCTCGCGATGGCCGTCGTGGGCCGCCCGGAGCTGGTGTTCCTGGACGAGCCGACGGCCGGACTGGACCCGCAGGCCCGCCGCGCCACCTGGGAGCTGGTGCGCGAGCTGCGCGCCGACGGCGTCACCGTCGTCCTGACCACGCACTTCATGGACGAGGCCGAGCAGCTCGCGGACGACGTCGCGATCGTCGACAAGGGCCGCGTGATAGCGAGCGGCACCCCCGAGGAACTGTGCCGCGGCGGCGCGGAGAACACCCTGCGCTTCAACGGCCGCCCGGGCCTGGACCTCGCCTCGCTGCTCAAGGCACTGCCCGCCGACTCCGCCGCCGTGGAGCTCACCCCGGGCAGCTACCGCATCGAGGGCAAGGTCGATCCGCAGATGCTGGCCACCGTCACCTCCTGGTGCGCCCAGCACGGCGTGATGCCCGACCGCCTCGCGGTCGAGCGGCGCACCCTGGAGGACGTCTTCCTGGAGCTCACCGGCAAGGAGCTGCGTTCGTGACCGCCACCGGCACCTTCACCCCCGACCCCGGCGCGGCCCCGCTGCCCCGGATGATCGGCGCGCAGACGGCACTGGAGACCCGGATGCTGCTGCGCAACGGCGAGCAGCTGCTGCTGACCGTCGTCATCCCCACGCTGCTGCTGGTGCTCTTCAGCGCCGTCGACATCGTCGACACCGGCGCCGGCAAGGCCGTCGACTTCCTGGCCCCCGGCGTCCTCGCGCTGGCCGTGATGTCCACCGCCTTCACCGGCCAGGCCATCGCCACCGGTTTCGAGCGGCGCTACGGCGTGCTCAAGCGGCTCGGTGCGTCGCCGCTGCCGCGCTGGGCGCTGATGACCGCCAAGACCGGCTCCGTGCTGGTCACCGAGATCCTCCAGGTCGTCCTGCTCACCGTGATCGCGTTCGCCCTGGGCTGGTCGCCGCACGGCAACCCGCTCTCGGTGCTCCTGCTGCTCGCCCTGGGCACGGCGGCCTTCTCCGGCCTCGGCCTGCTGATGGCCGGCACACTCCGCGCCGAGGCCACGCTCGCCGCCGCGAACCTGGTCTTCCTGCTGCTGCTCGTCGGCGGCGGGGTGATCGTGCCGCTCGACAGGTTCCCCGGCGCTGCGCGCTCCGTCCTGGAACTGCTGCCGATCTCGGCCCTGTCGGACGGTCTGCGCGACGTCCTCCAGCACGGCGCGGGCGTGCCCTGGGGCGACCTCGGGATCCTTGCCGTGTGGGCGGTGCTGGGGCTCGGCGCGGCGGCGCGCTGGTTCAGGTGGGAATGACGCGGTCCCCGTAGTGGGCGAAGCCGGCGTCCTTCCGCTGGTCGACGCCGCTTCTGTCCCCGTCCCCTCCCCTGGGCGTCCCCCTCGTGAAGGAATGCACAAGGGGGCCCCTACGATGGTGGCCGTGCCGAATCTCAGCCAAGCAGGCCAAGCCGTGCGAAACCCCCTGGCCTTCATCGCCCAGCGCTGGACCCCGTCCCCCGAGACGGTCCGGCGGGCCGCGCTGGCCGCGCTCGTGATGAGCGTCGTCATCGTGGTGACCGGCGGCGCCGTCCGGCTGACCGGTTCCGGTCTCGGCTGCCCGACCTGGCCCAAGTGCACCGACGACAGCCTCACCGCGACCGGCGCCATGGGGCTGCACGGGGCGATCGAGTTCGCCAACCGCATGCTGACCTACGTGCTGTGCGCGGCCGTCGGCTGGGCGATCATCGCCGCGCGGGCCGCGGAGCCGTGGCGGCGCGGGCTGACCCGGCTGGGCTGGGCCCAGTTCTGGGTCGTCATGGGCAACGCCGTACTCGGCGGCATCACCGTCCTGACCGGTCTCAACCCGTACACCGTCGCCGCGCACTTCCTGCTCTCCAGCGCGCTGATCGCCGTCGCGCTGCTGATGTGGCAGCGGGCCGGCGAGGGCGACGCGGGACCGCGCCCCCTGGTCGGCAAGCCGGTCAGGCAGCTGGCGTGGGTGCTGGTCGCCGCCTCCGCGGCGCTCATCGCGGTCGGCACGCTCGTGACGGGGGCGGGGCCGCACGCGGGCGACAGCAGCGATGTGCCGCGCGTCCCGGTGAAGTGGGAGACCATCTCGCAGCTCCACGCCGACCTGGCGTGGGTGGTGTGCGGGCTGGCGATCGCGCTGTGGTTCGTGCTGCGCGCCGTCGACGCCCCCGGGGGACCGCGGGCCCGGGTGCGGGACCTGCTGATCGTGCTGCTGGCGCAGGGCGTCATCGGCTACGTCCAGTACTTCACGAAGCTGCCCGAGGTGCTGGTGGCCCTCCACATGCTCGGCTCGACGCTGGTGTGGATCGCGGTGCTGCGGGTGCTGCTGTCGATGCGGGAGCGGCCGGAGACCGAGCCCGGCGAGGCGCCGGTGACCGAGGCCGTCGCAGCCGCCCCCGAGCCCGCGCCGGCCGCCTAGCCGCCACCGGCCCGGTCAGCCGAGCCGGTACAGCCGTCGCGCGTTGTCCGCGGCCACCATGGCCGCGACGCGCCGGGCGTCGGCCGCCGACCAGGCACCGTCCGCGACCCAGCCGCCCAGCACGTCGCGCACCGCGCCGCGGAAGACCTCGGCGCCGGTCACGTACAGCTCGGGCAGCCCGTAGGCGTCCGTGGAGAACAGCAGCTTCCCGAACGGCGCCAGCTCCAGGAACTCCGCGAGGACCGCGCCCGCCCGTGCCCCCACATGGGTGAGGGCCAGACCCACGTCCGCGTGCACGTGGGGGAAGACGTTCGCCAGGTAGGCCGCCTGACGGTGGTACGGGTAGCAGTGCAGCAGCACCAGGGCGATCCCCGTGCCCGCGGTCGCCCGGGCGAAGTCCGTCAGCAGCGCCGGATCGGCGTGGTCGAGCCGCAGGTCCGGGTCGCCGAATCCGGTGTGCAGTTGCAGCGGCAGCCCGGTCGCGACGGCCGTCCACAGCAGGTGCCGCAGCAGGACGGGGTGGTCGAGCCGGGTGCCGCCGGCGCGCCGCGCGTCCAGCCACGCCCCGGCGGCGTGCCGCACCTCACCGGGCGCCGGGGGCTCCGGGGCCAGGCCCAGTCCGTGGCGGTAGGCGGCGATCGACTTGAAGCCGGCGGCGGTGCGCGCGGCGGCGTGGACCGCCTCGGCGATGCCCTCGACCAGGGCCCCGGGCGAGTCGCAGGTCCCGGCGACGTCCTCGGCGAGCCGTTCCAGCCGCACGATCTCCCGCTGCGCTCCCCCACCCGCCGCGGCCAGCTCCGCGGGCGTCGTCAGGTCGCCCGTCAGTCCGGTGTCGACGACGTACGTGCCGATGCCGCTGCCGTGCAGCAGCCGGTGCGTGGTCTCGTGCGACCCGAGCTCACGGCGCCGTGCGAGGTAGCTCGCCGGCGGGCAGTGCGGCTCCAGGCCGAGCAGCGGCGGGCACCAGCGGCGCACGGCGAAGCCGGTCTGGGTGTCGAAGTAGGTGGTGCCGGGCGCCGCGGGCGCGTCGGACTCGGTGAGGTACCCCTCGAAGGCCGCGATGCCGAGCTCGCCGCGGACGACGCCGTGGCAGTGGTGGTCGACCAGCGGCGGCAGCTCGATCACCAGCGCCACCGGGTGGCCTCCGCGAGCTCGGCGGGACCGTACTCGGCCAAAGCCTCGGACTCGGCGCGCCGCACCGCGACCACCGCGCCGAACAGCGCCTCCCCCAGCGCCTCCTTCAGCGTCCCGCTGCGCACCAGGTGCGAGACGGCCTCGCTGAGCGAGGTCGGCAGCCGTTTCTGGTCGCCGCGCTCGCCGGGATCGCCGCTGACCGGAGGGGGCAGCGTTCCCGCGCCGTCGCGCAGGCCGGCCAGGCCCGCCGCGATGACGGAGCCGACCAGGAGATAGGGGTTGGCCGCCGCGTCGAACGGCTTGAGCTCGGCGTGGCCGCCGTCGGGGTCGTCGGACTCGCCCGGCACCAGGCGCAGCGCCGCCTCGCGGTTCTCCACGCCCCAGCAGCGGTGCACGCCGGCCCAGTGGGAGGGGACGAGCCGCAGGTAGCTGGCCGGGGACGGGGCGCCGATGGCGCAGAGGGCGGGCAGGGCGTCGAGCACGGCCGCCAGGAAGGTGTTCGCGGCGGGCGCCAGGCCGTACGGGGTGCTGGGGTCGCGGTGCAGGTTGTGCCCGTGCTCGCGCAGGCTCAGGTGCAGGTGGCAGCCGTTGCCTACCTGCCCGGCGACGACGGTCGGGGCGAAGGAGGCGCGCAGGCCGTGGGCGGCGCTGACGGCGCGTACGGTCTCGCGGACGAGGACGACCTCGTCGGCGGCGCGCACCGGGTCGGCGGGCGCGGTGGAGACCTCGAACTGGCCGGGCGCGTACTCGGGGTGCACCTGCAGCACCTCGATGCGCTGCGCGGCGAGCGCGTCGTGCAGGTCGAGCAGGTAGTCCGAGAGTTCGGTCACCCGCGTCAGGCCGTAGGCCGGGCCGCGGGAGGCCCAGTCGCCGCTGCCGTCGTCCTTGACCACGACCCACTCGGTCTCGAAGCCCATCCGCAGCTCCAGGCCGCGCTCGGCGGCCCGCTCCGTCATGCGCCGGGCGAACAGCCGCTGGCAGGCGGGGTGCGGGCGGCCTTCCTGGTCGTAGCGGTCGGCCGGGGCCCAGGCCCAGCCGGGGCGGGCGGCCAGCACGGTGAGGCGGTCCAGGTCGGGGAAGAGACGCAGGTCACCGTCGGGGCCGGCGATGTGCGGGGAGGAGGTGATGGCGTCGTCGGAGGTGAAGACGTCGAAGACCGGCGACATGCCCACCCCGCGGTGCGCGGCGTGCGGCAGCCGGGCGGGCGGCACGGTCTTGGCCCTGCTGATGCCCGCGTTGTCGACCCAGCTGACGGCGACCGCGCGCACGCCCTCCGCGGACAGCCGCGCCGCTTCCCGGCGGGCCGTCAGCCGCCGTTCGTCCCGTTCCTCGGTCTCCACCGACGCCTCCTCGTACCGGCCCGTCCGGTCGACCGGACCACTCCCATGGTGGTCCTAACGGGCGGGCCCGGCGTCAGGTGTTGGCGCGTCCGCCGATCTGGATCCCGGCCATCCGCGACCACTCGTAGCGGCCGGTGCGCACCTTGGCCGCCAGGTCGCCGTCGAAGGACTCGTGCACCGTGATCCCGGAGCGCTCGACGGCGCTGCGGGCGATGTCGTACGTGGGCGCCACCAGGTCGCCCCACTCGCCGTTCTCGCCGACGAGCACGATGCGGGTGCCGACCTCGCCGATGTACGCGATCTGGCCCTCGGCGCCGCCGCCGTGGCTCTTGGCGAACGCGGTGATCTGCTTCGCCAGGCGGGCGGCGCGGCGCTCGGCACGGGCCGCGGCCCGGCGGTCCGCGGCCTGGGTGACTGCTTCCTGGGTCTCTGCCATGAAGGGAATGCTACCCGCCGGTAATCAGCGCAGGAAGGGGTCCACGGCGACGGCGACGAACAGCAGCGTCGCGTAGGTGATCGACCAGTGGAACAGCCGCATCTCCTTCAGCTTGGCGCCGACCACACCGGCCTTCGCCCGCCCGTACAGGGCGTGCGCCTCGACCAGCCAGAAGGCGCCCAGCAGCACGGCGGCGGCCGCGTAGAACCAGCCCGCCGCGCCGAGCGGCCACCACAGGGTGAGCGAGACCAGCACCATCACCCAGCTGTAGATGACGATCTGCCGGCCCACCACGACGTTGCCCGCCACGACCGGCAGCATGGGCACGCCGACGCGCGCGTAGTCGTCCTTCACCTTCATCGACAGCGGCCAGTAGTGCGGCGGCGTCCAGAAGAAGAGGACGAGGAAGAGGACGAACGGCGCCCAGGCCAGTTCGTCCCGCACCGCCGACCACCCGATGAGCACCTGCATGCAGCCCGCGATGCCGCCCCAGACGATGTTCTGGGCCGTGCGGCGCTTGAGGCCGAGGGTGTAGACGAAGACGTAGTAGAGGATGGCCGTGAGGGACAGCGCCGCCGACAGCGGGTTGACGAGCACCCAGAACCAGGCGGTGGAAACCACCGAAAGCGTGATGCCGAAGACCAGGCACTCCCACGGCGCGACCATGCCGGTCACCAGCGGGCGCTGCTCCGTACGGTGCATGAGCGCGTCGATGTCACGGTCGATGTACATGTTGAGGGCGTTCGCGCCGCCCGCCGACATGTAGCCGCCGATCATGGTCGTCGCGACCAGCCAGAGGTCGGGCACACCACCCGCCGCAAGGAACATCACCGGAACCGTCGTGATGAGCAGCAGCTCGATGATGCGCGGCTTGGTCAGCGCCACGAACGCCATCACACGGGCACCGAACGGCCGGTGGCGATGGCTCGATCCGATGGCTCCGGCGGGCCGGGATTCGACGGCCGTCACGAACACCCCTGAGGAAAAGTCCAGCAAGCGGCTCCGCTTGCGCGTACCACGCCACTTTAGACGTAGCGGATACTCCACCCGCGCTCGGGGGTGGCACGTGTTGGCCTCCATAGCGCAAGAGAGGCGCAACCTGAAGGTGTTCTGTGTTCAACAGGCGAAGAAACGCTGACCGGGGCACGCTGGTGACACCACCGGTGCCGGGGAGGGAATGTGGCTGCCCGGGGATCGGTTGCCGCAGGCGTCGAGCCCGCACTCGAATAGGTGCACGTACGTGCAGGGGTAGGCTCGGCAACGCCCGGTGTGCACTTCGTCACCGGCGTAATACATGTGGAGAGGAGCCCTCTCAGGTGAGCACCGAGCCGACCACCACCGAGCTGGAGTGGACCGAGCTTGACAGGCGTGCGGTTGACACCGCCCGGGTTCTGGCGATGGATGCCGTGCAGAAGGTCGGCAACGGCCATCCGGGTACGGCGATGAGCCTCGCCCCCGCGGCCTACCTGCTGTTCCAGAAGCTGATGCGGCACGACCCCTCGGACGCCGGGTGGACCGGTCGCGACCGCTTCGTCCTCTCGCCGGGACACACGTCCCTGACGCTTTACACGCAGCTCTTCCTTTCGGGGTACGGCCTGGAGCTGGAGGACCTCAAGGCCTTCCGCACCTGGGGCTCGCGCACCCCCGGCCACCCCGAGCACGGTCACACGACGGGTGTGGAGACCACCACCGGCCCGCTGGGCCAGGGTGTCGCCAACGCGGTGGGCATGGCGATGGCCGCCCGCTACGAGCGCGGCCTGTTCGACCCGGACGCGGCGCCGGGCGAGTCGGTCTTCGACCACACCATCTGGGCGATCGTCTCCGACGGCGACCTGGAGGAGGGCATCTCCGCCGAGGCGTCCTCGCTGGCCGGGCACCAGAAGCTGGGCAATCTGATCGCCCTCTACGACGACAACCACATCTCGATCGAGGGCGACACCGCGACCGCCTTCTCCGAGGACGTGCTGAAGCGCTACGAGGCCTACGGCTGGCACGTGCAGCGCATCGAGCAGGACCCCTCGGGCGACTTCGACGTCCAGGCCCTGTACGCCGCCTTCGCGAAGGCCAAGGCCGTCACCGACCGCCCCTCGATCATCGCGGCCCGCACGATCATCGCCTGGCCCGCCCCGAACGCGCAGAACACCGAGGCCGCCCACGGCTCGGCACTGGGCGACAGCGAGGTCGCGGCCACCAAGAAGGTGCTGGGCTTCGACCCCGAGCAGGACTTCGAGGTCGTCCCCGAGGTGCTGGCGCACGCACGCAAGGTCGCCGACCGCGGCCGCGAGGCCCACGCGGAGTGGACCAAGCGGTTCGAGGAGTGGCGCTCCGCCAACCCGGAGCGGGCCAGGACCTTCGACCGTATCCACGCCGGCGAGCTCCCGGCCGGCTGGGAGGACGTCGTCCCGGAGTTCCCCGCGGGCAAGGACGTCGCCACCCGCAAGGCCTCCGGTGAGGTGCTGAAGGCGCTGGGCGGCGTGATCCCCGAGCTGTGGGGCGGCTCCGCCGACCTGGCGGGCTCGAACCTCACCACCATCGACGCCTCGTCCTCGTTCCTCCCGGCGGACAACCCGCTGCCGGAGGCGAACCCGTACGGCCGCACCGTGCACTTCGGCATCCGCGAGCACGCCATGGGCTCGACCATGAACGGCATCGCGCTGCACGGCAACACCCGCGTCTACGGCGGCACCTTCCTGGTGTTCTCCGACTACATGCGCCCGGCGGTCCGCCTGGCGGCGCTGATGAAGCTGCCGGTCTCCTACGTCTGGACGCACGACTCCATCGGCCTGGGCGAGGACGGCCCGACCCACCAGCCGATCGAGCACCTGGCAGCGCTGCGCGCCATCCCCGGCCTCAACGTCGTCCGGCCGGCCGACGCCAACGAGACGGCGATCGCCTGGGCGGAGATCCTGCGCCGCCACACGGCCAAGCCCGCCCCGCACGGCGTGGCGCTGACCCGGCAGAACGTGCCGACCTACCCGGCGAACGAGGACGCGGCCAAGGGCGGGTACGTGCTGTTCGACGCCGAGGGCGGCCAGCCTCAGGTGATCCTGATCGCGACCGGCTCCGAGGTGCAGCTGGCCGTCGAGGCCCGCGAGCAGCTGCAGGCCGACGGCATCCCGGCGCGCGTGGTCTCCATGCCGTCCGTGGAGTGGTTCGAGGAGCAGGACCAGGCCTACCGCGACAGCGTCATCCCGCCGAACGTGCGGGCGCGGGTCGCCGTCGAGGCCGGCATCGGGCTGACCTGGCACCGTTTCGTCGGTGACGCGGGCCGGATCGTGTCCCTGGAGCACTTCGGGGCAAGCGCCGATTACAAGGTCCTCTACCGCGAGTTCGGTCTGACCGCGGAGGCCGTGGCCGCCGCAGCGCGCGACTCGCTCGCCGCCGCCGCACGCTGACGCACGGACCCATACGACGTACCGAGGAGATGCAGAACCCATGACAGACGCACTCAAGCGCCTCTCCGACGAGGGCGTGGCGATCTGGCTCGACGACCTGTCCCGCAAGCGGATCACCTCCGGCAACCTGGCCGAGCTCATGGACCAGAGCCACGTGGTCGGTGTCACCACCAACCCCTCGATCTTCCAGAAGGCGATCTCCAGCGGGGACGGCTACGAGCAGCAGCTCACCGACCTCGCCGCCCGGAAGCTGACGGTGGACGAGGCCCTGCGCATGATCACCACCGCTGACGTGCGCGACGCCGCCGACGTGCTGCGCCCGCTGTACGACGCCAGCGGCGGCCAGGACGGCCGGGTGTCCATCGAGGTCGACCCGCGTCTGGCGCACAACACCGCCGCCACCATCGCCGAGGCCAAGCAGCTCGCCTGGCTGGTTGACCGGCCCAACACCCTGATCAAGATCCCGGCCACCAAGGCGGGCCTGCCGGCCATCACCGAGGTGATCGGCCGGGGCATCAGCGTCAACGTCACGCTGATCTTCTCCCTGGAGCGCTACCGCGAGGTCATGGACGCCTACCTGGCGGGCCTGGAGAAGGCCCGGGCCGCGGGCCTGGACCTCTCCCTGATCCGCTCGGTGGCCTCCTTCTTCGTCTCGCGGGTGGACACCGAGATCGACAAGCGCCTGGAGAAGCTGGGCAGCGACGAGGCCAAGTCCCTCAAGGGCAAGGCCGCCGTCGCCAACGCCCGGCTCGCCTACCAGGCGTACGAGGAGGTCTTCTCCTCCGACCGCTGGCAGGCGCTGGAGCACGAGGGCGCGCACAAGCAGCGTCCGCTGTGGGCCTCCACCGGCGTGAAGGACCCGTCCTACCCCGACACCCTGTACGTGACCGAGCTGGTCGCCCCGGGCATCGTCAACACCATGCCCGAGGCCACGCTCGACGCGGTGGCCGACCACGGTGAGGTCACCGGCGACACCATCCGCGGCACGTACGAGCAGTCCCAGGGCGAGCTGGACGCGATCGCCGCGCTCGGCATCTCGTACGACGACGTCGTCCAGCTGCTGGAGGACGAGGGCGTCGAGAAGTTCGCGGCGTCCTGGAACGAGCTGCTGGGCTCGACCGAGGCCGAGCTCAAGCGCCTGGCGCCGAAGGAGGCGTAAGCACGTTGAGCAGCGCCAACCCGCTGCGTGACGCATCGGACCGACGGCTCCCGCGCATCGCGGGACCGTCGGGCCTGGTGATCTTCGGCGTCACGGGCGATTTGTCACGTAAAAAGCTGATGCCTGCCGTGTACGACCTGGCCAACCGCGGGCTGCTGCCGCCGGGCTTCTCGCTCGTCGGCTTCGCCCGCCGCGACTGGGCGGACGAGGACTTCGCGCAGGTCGTCCACGACTCCGTCAAGGAGCACGCGCGCACCCCCTTCCGCGAGGAGGTCTGGCAGCAGCTCTCCGAGGGGATGCGGTTCGTCCCCGGCGACTTCGACGACGACCAGGCCTTCGAGAAGCTGCGCGGCACGGTCGACGAACTGGACAAGGCCCGCGGTACCGGCGGCAACTTCGCCTTCTACCTCTCGGTGCCGCCCAAGTTCTTCCCGACCGTGGTCCAGCAGCTGAAGAAGCACGGGCTGTCCGACCCGCCCGAG
>NZ_JBEXSX010000099.1:0-26449 GCF_040613835.1 Streptomyces sp. NPDC006207 | reverse complement strand
CCTGGCCGCCGGACGGGCCGCGTCGTACATCACGATGAGCCGCAGGTCATGACGCTGTTCATAGGCCGGCCCGCTCAGCGTGGTGACGTCGAACAGACGCCGGTCCACCCGACCGCTCTGGACCAGGCTCCGCGCGTCGTCGGGCACCGCGTAGGTGTGGCCGTCACGGGTCTCCACCCGGATGGGTATGTCCTCGCGGCCCTTGGCGGGACGCGCGGCGACGACCTCGCCCTTCGCGTTCACCGCGATCCGGTCACCGGTGATCAGCGGAATCCACCGATGTGACCCGGTACCAGCCTCCCTGGTTCCGCGGCCCGTTCCGAGGGCCGGGGCCGAAGTCGGGGCCAAGAACGGCGTGGCCGACGATGCCGTGCCGGTGGGCGTGGAGAGTGCCACGGACACCGACGGGGAAGCGGCGACCAGCAGCATGCTGATTCCCAAGACCGCGCCAATCGCGGGTCTCTTGGACGTGAATTTCACAGTTTCCTCTCACTCATTCACCCCGCGCCAAAGCGTGGATTTCACGGCGGACTTGAGGTGCGCCGCACAGCGAAGCACCCGCCCCGAGTGGGTGTCAACGGGTTGATCTTGGATAGACGAATGGTAAACGGGTCGTCAACCAGCAAGTTATCTCCGGCATGAAGCCACCTTTCCACCCCAACCCGCCCACCGTCCGGCAAGGCAGGCGCAAACCACGCACCACCTGCGGTGATATCGCACGACGGCCGACAGCCCCATTCCTCCTCCACGAAGGAATCCATCCGGAATTCACCATTTCACCGCCCGCCCCATTCGCTTCGACCGGATGTGAAGACGCCATTGGGCGAGCACCCGCCCCAGTAATTCCGCGTCCGGACAGACAACGTCCGCTCGCACCAGGCAAGGCCGCCAAGCGAATTCATCATCGGTAACGCCGACTGGCACACCGCCTCCCAACTGACCGAATGCACACGCGACCTGAGCCGCAGGAAGTCATCGGCGGGCGATGCCGTTCACCTGCGGCAAGAAGAAGTGCACGCTACGGACTGGCGCCCGGCGACCTGGGCTGGCGCATGGATGCGACCGCCACGTGCAACGAGGCATCGACGCCTGCTTCCCGCACATCTCCCATGTGAAAGAGTTGCCGGACGACGGCGACCTCGACCTCAGTCGCGATCACCTCGGCCGGGGGACCACCCCACCGAGGAAGGCGAACAAGATCAGCGCGCCTCAAGGCCGACGAAACCCACCGACAAGCCCACTCGCCCATGCGCATCACCGCCGAACACACCTCGCAGCGCGAGCACCTCGGCGGCCCGCGACGTCGATGCCCAGCAGCACCCCGGGGACGGACAGCTTGCGGGTCACCTTGTCACGCAGCGAAACGATCACTCGCATGTGACGCCGGCCGAACCCGCCCCACCGCCACCTGCAGCGATGACCCTCCGAGCCCGACAGGTGCCGCGCCGTTCGCATCACAGGTTTGCCTCCGAAGAAATAGGAGCATATGCTCGTAACTGTTCGCCGGAATCACCGGCAACCGATCGATACGCAAGCCGGCCCCGGCCTGATCTTCGAAGGAGACACGACATGGCGAACGCGGAAAGCAGTGACACCGACCGCCAGGGACTCAGCTACTACCCGTGGTGGCTGGACAACCTGGCCGACGACGTCACCCTGGAAGGCGCCGCCATGAACGGCACCGCGCGTGGCGCGGAAGCGGTTCGCGCCATCGTGGTCAAGGCCCGCGAACTGTACGAGTTCCAGGACTTCAGCTTCACCGGAGACTTCGGTGACAACGGCTTCCTCGAGATCTACGACGCCGCGGTCCTCGGCGAGCCCATGAAGGTCGTCGTTACGGTCACCTGCAACGCCGACGGCCAGGCCCAGGAACTCGCCGTGCTCCATCGGCCGCGCAACACACTGCTGCTCTTCTCCCGCGAGATGAACAAGAAGTTCGCCGGCACCCCCCTCGCCGAACACTTCCTCGCCGACGAGTCCTGAGACGACGATCGCCCGGCGGGTCTCAGCGCCCAGCCCAGGCGCCGTCTCCTGGGCCGTCCGGCACGGTCGGCTGCGAAGCAACCCGAACTCTGCCCGTTGGGGTCCAAAAGGGTTCGGCCCACGGACGGCCTGAGCAGGCCCCGCTGGGTCGTCGAGCAGACCTTCGCCTGCCCCACCAGTTCGAGCGGCCCCGGATCCGCTACGAGATACGTGCCGATCTCCACCTGCGCCTGCTCCCCCACGGCTGCACCATCACCTCCTTGAGAGGCCTCCGGGACCGCTCCGCTGTCACCCGCGCGATCGCGGAGATCCACGCTCCTTCGGCGGCTGCAGTTCGATCAAGCTGCCCGACAGCGAACGGAACGTTGACCGCTTCGGAGCGCAGAACTGCGGCGGCTACCCGAGGCAGCAGTACGCCAACCGGAGGGATTCACCTCGATCCGCCACCATCGAGTCGTCACATCCGCACCGGTCACATCGTCTACCTGGCGTGAACATGGGAACCCAATGGGACGCTCGCACTGCCGTGGCTGCAGGTGCGCTCGCCCGCCCAGCCTATGGCGCGGCTGGGCCGTGCCGCGCGATGGCAGACGCCATCCGCCTCGGCTGCTCGTATCGTGAGCAGCTTCGCCGAACGACACACTGAGCCGAGCGCCGGAAAGCTTCACTCAGACCGACAACACACGACTGTTGCCATCCGCCGACATCCGATTCGGTATGCCACCGGTCCGGGGTGGGCCGCACCACTTCGAAAGGGAACAGTGCCGCCGTGAGCGAACACTTCTGGTTCACCGTGTTGGGCCCAGTGCGCGCCCAACACGGCTCAACAGAGATCGAACTGGGATCCCGTCAGCAACGCACGGTCCTTGCGGCGCTTCTACTGCGAGAAAATGGCCATGCCTCGGTCTCCCAGCTGGTCGAGGCGGTATGGGGGAAAGTTCCGCCACGCACGGCTAGGCAGACAATTCGTACCTACGTACACCGTTTGCGGAAGAGTCTGGGACCGGCACACGATGCGGGAGCCTCGGTCATCGTCTCCACGGGTAATGGCTACGCACTGCGAGTCTCCCCCAGCCGACTGGATCTAAGTGTGTTCCGTCAACGGGTTGCAATGGCGGATGAGGCCGCCAAAACAGGACACCACACCAGAGCCATAGCCCATCTCCGCGATGCTCTCGACCTGTGGCACGGAGAACCGCTGGCCGGAATTCCCGGAACGTACGCCATGTCGCAGCGCAACCGCCTCGAGGCGTTGCGCCTTGTCGCAGTTGAGCGACGCATCAACGCGGAATACGAGCTCGGCCGATTCGGTGAGGCCACCGCAGAGCTCTACGATCTAGTCGCCAAAGACCCCCTGAACGAAAGATTCAGGGAGATGCTCATGTTCTCCCTCTGCAAAACCGGGCGGCAGGCCGAGGCGCTTGCGGTGTACCGAGAGGTACGGAATCTCCTCTCGGAGGACCTGGGCATAGATCCCGATCCCCGGCTGCAAATTCTCCACGAACGTGTCCTAAAAGCTGACGCTGAATTGCTGGTGTCGGACATATTTCCCGATCCCGCAGTCGGCTCTGCCATCCCGGAATACACGGCCGACACCGCCCCCGAGGCGTCGCCACCCCAGACGCCCCCGCCGCCCGCCGACGTGGCGACGTGTGTCGGCTACGACAACGAACTAGCCGTGCTCGACGCCCTGCTGACTGCCGATGCACAAGGCGCCACCGCCACAGCGAGCGGCGTGATCGTCGTCATGGCCGGAGTGGGCATGACCACCCCTGCCGTGCACTGGGCACACCGGATCGGGCATCGCTTTCCCGATGGGCACATATACCTCGATTTGCGCGGATCTGATTCATCCAGCCCGGCCATGACTCCGATCGAGGCATCCGGATCGATTCTCCGGTCACTCGGAGTTGCCTCGCCGCTGCTCCCATCCGACCTGGAGTGTCGGACAGCGCTTTATCGCAGTCTGCTCTCCGGCCGGCGGATGTTGCTGGTACTCGACAATGTCCGTGACGCGGAACAGATACGCCCCTTGCTGCCCCGCACGTCGAGTGCGCTGGTGGTCGTCACCAGCGGATGATCTCCGGCGCATCGGTTCACATGAGAGTTCGACAAACTCACCGCGAAGTTCGGCACTGTGCCGGTGGTCGTAGACAAGTCTGCCCCGACAGGATTCCTCTCGCTGACCGTTGCCGCGATGGGGGCTGACGGGTCGCCATGGGTTGGATCGCCGACCTCTAGCCCGGCGAGGCCAGAACGATGCCGCTCTCATCGCGGACGCCGCGCTCGCCGGAACTCACCGCCCTGGTCGGCATCGACCAGGACCTGACGGCCGAGGCCACCCGCACCTCCGACCGGTGCTGCCACGCGATCCCCGTGTAAAGCACGAACAGGATGCCCTGCAGGCACAACCGGTCGGGCACTGGCCTGACGCTCGGACCAGGGTGGCAGGATCGGCCCGAGCATCACCCACAACTCGTCGCCTACGCCCCCCAGCTTGACGCTCACGCTCTCACGAACGGCTCAATCATCTGTCCGGTTACGGCTGACCTGCGCGGCACGTCCATAGACGAGCGCCGTGGGGTGCGTGTCAGATGAACAGGACGCTCTCGATGTCGATGGTGACGAGTTCCACGTCACGGAACACAGTGCCGTTCTCTCCGCGGCGGTAGACGCGCCGCTGGGTTGGAATCATGATCCCGTCGAACTTCCTGTACTCGCCGACGTAGTGTGCGGCATGTCCGGCGTTGATGACCTCAGGCGTGTAATCATGCCTGCGCAGCAACCCGTCCGAGTCGAAGTAGAAGACCTGCTGCCGGCTGTGCGTCGCAATGTGGTCCGGGAAAGTGACCTTCAGACGCCTCCACTCCTCTCCCTGTTCCGTGACAGGAGACAGTTCCACAGCCCTGAATCCCGGCGAGGTGAACGTGAACGGAGACGTGAGGTACGTCCACATTGCATAACCGGCGAAGTAGGCAACGTGCAGATCGTCCCAAGCAGCACGCACGTCGGCCGGGAACGAAGCACGAGGGTCGAATCGCTCGGCCGTCACCTCCCCCGTGGAGGTCTCGACGGCCACTCGGTGCGGGGTGAAGGACGTCCGCAGATGGGGCGCGGTATACGGATAGTGGCTGACACTCTGCCGGTACAGGTCGATCGAGACAGCCGTATGACTCAATATCCCCTCCTGCCCCTTCAGTCCCCACAGCGAGCCTCCGACGCGGAGATGCGCGGTCGCTGAGCTGAACTGGTTGTAGCGTGCCAGTCCCCCATGCGCCTCAGCGGCAATGGCGACAAGATCACACATATCGAACACTCCTTCGTCTATTGATGCCGCTCGACCGGGCCGCACGCCTCCAGCGGACAGCAGGCGACCGTGAACCCCTTTTTAGGAGCATATGCTCCTATCTGCATCGCGGCAAGGATGGGGAGACATCGCCGTTCATGGCTGCAACCACGAGTCCAGGAGATCTCCTGGGGCCGGCTTACGCTGCGGCGGGCGATCACCCAGTGCCGGCGGTCCTCGCGGTGCCAGGGGCGGACCTCCACGCTGCCCAGTCCAAGACGCGCGGGCCGTGGGCGCCGGCGCTGCACGAGCGGCGTTCCCACTTCTGCCTGGGCAGGCCTTGAACAGGTCGTGGACGGGGTGGTCCATGGCCAGCGGCTGACGACGTGCCGCACAAGCGCGGTGCGGGGGCCGAGGTCGGCCCCCGCACCGCGCCGGTACTCGTCAGAGCGGCAGGTGGTGCTTCTTTCGGCGGTGTCGCTCACTGAGGGCAGTGAGCGTGGCGAGGACTGAGAAGGGCATGAACGCGATCAGCGTCTCGCTGGCGGTAAGGCCACCGTGCAGTACGAGGAACGCCAGTGTCACCAGTGTTCCCGCCACCAGTCCCACGAGGATGGGGTGGCGTGCGGACCAACGGTTCGCAGCGTCACGACGTGGGGAAACACCCATGGTCACCACCGGTTCCATCTGCTGTAGCGGTGCCAGCCGCTTCTGCATCCGTTCCGGTATGCGCGCCGGACCGTGCTCCAACCGTTCCGGCCCCACCGCGAAGCAGGACGACCGAAGTAGTGGCCGTACCGGCCGGCTCCGTGGCCGAGTCCTCGCCAGACCGCACCCCGCCATGCGGTGGCGTAGTAGCCGCCCCCCGTGCCGCGCTTCCGTCGGGGCGTGGAGTAGCGGTACGAGACCGCGTTGCCGATTGCACCACCAGCGATGGAGCAGGCGACGGTTCCCCGGCCGGCGGTCAATACGGACACTCCGGTTCCCGTACCTCGGCGACCCGCACCCGGCAGCAATCCCCGGCGGATCCGGGCAACACGGCCGGAAGCTCCGCGGCAATCGCTCGCCTGCGCGGAAGCCTGCACGGCACGGTGGCGTGCTCCTGGGTCGGCCCGATCGGGCGAGGACCGGGGACCCACGCCGATGCAGGCTCTGGCCACGCCGCCGGGGCTGCGTACCGGGGCCGGGCGGTCGGCGCATCCGGCCTGTCCGTCAGAGGTGTCGCTGGAAGTCGACTTCGCTGGCCAGCAGTGCCGCGCCGGCAACTCCGGCGCGCGGGCCGAGTTCTGACAGCACGACCTGCCGGATCGTCGCCTCGGGCCGCGACCGGTGCAGCGCGACCGCGTCCGCCTTCAAGGGCGGCCGATGGTCCTTCATGGCCACGAGTGTGTGTTCTCAGATCCTCAGGATCGAGTGTCTCGTGCGTACAAGATCAGGGGCCAAGGACCGAGTAGCAACCCCTCACGACGTCGCGCAAGATTGTTTTATGCCGGTTCTGATAGCCGCGTGCGCCATGATCATGACTCTTATCGGTGGAGTCGTCGCACAACGAGTTGGCGACCGCCGCCATCTGGTGCTCGGCCTGGCCGCCGGTCTCATGCTCGGCGTCATCGGCTTCGACCTGCTTCCCGATGCACTAACCGCTCAGCCACGGCACGTTTTCGGGGTTCCTGCAGCATTGCTGATGTTCGTTGCGGGATTCCTGACTCTGCACGTGGTGGAGCGAGGGGTCGCCATCCATCGCGCCCACGAGAGCGAGTACGCCCCGCACTCCCACGCTTTCGGGCATGCTCAGGAATCGGCAGGGGGAATCGGTCTGGCCGCCGCCTCGGCGCTTGTGGGGCACAGCGTGATCGACGGGTTCGCCATCGGCGCCGCTTATCAGGCCGGAAATACGCTGGGCATCGTCGTTGCCATCGCGGTGATCTCTCATGATTTCGCCGACGGCTTCAACACCTACACGATCACCAGGCTGTACGGAAATGCCCGGCGCCGGGCTCAACTGCTGCTCGTGGCGGACGCAGTCGCCCCGGTGGTCGGGGCAGCGATCACGTTGGGGTTCACGATTCCGACGGGGTTGCTGGGTCTGTATCTCGGATTCTTCGCCGGCTTCTTGCTTTACCTTGCGACGTCCGACATATTGCCGGAGGCTCACAGTCCGCATCCCTCCAAGGCCACTCTTTTATTCACGGTGACCGGGGCACTGCTGATGTGGCTGGTGATTGGGCTTGCGAGCTGACCGTGAGTAGGTCGCTGGTGGCGCCCTCTAGCCTACGGCCCGCGCGGGGGACCGCTCAGTAGCCGGGTTTTCGCAGTGCGTTGGACGATGGCCGCTCGTCCTGTTCGACCCTGTCCGGCTGTGCCAGAGCGCCTGGACGGCTCGGCTGACGACGGTGGTGCAGTTGGTGGGGGCAGCAACTGATGCCGTGCCATGGCGATGAGGGTGCGAATCGCCATGGCCCCTACGCGCACGGTCGCACCGGTCAGGACGAGGTAGGACGCGATGACACCGCAGGGAGGGCGACTGCGGTTGATCCCGTGCCGCGCGGTGATCGCCACCGTCGCCCAGGAGACGGTGAAGGCCCAGAAGCCAGGCGTGAACCTCGGGCTCAGCGAAGCAGGCGACGCCTGCCATGGATGCGGGCCCCATCTCGATGGCCGGCATCTGCGAGAGGTCAGGGAAATCGGGCCGATGACCGTGCCGCGCATACCTGTCACATTCTTCGGTATTCCCTTGGGAATCGCAGGCTTACGGAGACGAGGGCAAGCCTCGCCAGGACGCCGCGCGCAGGCCCCAGGCCAGCGGTACGGTATGTAGGCTGGTCTTGTGGCTGGGGCTGGTCCGGGGCAGCGCTTTCGGTTATCTGCCGGACGGCCGGGCAAAGACCCCAGAACCAGCTATCCGACCCGCTCACCACGGTGGCCCCGGCAACCCTGGAGGGGATCACATGAGCTCCGACAATCAGGTATTGATCGTAGGAGCAGGCCCATCGGGGCTGTTGCTGGCGGGCGATCTGGCGGAGGCCGGCGTCAGGTGCACCGTCGTCGAGCGCCGCGTACAGGAATCCCGGCTCACCCGGGCGTTCGCAGTCCACGCCCGGACAATGGAACAACTGGACGCCCGTGGTGTTGCCGACCAGTTGCTTGCGACCGGTATCCGCAACCCGGTTCTCCAGTTCTTGCGGATCGATCTGTCGCGGTTACCAACCAGGTTCCCGCATGTACTGGTGACGCCGCAGTACAATACCGAGCAAGTACTCCGGGCGCGGGCCCTTTCCCGAGGTGCCGACATTCGGGAAGGCTGGGAAGCTGTCGGGCTTGCGCAAGATGCGACCGGCGTTGACGTCCAGGTCCGGGCGGCGGATGGCTCCCCCCAGACCTTGCGCGCGGCCTACGTCGTGGGCGCCGATGGAAGAAGCAGCTTGGTACGCCGATCGCTCGGCCTGCCGTTCCCCGGCCGCTCCGCGGTGCGGTCGATGATGCTCGCCGATGTCCGGCTGGCCGATCCCCCGAAAAAGCCCCCGACCGTGGGGGCAGTGGGCGACGCCTTCGCGATACTCGTACCGTTCGGCGACGGATGGTTCCGCATCATGGCGTGGAATCGCCAGCACGAGATGCCGGACAGCGCACCGGTCGATCTGGAGGAGATCCGGACCGTCGCCCGCAGGGCGCTCGGCAGCGATTTCGGCATGCACGACCCGCGCTGGATATCACGGTTCCACAGCGATGAGCGGCAGGCGCCGCACTACCGCGTAGGCAGGGTCTTCCTCGTCGGTGATGCGGCGCACGTGCACTCCCCCGCCGGGGGCATGGGCATGAACACCAGCATTCAAGATTCTTCGAACTTGGGCTGGAAACTGGCTGCCGTACTGCACGGCCGTGCAGGCGAAGTTCTGCTCGATACCTACGAGGCCGAAAGACATCCTGTCGGGCGCAGAGTGCTGCGCATGAGCGGTGCGCTGCTGCGTGGTGTACTGACCACACCTCGGGCGCTTCGTGGCGTCCGCGACATCACCGCCCGGACCGTCCTGCGTCTCCCGCCGGTGGCCTTGCGGCTGGGGCGGGCGATGTCCGGAATCGACATCGCCTACGGCGCCCCGGCCGGCGCTCACCCGCTCACGGGCAAGCGGGCACCGGATGTTCTCCTCAGCGACGGGCGGCGCCTGTACGAGGCGCTGCGCGGCCGGCGGTTTGTACTGGTCACACCGGCCGACACAGCACTCCCTTCTTCGGTGACCGAAGGCTGGGCCGACGTGGTGGAGTGCGTCACCCCATCCGGCCTGACCAGCAAGTCCGTACTGGTCAGACCGGACGCCTACATTGCGTGGGCCTCGGACGAGCAGTCCCCGCACCGCCGAGCCGACCAGATCAGGCAGGCACTGGCCACCCACTGCGGGCAGGGCGTGGACCCTGCTTAGACCTGGTTCGGCACGGTGAACCGCGGTTTCCGCCCCGGGCCGGAAATGCTGTCCCGACGAGGGCAATCAGACCTGGTTGAGACCACCGTCGACGAAGAGCTCGGTTCCGGTGATGAAGCTGCTCTGATCGCCGGCGAGGAAGAGTGCCGCCGCGGCGGCCTCCTCCGGGTGACCCATCCGGCCAAGCGGCACCTGGCTGGCGAAGAAGTCCCAGAGCTTGGCGGCCTCTGCCGCGTCAGGAGCCAGTCCGGAGTTGCCGGGCGTCTCGATCGGGCCCGGGACGAGGGTGTTCACTCGGATCTTCCGGCTCTTGAGCTCGTTGGCCCACGTGCGGGAGAAGCTACGGATGGCGGCCTTGGATGCGGCGTAGACGCCGAAGGCCTCGCCGCCCGAGGTGGCGGCGGTGGATCCCGTGAGGATGACCGAAGCGGCCTCGTTCAGCAGGGGAAGCGCCTTTTGGACCGTGAAGAGCGTACCCCTCACGTTGATAGCGAAGGTCGAGTCGAAATGCTTCTCTGTAACGTCTTCCAAGGTGGAGAATTCGCCGCCGCCGGCGTTGGCAAACAGGACGTCGATGCGACGGCCCTGCTCGGCGACAGCGGCGTAGAGACGGTCGATGTCGTCAAGATCGGCGACGTCGCCCCGAACGGCAGTGGCATTCGGACCGATCTCAGCCAGCGCGGCGTCGAGCGCCTCCTGGCGTCGACCCGTGATGAACACGTACGCGCCCTCGGCGGCGAACCGCTTGGCGGTGGCCAGCCCGATCCCGCTGTTACCCCCAGTGATGATGGCTGTCTTACCGTCGAGCTGTCCCATGGTCAAGGCTCCTGTTCGGCGGAGCTCTGCGCTCCGCGGCCGTTGCTCTGCGTCAGTCCCGCGTCCGATCCGGCGGGCTCGTTATGGACGGTACGGTAAAAAACTTAGTACTGGACGAAGAGGTCAAAAACTGTGACCCGGCCCACCCTCCGGCGCGCATCGCCGTCGCGATCGCACCCGCAGGGCGCGGACGCTTTCCGATGCCACTGTTGACCTCGGCGGCGACCGCCACCTTGCCCACGAGCACTGCCGTCACGACATCCCCACCCTCAGTTCTTGACTCCTCCGTCCACAAAGCTGACCGTTATGGACGGGAGAGTCAAGAAACGTGTAGGCTGCTCGCCATGGCGCGACCCCGGAAGTTCGACGAGCAGCAGGTACTGGACATCGCCCGTGATCTGTTCTGGTCCGGTGGGTTCGCCGCCACGCGCATGGAAGACCTCGCCGCGGCAACAGGCCTTGGCAAAGGCAGCCTGTACGGCGCGTTCGGCGGAAAGCAGGAGCTGTTCCGTCGAGTGTTCGACGATTACTGCGCCTCTGTGGTCGATGCCACGGGCCAGCAGTTGCGCGGCGACGACAAGGACGCGTACGCGCGGCTGTCCGCCCACGTCCACTTCGTGGCGGCCGCCACGGCCGCGGACACCGTGCACCGCGGATGCCTGCTGGCCAAGGGTGCCGCCGAGCTGGCCGAACACGACGAGACGGTGGCCAAGCGGGCGCACGCGACCATCGAGGCACTGCGTACGCTGCTCGAGGACGATATCGCCGCCTGCCAGCGCAACGGCGATATCGCCGCGAACGTGGATCCCGAAAAGCTGGCCGCGCTGGTGCTCGCCGTACTGCGCGGTATAGAAGCGCTGGGCAAGGCCGGGGCCGACACGGAGACGCTGACAGACATCGCCCAGACTGCCCTCGCCGTACTGCCTCGCTCCGTGAACTGACGGGCGCGTGGAACAGCCGGAGGCATAGAGGGTGCTTCTCTTGTCGCCCACGCCTGACACAGAGATGTGCCGTTCGTTGTACAGCCCAGATCCGGGCAGCACGGCCCCCCAGCCCCGGGGGCGACCGCTCCGTCAGAGATGTCGCTGGAAGTCGAGTTCGCTGGCCAGCAGTGCCGCACCGGCAACTCCGGCGCGCGGGCCGAGTTCTGACAGCACGATCTGCAGGTTACCCGTGGCGAGCGGCAGCGAGCCCTTGTACACGACGCTGCGGATCTCGGCGAGCAGCAGGTGGCCGAGGCCGGAGACGCCGCCGCCGATCACGATCATCGACGGGTTGATGAAGCTGACCAGTGTGGCGAGGACTTGCCCCACCCGGTGGCCGCCGTCCCGGATCAGGTTGACGCACGTGACGTCGCCGCCGGCCGCGCACTCCGCCACGTCCACGGCGGTGAGGAGGCCCTCCGCGGCGAGGCGTTCGGCCAGCGCCGGCGACTGCCCCGAACGGGCGGCCTGGGTGGCGTCCCTGGCGAGGGCCACACCGCCGAAGAGGGCCTCCAGGCAGCCGGTTCTGCCGCACGAGCAGGCCGGTCCCTCAGCCTCGACCTGAATGTGGCCGATGTCGCCTGCGGATCCCTCCGACCCGCGGTAGATCTGGCCGTTGACCTGGACACCGCAGCCTATTCCGCTGCCGATCTTGACGAACAGCAGGTTGTCGACGGTCTTGGCGACCCCCGCGTACCGCTCGCCGAGGGCCATCACGTTCACGTCGTTGTCCACCACGACCGGGCAGCCGTGCGCGCGGGTGAGGGTGTCCCGGACGGGGAAGCGGTCCCACCCCGGCATGATCGGCGGGGAGACCGAGATCCCCTCCTTGAAGCTGACCGGCCCCGGCAGGCCGATGCCTATGGAGTTGAACCGCGCGCACCCGGCCTGGTCCGCCATTTTGTTCAGGAGTTCGTTGACCCTCTCCAGGACCGCGCGCGGACCTTTGCGGATATCGGCCGGCTCGGCATAGGAGGCGATCGGTTCCAGCCCTCCGTCGGTGATCTCGATGTCGATCGAGCTGGCCCCGAGGTCCACCGCCGCGAACCGGATTTCGGGATCGAGTTGGACGAGAGTGGAGGGGCGCCCGCCTCGAGAGGTGGCCGGACCCGCCTCGAGCACCTTCCCGGCGGCGATCAAGCGGTCGAGTTCAGCGAGCAGCCTCGGCCTCGCCACTTCCAGCTGGTCGGACAGCTGTGCGCGCGACAGCGGCCCGAGGTCGCGCAACAGGCTCAGCGCGCGGTACTGGATGGTCACAGGCTCACTTCCTGGGTATCAGCCGCATGTGTGACAAAACGTTAGGGGCGTTACGTCATAAGCGTCAATGGCTTTCGCGCGGATCACCGAAAGTTAAATCGGAAACAAAAAAAGCATCGGTGTGCCGAGAGGTTACCCGCCCCGAATCCCGGTCCGGAACTGACGGCATGTGGACACACTTGAGGGCCCGACGGCCGCCGTCCGGTGACGGCCGCTGGTGGGCCCTGGAGCCGCCGGCAGGGTGCTGCCCGCCGTGACGGCGGGCAGCACCCTTCGCATCAGCCGGCCAAGCCTCCCTTCACGGCGAGGGCATCGCGGGCAAGTGCGGTCCGCGCGGTCGCGTCGGTCACCAGTCCGGTGTCCTTGGCCAGTTGCGCGACCTGGTCCAGGACCGCGGCCGCCTGGTTGGTACGCCCTGCGTCGGCGTGCGCCCGGGCCTGGCCGAGCCGGACCGTCAGCCGCTGCCGGCCCTGCTCGGTCAGCCGGTTCTCCGCACGCAGTTGGGTGATCAGGGTGTCCATCTCGTCGAAGGAGGTACGGGTGGTGAAGTGCACCGTGCGCGTGGTGGTGTTGCCCGCCGCGTCACGACCCGTGACCGCCAAGTCGTGGTCACCCAGCGGCAACCGCCACAGCAGCAATGGCTGCCCCGGCGTGACGGGCGTACCGTCCAGCGTCGCGGTCGCGGTCGCCCCTCCGGAGACGGCGTCCGTGACCGCTACCACCGGCGTCGGGCGCTGGGAGTCCCCGTAGGCGGTGTCAGCCGTCACGCCCGTGACCGTCACCGTGGGTCCGGTCCGGTCGATCCGAACGGCGATGGTGCCGACCGCGGAGATGTTGTTGGCCGTGTCCGTCGCCCGGTACCGGATGGAACTCATCCCCTCCGTGGAGAGGGTGACCGCGCTGTTCGCGCTCAGCCAGGTCGTGCCGCCGTTGAGCGAGTACTCCCGGCTCCTGACGGCGCCGTTGTCGGTGGCGTTGACGGTCAGCGACACATTACCGGTGTACCAGCCGTTGCTCCCGGTGGGCTGCGCCGGGTTGAGCGCTGCCGTCGCCGTCGGCGGGGTCCTGTCGGCGATACCGGACCCCTGGAAGGTGAAGGAGTCCACATCGACGCCGCCGGAGGACGTGACGTAGAGCTGCCCAGTGCCGGAGGGAGCCGTGCTCAGCGCCGTGTTGATCGTCTGCCAGCCCTCACCCGCCGGGACGGTGATCGTGGCGAACGGGTCGGACCTGGGTGTGCCCCAGCGCAGCGACAGAGTGCCGGCGCCGGTGGCACGGGTCTGCACCCCGGTGATGCCGGCGAAGGACACCGGGTCGTAGCCGATCCAGTCGCCGTTGTCGAAAGCGGTCAGTTTGCGCTGTCCGGACGCGGTGGCGTCATCGGTGATCACGACGCCCTGGGAGGAGTCGTAGTGTTCGCCCTGCATGAGGGCGGGGTTGAGGACGACCTGGGCGTCGCTCGTGGCGGGCGGCACGGAGCCGGCGCCCCGGTCGGTGTAGGTGAGACCGAGGACGCCGAAGACGTTCTCCGTGTCACCGTGGCCCGCGTCGGCCGGGGTGGTGATCGCCCCCGAGCAGCCGGTCCCGCTGCTCACCGGGTGGCCGTGCTGGTTGTGGCCGAGGCCGAGGGTCCAGGCGGCCTTGGTGCAGTCGACGTTGGTGCCGTCCTCCGGATCGTCGATCCGGGTGGCGTACGGCACCACGTCGCCCCAGGTGAAGAAGCCACCGTTGGGCGGGGAGGTGAACGCCACCGTCGGAGCGGTGTTGCCCACGGTGATCTGCTTGCTGGTCAGGCCGGTCTTGCCCTCGGGGTCGGTGACCTTGAGGCGGGCACGGAGCTGGCCGTTGTCGGCATAGGTGCGGGTGGCCGTGGGGCCGGTGGTCTCGAAAGTGCCGTCGCCGTCGAGGTCCCACTGGTAGGTGAGGGCGGAGCCTTCCGGGTCGGTGGAACCGGTGGCACTGAAGGAGACCGTGAGCGGTGCCTGGCCCGAGGAGGGGCTGGCGCTGATCACCGCGGTGGGGGCCTTGTTGCCTTCGGCGTAGTCGATCCGGTACAGGCCCGCGTCGGGGTTCTGCCGGAAGAAGCCGTCGCCGTAGTCGAGGACGTAGAGCGCGCCGTCGGGGCCGAACTCCAGGTCCATCGGGTTGTCCCACGGCGGGATGCCGTTCTCGGAACGCTGGCTGTTGGGGAGCACGTTCTCCAGGTTGGTGACCGGTCCGTCCGGGCCGGCCAGGGTCAGGGCGGCGACGTAGTCCTGGGAGAACTCCCCGAAGAAGGCCTTGCCGTCCCAGTAGGCGGGGAACTTGCCCGGGGCGGGGTTGGACGCGTCGTAGTGGTAGACCGGGCCGCCCATCGGGGCCTGGCCGCCGGGGCCGCCAGGACCGCGGAAGGCGGTCAGTTCCGGCCAGGGCTGGTCGGTGTCGCGGTCGCCGTACCACAAGGTGGCCGCCCTCGACGGGGGCAGCTGGGTGAGGCCGGTGTTCCAGCGGGAGTCGTTGACCGGCGCGGCGCAGTCGAAGGCGGGGCCGGGGGTGAGGGTGGCGAAGTCGAAGTCCCGGTAGGGACGGGTGTTGTCACCGGTGCAGAACGGCCAGCCGCTGTTCATGGCGGTGGTGGTGGTGTCCCACTCGACGTAGCCCATCGGTCCGCGGTTGGGGTCGGCGTTCCCGGCGTCGGGGCCGTAGTCGCCCCACATCACCGCGCCCGTGGCCTTGTCCACCGTCATCCGGTAGGGGTTGCGCAGGCCCATCACGAAGATCTCGGGACGGGTCTTGTCCGTGCCGACGGGGAACAGGTTGCCCGGCGGGATGGTGTACGTCCCGTCGTCCTGGACGTGGATGCGCAGGATCTTGCCGCGTAGGTCGTTGGTGTTCCCGGAGCCGCGGCGCTCGTCAAGGCCGGGGTTGTAGGTGGCCGCGTCGTTGATCGGGGTGTACCCGTTGACGTTGGGGCCCGACGCAGGCGTGTTGCCGCCGGTGGCCAGGTAGAGGTTGCCCTGCGCGTCGAAGTCGACGTCGCCGGCGACGTGGCAGCACTGACCGCGGTTGGTGGTGACGCGGATGATCTCCTGGGCGGTGGACAGGTCGAGCTTGTCCCCCGTCCACTTGAAGCGGGTGAGGGTGTCGTAGCCCTCCCACTGCTTCCAGTACGCGTCGGTCTGCCCGGCCGGCAGCCGCTCGGGGGCCGCACCGGCGGGAGTGCTCAGCGGCGGCGAGTAGTAGAGGTAGACCCAGTGGTTGGTCGCGAAGTCCGGGTCGAGGGTGACGGTCTGCAGACCCATCTCTGAGTTCTGGTAGACGTCGAGGTGGTTCACGACCTTGGTGATCCCGGTGCCGGGGTCGGTCATCCGCAGATCGCCGTTGCGGGCGGTGTGCAGGACGCGCAGATCGGGCAGCACGGCGAGGTCGATCGGCTCGCCGGTGTCCTTGCTGAGCGTGGCCTTCTCGTAGTTCGACCAGTCCACGGCGGGGTCGGCGCTCGCCTGCGCCGCAAGTGCGTCGTCCGGGTGCGCCTGCGCCGCCGGTGCCAAGGCGAGACCGCCCAGCACGGGCAGCGACGCCAGGAGCACCCCGGCCATGAGGCCTCTCAGGGTACGGTACACAGTGATGCGTCTCCTTGGTCTGTGCCGGTCAGGAGGTGCGCAGCCGGGCCGGCCCGCCGGTTGCGCCGTGGCAGCGGTACGCAAACGGCGGGCTGTGCCCAGTGGAGTGCCTGCGATCAGGCCAGCAGCCCCTTCAGGGCCGTGAAGCTGCGCTGCGCGGCGCCGAACGAACCCGGCGGGTTGGGCTGGGTGTTGGGCGCGGTGTCCTGCTCCCAGATGCCGACGTGGCTGCCGCGGGCCCCGATGTCCCGGATGAACTGCTGGTACGGCAGGACGCCGGCGCCGAACTCGACGATGGAGTAGCCGTCCGCCCCCGAGCTGGCGGCGCCGTCCTTCATGTGGAACAGCGGGTACCGGTAGGGCTGGTTGCGCACGTAGGCAGCGGGGTCGAAGCCCGGCCAGCGGTGCTGGCCCACGTACGCCCAGTACACGTCCAGCTCCAGGTAGACGTAGCGCGGGTCGGTGTTGCGCAGGAAGACGTCGTACAGCCGGACCGACGGCTGGTCGGAGGCGAAGGCGAACTCTCCGGCGTGGTTGTGCTGGTAGAGCTTCAGACCGCGGGCGGCCGCGGCCTGCCCCCAGGCGTTGAACTCCTCCGCGGCGGCGAGGTAGCCGGCGACCGTGTTGGAGTTCGACGGTGCGTTGGCGGTGCCGACGTGCGGCATGCCCAGGATCTCCGCCGCGTCGAGCTGGCCCTGGAGGTTGGAGCGGAAGTCCCCGATGCCGACGTGGCTGCCGATCGCCTTCAGGCCGTTGTCGTCCAGCAGTTGGCGGATCTCCTGGAGCGTGATCTGCCGGCCGAGGATCGAGGTGTTCTGCGTGTAGCCCGCGAACTCGACCTCCTTGTACCCGATGCGTGCCATCTCCTCCAGGACGACCCGGAAGCCGAGCGAGCTGACCTTGTCGCGGACGCTGTAGAGCTGCAGGGAGATGCGGTCCTTCGGGATGGACAGGATGCTGGTCGCGGCGGAGGCGGACGGCGCCGTCGCGGCGCCGACGATCGAGGCGGCGGCGACCGCCACGGTGCTGGCGGCGGTCGCCCGCAGGAAGTCTCTGCGGTCGAAGGACTTGTCCAGGTGGCCCACGGTCACTCCTTGATGGGTGGGGCAAAGAAGAGTGGGGTGTGAGGTGTGTGGTGCTGACGGCGCGAAGCGCTCTTCGCCCGTGGACGGGCTGCGATCACAGACCGGTGCCCTCGGCAGCCGCTTCGGCCTTCGCCTGCGCGGTACGCGCCGCCACCTTCGCGGCGAGGTCGGCACCGCGATCCTGCGGGGCCGCCTTGGCGGCCCGGGCGAGCGACGCCGAGGGGGCGGTGGTCGTCGCGGCGATGCCGCCGCGCACGCGGGCCAGTTCGCCCACCTGGAGGGCGGGGCTGTTGTCCGTGGCGGTGAGCTTGCCGCGGACGATGGTGTTGTCCAGGACGGCGTTCGCGTTGTTGCCGGTGACCGCGAGGTCGCCGCCGAGGTAGGTGGCCTGCGCGCAGGAACTGAGCGGGCCGTCGCCGCCGAGCTGGAGGGTGTCGGAGTTGTTCTGGTACGCCGTGTCGCCCTGGACTTCGCTGGCGCACAGGACACCGCCGAGCGTGTTGGCGCTCACGGTGAGCGTCTTGGAGACCGTGCTGTCGTACACGTCGGTGTAGAGGTTCGCGTCGCCGGAGACGGCGCCGGAGACGGTGGTGCCGGAGATGTACAGCTCGCCTGAGGAGGCTCTTATGTCTCCCTTGACCGTGGCGTCGACGCTGTACAGGAATCCTTCGACGGCCGAGATGCCGCCACTGGCCGTGGTGTTCTGCACATGTACGCCGAAGGCCCCCTGCTCGGTCACCGCGCCCTTGACGCTGCTGTCGGTGATGTCCAGGTAGGCGTTGTCCCCGACGGCGACGGTGCTGCTGAAGGTGACGCCCTTCGCCACGAGGTCGGCGCCGGCCTCGATCGTCACCGTGCCCTTGACCTTCGTACCGGTCAGCGTGCACGACGCGCCCGCCGGCACCACGAGGGCGCCGCTCACGGTGACGGCTCCGCCTTCTCCCACACAGGTGGTCGTCAGCGCCGCCTGCGCGGGCGCCGCAATCGTGACCAGCCCTCCCGAGGCCACCAACGAAGCTGCAACAACGTAGTAACGGATCTTCATGGAGCTTCCCTTCTGCTGCTGTTACGGCCACGGCGACATGCCGCGGCCGGGAACCCCCGCCACGGCGGGGTGCTGCGGAGTGCGGGACAACTGTTACGACGGAAACCCGCTACGTGCGGCGGGCGGGAGCTCGGCTTCTCGTCGGCGGTGAGGACGCGTCACATACGGCTCCGGCATGCGGGGTGGGTTGCAAGGCCGCACTGGCGTTACGTCGACGCAACATCGCGTCGATCGGCTGGAACGCTAATCGGGGTCCCCAGTGGTGTCCAGAGCTTTGGACGGAGTCATCAAAATCTTTTGGGCAAACCATCAAAAGATCGCCGTCATACGCGAATTGAATCCGCCTAAATGTTGGATAGCACCTTGACAGGGGTGACGCTCTGCCGCACGCTCGTGACGCTTCGCCACCCAGTCAGCGGTTCCGGGCACCATCGTCATCCCTGACAGGAGCGCTCATGCCGACCGGATCGTGGATCACCGGCGCCCGTGGCTCTGTCGCCGCCGCGGCACCTCCCGGACTGCTCGCCCTGCGGGCCGAACCGGCCGAACCCACCGGACGTATGAACTAGGCCGTGTCGTCAAATGCCCGCCTGCCCCGCGGCGCCTGGCACGGCACCTCGCTGCGTTGTCGAATCGACCGAGTAGCCCACTACGAGGACGACTCTCCGCCTTGCGATGCACCGCACCAGACGCCGCTGGGCCCGCCCTTCGGGCGGCCGGCGCTCATTTGACGACACGACCTAGTGGCCGCTCCCCCACGCAGGCCTTCCCGGCCGGTCCACCTCGGCCGTGGGCAACTGCGATGTATACGATCTCCCTCTGCGCCGGAAGGCGGGGCTGCTCACATCGACGTGGGCGACGGCGGCAACTTCCCTTCCCCTGACCGTCTCAGGGCTGCCGTAGCGCCTGACCAGCCTCGGCGAGGCCGCCTGTCGGGCGCGGCCCACGACATTCGGTACGGCCGGCAGATGATCCCGTTCCTGACCCGCTGACCCGCGCGGCTCGTCCTCGTCGTCGCCGCCCGCGCCGTTGCCGTGAGCCTCGGATGGTACGGCAGCAGGCCCGTCTGGAGACTCCGCAAAAAACCGTTAGGCGGACGAGGAGCCCACTGCTACATTTCCGGAGGCCGTGCGAGAGATCGAGGAGGTGGTACCCGTGAACGCAGTATCGACATGGGTGCTCCCCTCCGGGGTCACGGTCGGACGGTAGAGCAGGTCGTCCGGGAGCGCCGTTCCAGCGCACTCCCGAAAGGCACGACCATGCATTTCACTTCCGAGCAGCGCCTCGACGACGGCGTCCTCGAGCGCGAATTCACCCTCGGCGAGATCCCCGGCATCCTGTGGACACCCGCATCCGCATCCGCACCGGTGCCGCTGATCCTGCTCGGCCACCCTCCCCTTGGGCTGCGCAAGATGTACCCCCGTCTGGTGGACCGGGCCCGGCACTCCGCGGCGGAGGGCTTCGCGACGGCCACCATCGAGCTCCCCGGGAGCGGTGACCGGCCCCGTTGGCCCGCCGCCGAGCAGGCCCGCGCCGACCTGCGCCGGGCGATGGAGGCCGGCGAGCGGGTCAGCGACGAGATCGTCGACGCCCTCATCCTCCCGCTGGTCGACAAGGCGGTCCCGGAATGGCAGGCCGCCCTGGACGCCCTCCTGTCGCTGCCCGAGATCGGCGGTCCGGTCGGGTACTCGGGGGGAGTCATCTCCATCGGCATCCGGCTGGCGGTGGTCGAGCCGCGCATCGTGGCCGCCGGTCTCTTCGCCGGGAGTTTCGTGCCTCGCGCCATGTTCGAGGAGGCCCGCCAGGTCACCATTCCGCTGCACGTCCTCCTGCAGTGGGACGACGAGGGGAACGACCGGCAGGCAGCCCTGGACCTGTTCGACGCCTTCAGTTCCAAGGAGAAGTCCTTGCAGGCCAACATGGGCGGGCACACCGGCGTCCCGCAGTTCGCGGGAGACGCCGCGGCCCAGTTCTTCACCCGGCATCTGAAGTGAGGCCGAGCCGTCGGACCGGCAACAGACGGTAGCTGAGGTCGGCCGGCATGCAGTTCGCCACAGCGTGGCCCCTGCTGAACTCTCGGCAGGGGCCCGTGTCGCCCGAAGCCAGGAACTGTTCGATTCTTCAGACTGTGGGGAGGGTCGGTTCAGGACCCGCGTCAGTCGGTGGCGTGCGCGGCGGCGTATTCCTGATCGGCGACCGGAGTCAGCCAGTGCACGACGTCGTGCTCGGTGTCGCTCTCGTTGATGGCCAGGTGGACCACCAGCCGCTTCGGCGCTGCGCCGTGCCAGTGTTCCTCGACGGCCTCGCACAGGACGCGGTCGCCGGGGCGGATGACCTCGACGGGCCCGCCGCGGGGCTGGCCCGCCCCACCGCCCAGATCACGTTCTCCCCCACCCTCGTCCCTCGCCACACCACCGCACCCCCACCCAGCTGACCCACCTTCTGCCTGGCATCGCCGAGGCCGTCTTCGGCCGCTCCTTGTCCGGACACTCCACACTGCGCGCCACCGGCGCCACCCTGCCCGGCCCGGCGCCGACCGTCCTCGGCGCACGCGACGCCGCCCGCTTCACCGACCAGGGCGAACAGGCCCTGTACGCATCCAAGGTCATCTCCTACACCGCCAGGGAAGTCGGCGACGCCCAACTCCCCTGGCGCCTGGTCGTGGCCCACGCCGCCGACGGCGGCGCCCCCGCACCCGCACACCCGCACCCGCACCCGCACCCGCACGACACCCTGCGCATACCCCGGCTCCCCGCAGCGTTCATCCAGGCCCAGCGCGACTACTTCGGCGCCCACACCTACCGCCGCGCCGAAGAACCCGCGCTCAAGTAACACGGAAGGGCGTTGAGGTCGCAGGGGAGGCACTACGGAGCGCGAAGCGCGCAAGGGGGGCGCGCGCGTGACAGCGTGCGCACGCTCGGTGAAATTGGTGGCGTTCGGCGTGCACACTTGCGGGTCTCCTTCGCTTGGCTAGGAGCAAGGCAAAAGCGCTCGGTGCCGGGCGGGGGCTGCATCGGCCGACGAAAGGACTCCAGCCAGTGGATCTCGATATGGCTGCTCACGTGGTGACCGGAGCGGTGGCGCTCCGGGTCTTCGCGGGAGACATCCGCGCCCTGGGAACGCGCATGCTCAGCGCCGGCGTGCGGGTCGGCGCCGCCCAACTGGCCGCGCAGCACCGGCGCGGCGAGGCGGCTGCCCCGAACGAAGGCACCGACGTTCAGCCGCTGGAGCGCGACTGATGAGCCGCCAGCAACCGGATCCGTGGGCCGATCAGGCCGTGCGCGACGATCTGACCGCGGTGCTGCCGGACACCTTCACCGCTTTCTACTGCCTGCACCACAAGGCCTACCTGCGGTACGCCCAGCTGCAGCTGGACAGCCGGCCCGCAGCCGAGCAGGTCGTCGAGGACGTGTTCGTTCAGCTGGCCACGATGTGGCCGCACGTGCTGAAGCAGCCGAACGTGGACAGCTACGCCTGGGCGGCGCTGAAGGAAGAGGTCGCCCGACGCCTGGAGATACAAGGCCGTGCCCCCGCCTTGGTGGAGACCGCCGCGTTCGAGCAGATCCGGCGCAGGAGCCGTAGGACCTTCGCCGTGCTGGAGTCCAGCCTCGGGCTGTACACGGCGATCGCCCGGTTGCCGGAGCGCCAGTACGACGTGATCGTGCTGCGGTTCGTGCTCGGTTACCCGATGCGGCAGGTGGCCGAGCTGATGGGCATCACGTACGGAACGGTCCGCAGCCACGTGCGCGGTGCCCGCCGACGGCTGGCCCGGGATCTGGGGATCGACTGGGCCGCTGAAGAGATGAACGAGGAGGATTGATGAACCGGGGGAACAAGCGCACCGATCGCACCGATCGCATCGACCAGGTGCTGGCCGGCGCGGAGGTCCTGGCCGATGAGTACGCCGACTTCGATGAGCGAGCGGCTCTGGACCGCATCGCGCGGCGGGTGGTGTGGCACAGGGCCGAGTCGATGGAAAGCCGCGCCCGGTGGATCCGCACCGCATCCGGCGCATACACCCGCCAGGCCGACGCACGGGACGGCCTGCCGGCCGCTCTGCACGAGCAGGCCGCCACCGAACTGGGCCTGCTGTCCTCCCAGGTGGTCCGGGACCCGCAGGCGATCGCGGCCATGGCATTGCTCGTCGACGACCGGGCCACCATCGAACCCACCGGCGCCCTCGCGTTCGCGTGCCTGCTGTACCTGGCCGACCGGCACGAGGCGGCGCAGTTCTGGTGGCAGTTCGCCGCCGGCGCCGACTCCCCCACCGCGGCCCACTGCCTGTTCCTGCACCATCTGCAGCACAGCGAACTACGCGACGCGCAGCACTGGCGCAAGCAAGCTCTTCTGCTGCGGAACCTGGGTCAGGACCCTCTGGCGCACGCCGCGTGGTCGCAGGCGACGACCGATCGGGCACTGACGCATTGGCTGTGGGGACCGTCGCCGTCCCGGACGGCGATGGTGCCCCAGGTGGTCACCGTCGATGTCGTTCACCGTGCGTGCCGGCCCGCCTCGTCCCTGCCGCTGTCGCACTCGATCACCAAGGCCGTCCAGCGCCTTGAGGCGCAGCCCGATGAGGACTTCGGCACCATCCCCAAGCCCGACCCCGAGCTCGCGGCCGAGCTCGTGGACCGTGCGGCTTCATGACGAGCGCCTCCGTCTTCAGAGCAGTGGCAGCGGGCCGCTCGCCTCCGGAGCCCGCCTGTGGTGAGCGGCGGGTCGGGCTCGAGGATGCCCCCGGACATCTTGCGCCGCGGGTGGTGAAGGAAGCGGCCGAAGACGGGTGTCGGTGCTCTGGCAGGCCGGGGCCCGGCATGGTCCTGAAGCATGGACCAGGCTTTGTCAGCTGCGATCCCTGTCGGGGGAACGCTGCTCGGAGTGGCATTGACGTATCGGTTCCAGCGGCAGTCGGCTCGGGACGCCGAGGACTTCCCACACCTTGCAGTCGTTGCGGTCGCCGGCAAGCGGCTGGCCGACGACCACGACCATGCGGGTGTCGGCGTCGATCACAACCCGGTGGTTCATGGAGTACCGGCAGTTCTTCGACCGCTCGGCCACGGTGTGATCGCGAGTGGGCACGAGGGTGCCGTCCACGATGAGCACGGCCTCCCCTTGGCGAACCGCTCGCGCGAGTGGAGCGCGAGCATCGGCCCGAGGAGGTCGATGATGCGGTCCGCTGCCGACGTGGACACCCCGAACAGCGGGCCGAGCCGGCGCATGGTCAGGTTCGTTCGCCAGTAGGTGGCGACCAGCAGTGCCCTGTCCTCGAGCGGACGGCTCCACGGCCGGGCCCTGCGGTTCGCGTCTGCCCCTTCGCGTCGCAGCATGGTCACCAGCGTCCGGAACAGCCTCGGGCTGAGCCCACGTGAACGGGCCTTTCCACGACGACTGTGACGCCGTGATCACACCGGTCACGCCAAGGTCTTCACACCGAGGTCAAGCGGAGGTCCCCAGCCCAGCTCTCACAACGGACCCGACCCGTTGGGAATGTGAGCTCCAGGGCGACACGCCCGGTGTTCGGTGCGTGTTCCTCCCGCACCTCCACAACATCCTCCCCGACGTGGTCCGCGAACGGCATCCCCTCACCGATCACCCCCACCGTGACGCGCCCCGGGTCGCCCATGTCGTAGCCGGCGTGCGGCTCCGACGCCTCAACGATCAGACACCAATCCGCTGCGGTCGTGAGGTGGATGGCGGCACCCAGGTCATCGATCAGCCACACCTCCAGCGGGCCCGTGGGGGCATCACGGCCGTACAGGTGCCACGAGCCGACGACCTCCGCGAGCCGACGACCCACCAAGCTCTGCGCGCTCACCCCAGCACCATGAAGCGGGCACTCATTCGACACATCAGGCTCCATCGGCCGACGGTACCGCCGACCGGACCAGCTTATCTCCACCATCGCCCGCTTCTGATTGCCCTGTATTCACCTCGCCCGAGTTTCCACACATTCTTGGCGTGCCCCCAGCCTCCGTGATGCCGGTGGCCCCGCCAACCGCCATCCAGGCGCAGGCTCCAAACGGCACAGGAGCGCGCCCGCACACCCCAACCGCCGGGAACAACCGTCCGTTGCGGTGACCGCCATCTGCCGTTCATACCTGTCCCACCGCTCCGGTCGACCGTGCTTCCTAGCGTCCGAGAGTGCGCGCACCGCTGACCTGCCGCAGCCCGCTGTCAGGTTCGGAGCGCTGCTGTCCGGTCGGTGTGCGACTGCACCCGACGACGCGAAAGGCCCCCGGAATGTCGAAAGAACCCAAGCAAACCAGAATCTCCCGCCGCAACGCGCTCGGCTTGTTCGGCGCGACGGTGTCCGGTGCAGCCGCCGGTCCACTGGTCCTCGGCGCCGGAACCGCCGAGGCGGTCCCGGCGAAGTCGGAGGTCACCGGTCTCACCACCGGCTCGGCCACCACCCCCGTCCAGGGCCTGCACCTGACCTTCGGCGCCGACCCACGCAGCCAGATGGTCGTCTCGTGGGTCACCGACGCGGCCGTCAAGAACCCCCGGGTCGTTTACGGCACGCTGAGTGGCGGCTTCGGCTCCACAGTGCACGCGAGGACGAAGACCTACGTGGACGGCACCTCCGGGCGGACCGTCTGGGTCCATCACGCGCTGCTCAGCAAGCTCAAGGCCGACACCGACTACCTGTACGCGGCCCAGCACGACGGCGCCACCCCCGACGCCGGCACCTTCCACACGGCGCCGTCCGGCCGAGCTCCGTTCACCTTCACCAGCTTCGGCGACCAGGGTGCGCCCAGTGTGACGTGGAAGACCGGAGCGAACCCGGCCGACGCCTCGGGCCGGGACTTCGAGCCCAACGCCACGCCCGCCGCTGCCGACATCGTCACCGGCGTCGAGAAGGTCGGCCCGCTGTTCCACCTCCTCAACGGTGACCTCTGCTACGCCAACACCGGGCCCGACCGCATTCGCGTCTGGCGCGACTTCCTCACCAACAACAGCCGCTCGGCGCGATTCCGTCCGTGGATGCCGTGCGCGGGCAACCATGAGATCGAGCTGGCCAACGGCAAGCTCGGTCTCGACGCGTACCAGACCTACTTCGAGCTGCCCTCGACCGAGACCCAGCCCGAGCTCGACAACCTCTGGTACTCCTTCACGGTCGGCGGCGTGAAGGTGATCGCCCTGCAGAACGACGACATCGCCCTGCAGGAGGGCGGTGACATCTACATCAAGGGCTACTCCGGCGGTCGGCAGCTCGCCTGGCTGGAGAAGGAGCTCAAGTCGGCACGGGCTTCGAAGGACATCGACTGGATCGTGGTCTGCATGCACCAGGTGATGATCAGCTCGGCGACCGCCGCGAACGGCCCCGATGTCGCGCTGCGCGCGGCGTACGGCCCGCTGTTCGACAAGTACGGCGTCGACCTGGTGGTCTGTGGCCACGAGCACGACTACGAGCGCTCGTTGGCGGTGCGTGGCGTCGTCCCCGGCAGCGTCACCCTGACGCCCAACCCGAGTCAGACCGCACTCGACGTGATCGACAGTGCGCACGGCACGACGCACATGGTACTCGGCGGTGGCGGCGTGTCCGGCATCACCAACAACAGCTTCACCACGGACGACGCCGACGGTCATGGCCATCACTCGGCATACGTCCAGATGGAGCACGTCGGCAAGTACAACTCGGTCAAGGAGAAGGAGACGGCGGTCTGGATCGGCGTCCGCGACGCGGAGCATCCGTACGGCTTCGCCGAGTTCGCCGTCGACCCGGGCCGTCACCCCGGTGACATGACCCGCATCCACGTCACCTACTACAACATCATCACGCCCACAGGTGAGCTGTCGGTCTTCGAGAAGTTCACGCTCCAACGCCGCCGTAGTGACGGCGGCCACGGCCAGCACTGACCCACCGCGACCAGCAGCAGCAGTCGGCAACGCCTGGGGCCGGGACGTCGTCCCGGCCCGCGGCGCTCCAGCGCCCACACGCCAAGGGCTCCCGGTCGGCAACGCCTGGGGCCGGGA
>NZ_JBEXSX010000098.1:0-26637 GCF_040613835.1 Streptomyces sp. NPDC006207 | reverse complement strand
CAGATACGACAAGCGCGGCTACGTCTACCTCGGCACCGCCACCGCAGCAGCACTCGCCATCTGGCTCCGCACATGATCGCCCGGACAAGTCCTAGTACTCCAGCCGTAGTTCGTGATCTCGATCGTGAGGGGCGCCGAGGAGGCAGCTGGCAGCGTCGATCATCTGGCCGAGACCGACCACCCCGTCGCGGGCGTTCGTTTCCTTCTCCGCCTACCCGAGTCCACCGAGACGGAGGGCGTTCCTTATCTCGCTGAGCTTCGCGGTCGTCGCCGGGGTCCACTCCTTCGCCTGCTCACCGAGACGGAGGGCGTTCTCAATCTCGCTGAGTTTCGCGGAGGACAGGGCGCCCGCCCGCTCGATCAGGTCGTCCCGGGACACGGTGGTCAGCCACGTGCAAGGGGTAAAGCCCGGACGCGGGAACGCGAACCGAAGCACGCCTTCAAAGGGCAGTCCTTCCACGGCGCCCACTGCCACTTCGACGCCCAGACCGGTGATGTCGACACCCGCCCGAGCGACGACCTGCATCACCCGGATCCCGGACGCGTCGTCTCCCGACAGCAGCACGACCGGCCGCCGCTCGTCGAACTCCACCCACCAGAGTTCGCCACGTTGCACATGTCCTCCTGACACAGGACGGCCGGACGCTGCGCGACCCCGACGCGCTGTGGAGACGGGTGCGGCCACCCGTTGATCATCGGTGTGTGAAGACAAACGATCACGCGGTGGCCGGAGGCCACAGCATAGACCCTGCCCGCTGGCAGGAGGCGTTCGAGGGCCTGATGAGCCGGATAGCGGGACGGTTCGCACGGGTCGAACCCCGGTTCCGGGTCCGGAAGTTGGTGCTCGGACTGCTGTCGGACCTGCCGCGCAAGAACTGCTGGACCATCGCCGAATGGGCCGGGGAGAGTACCCCGGACGGCATTCCGCTCACCTGCAACGAGATCCAGCGCCTGTTCATCACACTCGTTGTCCGACCCGTCCACGATGCCGCCCACCGGCTCGGTGGGTCCGACTGGCGGCGCCGCCACCAGGCCCGATCCCAGGCCAGCCACTACCGTCGACAAGCCACTCGGTGATTTCGAAGGTCATGGCACCTACTCGTAGAGATTCCCGGAAGGCAGTCCGGTCGGGCTGCCATAGGAGGCCGCGCAACCCGTACAGGCCGCTGCGGAAGAGGTCATGGTTTTGCGACGAGGATCGTTGAGGTTCAGCAGTCGGAGATCGCCGCGCGCCGCGCTCTGCCGCAGCCCGGCGACCACGCCTCCGCGCCGGTCACCCGGGGCGGCCGGATGACGGGGTGCAGCTCACTCCGGCGGCGGACAGGCGCCGGCGCCGCACCCATCGACCGGCCCCGGTCCGCGGGGGAGGCCGCCGTCACGGAGCCGTGATGTCCAACCCGGTGAGGTCGGCGGAACGGTTCCAGAGCCGACGGGCGAGGTCGGAATCGTCCGCCTGCGGGTTGGTGCGTCGAGCGGGCCTGCCGTTCTCGTAGTACGTACCGGAGTGCCAGTCCACGCCGGGAGTGGTCTCGGCGAGCCATACCAGCTGGCGGGCGCCCTTCTCGGGGCTGACCATGGCCAGCCGGCTGAGCGGATTGCTGTAGATGGGGCGCATGAAGCTCTTGCTGCCGGTGGCGAAGTTGGTGGCGACGGCTCCGGGATGGAAGGCGGCAGCGGACAGACCGTGGGACGCGTATCGGGCGTGCAGTTCCTTGGTGAAAAGAATGTTCTCCAGCTTGGCCGTGCCGTACGCCCGGTGCGCGGAGTAGCCGTGGTCGTGGTCGAGGTCGTCGATGTCGAGCTTTCCGAACAGACGAGCCCCCGCGCTGGATGTCTGGATGACCGATGCTTTGCCGGCCAGGAGCTTGTCCATGAGGAGATTGGTGAGCAGGAACGGCGCCAGATGATTGATCTGGAAGGTCTTCTCGAAGCCGTCGACGGTCTTTTCGCGATCGCCGAAGATTCCCCCGGCATTGTTCACCAGGACATCCACACGCGGGTATGCGGCGTCCAGGTCCGCGGCGAGTTTCCTGACGTCGGCCAAGCTGGTGAAGTCGGCGAGGAAGCGGTCCGCTCCGAGTTCGTCGGCGATCTTCGAGGTCTTCTCGGGTGAGCGGCCGACGATGACGACTCGGTGGCCGTCCCGGTGCAGCCGGCGGGCGCCCGCGGCTCCGATACCGTCGCTGGCTCCGGTGACAACGATGGTTTTCGGCATGGAAGGTCTCCGTTTCTCTGGCTGCATGCGTGGCGCATGTCCGTGAAGGTGTAACTTCTGATTGCCGCGGCGTGTGAACATCGACGTGTCGCAAGGGCGCGGTCGCGGGGTGACCAAGTGGTTGCTTCCGCTGCCGGCACAGCCGATGGGAAGGCGCATGTACCGATGGACTGCTGCGTCCGCACCGGCGCTGAGCGATTGGAGCGAGGCGTTCTCCGGTCTGCACGGGGCGAGCCGCATCACGGTCATGGACCGCGAGGCGCCATGGAGGGGACTCCTGGAAGCCCAGCAGTCCCGGACGTACGCCATCGCCTTGTGCAGCGGCGGCCAGGAGACGGTCGTCCGGGACGCCCGGCACATCGCCGCTGACCCCCGCGGCACCCACGAACTGCTCGTCCCCCTGGCCGGGACTGCCTGGGTGGAGCAAGGGACGTCCTCGGGGGAGCTCCAGCCGGGCCGTATGGCACTGTGCGACATGGACCGGCCGGTGACCTTCGCACACGACGACGACTTCCGGTCGATCGCGCTGATCGTGCCCGGGCATGAGGTCGCCCACCGCAACCCGGCCCTGGCCCGTGAGCCGCGGACCCTCAAGGGGACAAGCGGCCTGGGCCGGGTGATCCGCACGATGGTGGCCACGCTGCAGGAGGAGCGGGAACAGTTCTCGGAGGCGACCTTCGACGTCGCCTGCGAGCGGCTGCTCGACCTGGTGTGCCTCGCCGCGGAAGGCGCGACCGATTCGGCGCCGACGGGGCAGCGGGCCACAGTCGAGGCCGAGATCAGGCGCTACGTCCGCCGCCACGCGGGCGACGACGACCTCGACGTCGCCGACATCGCACGGGCGCTCGGCTGGTCGACCCGCTACATCCAGCAGGTGCTGCGTGCAGCCGGTACGACCCCGCGCGATCTCGTGCGCCGTGAACGGCTGCACCTGGCCCGGACCCGACTGACCGACGCGAGCTGGGCCGGGCATTCCATCGGGCAGATCGCTCACTCCTGTGGGTTCGGCAGCCATGCGTCGTTCAGTACCGCGTTTCGGCAGGAGTTCGGCATGGCGCCCCGTGATGCCAGACACGGCGTCTTCGCCCCTACGGCAGACCTGGGGTGAGCCTGTTTCCACCTCGGCGGGTCAGTCGCCCGGGGCGGTGAAGTAGCGGCGCGGATTGTCGACCAGCATGGTACTGAGCTGCTGCTCGGTGACGCCGGCCTGGCGGAGTGCGGGCAGGACGGTGTCGTGAAGATGGGTGTGGTGCCAGTCCGGCGCGATCTGTTCGCGCACGCCCGGCGGGAACCAGTCGATGTGGCACGACGCGTCGTGCGACAGCACCATGCGGTCCGCCAGACCTTCCCGTGCAAGCGCGGCGACGGTCGCAACCCGCTGGTCGCCCGGCAGCAGGATGTCGAGGCCGAAGCGGTCCATGCCGACGTACGAGCCGTTGTCGATCAGCTGGTGCAGGTAGCCCAGGTCGTCGGTGTCGCCGCTGTGGCCGATGACGACGGCGCCGAGGCCCACGCCCTCGCTCCGCAGGATTTCCTGGGCGACCAGGCCGGTGCGGGCGGTCGCGTTGGTGTGCACGGTGATCGGCGCGCCGGTGCGCAGGTGTGCCTGCGCCACCGCCCGCATCACCCGCTCCACGCCCGGGGTGAGCTCCTCCTCGATAGCGCACTTCAGGAAGGCGGCCCTGATCCCCGTCTCGGCGATGCCCTCGGTGAGCTCCCGGACGAACAGCTCGGTCATCCCCTCGGCGCCACCCAGTAGCGTTCCCGGGCCGTGGAAGCGGAAGAAGTGGGGGATGTCGCCCAGGGTGTAGATGCCCGTTGCGGCGATGATGTTGATGTCGACCTGCTCGTTCACGGCCGCGACCCGGGTGACGTCACGCCCCAGCCCGATCACGGTGGGGTCCACGAGCGTGGTGACGCCCGTGGCCGCCAGGGCCTTCAGCCGGTTGACCGCGTCGCCGACGCGCTCCGCCTCGTCCCAGGTCTCCGGGAGGTTCTGCCGGAACTCCTCACTCAGGACGAAGACATGCTCGTGCATCAGGACGGTCCCGAGGTCGCTGGCCGCCACAGGGCCGCGGACGGTGTGCACTTGGGAGGGCGGAGTCATGGAAGTCAGTCCTTCGGGCTCATGCTGTCGCACGATCGGCATCGGCTGGACGTGTGCGAGACGGGGTCGCGGTCGTGGTGGGTCCTAGCGGCCGCACCGCTGACCCGGGCACAGCCCGCCCGTCGGCACACCGTCCACTCTGGGGCATCCCGCCGGAGAGGTCTTTCGCGGCGGCGCACACTTCTTTCCCGTGGACGCACAGTCCGGACGGCCCGGGCGTAACGGCCCGGGCTGGGGCGGCGGCTCCTCGGTGCGGCGGCCCGGACCTCTTGGAGCGCCGCGACGATGGGTCCCGAACGGTCAGGAACGGCGGGACGCCGTCTCGTGGACCGGAGTCGTGCCGACGTTGATGAGAGTGGGGCGTTCGAATGGGGCGAGAAGGCCACCGGGATGATGTGGCGCATCAAGGAACTCGCCGACCCGTACGGCGTCCTCGCCCCCGACGTCGTCCTCACCCGCGACGACACCATCCATCTCAAGTCCTTCAAGTCGACCCCTGACATCGAGGACGTCGCGACCCACTGCATCGAGTGCGGGTACTGCGAGGCCGTCTGCCCCAGCCGGAACGTCACGACGACGCCCCGCCAGCGCATCGTGCTGCGCAGGGAGATGGCCCGGCAGGCGGAAGGGTCCCCGCTGCTGGCCCAGTTGCAGGCGGAGTACGAGTACGACGCCATCGAGACCTGCGCTGTCGACGGCACCTGCGCGCTCCCGTGCCCCGTCCACATCAACACCGGCGCGCTGAGCAAGGAATTCCGGCGGGACGAATCGACTGAGCAGCGCGATGAGGTCGCGCTGAAGATCGCCCAGCGATGGGCGACCGTGGAGGAGTTCGCCCGTACCGCCATGGGCGCCGCCGACATCGTGCAGCGAACCGTCGGTTCGAAGGCCCTCACGGCCGGCGCGCGGCTCGCCATCAGCAACGAACTCATGCCGGCCGTCCCGGGACCGATGCCGCGCGCCGCGGTGGGCAAGCCACCGCCGACATCCCGCCCGACCTTCGTGGTACTGGCAACTCACAGGTCACGAAGAGTGGTTACCAGGCCGCACAATTGGCTGAGGACGTGCATCAGTTGCTGGAGCAGCTGGGACTCAACAACGGCATCCAGGTGGTCAGCCACGATGTCGGCGTGTGGGTCGCCTACGCCTACGCGGCGCAGTGGCCGTCGGAGGTGCGCCGCATGGCCGTGATGGAAGCCCCCATCGCGGATGACAGCGCCTACGGCTTCCCCGTTCTGAACGTTGACCCGAAGAAGCCCTCGCCGTGGCACTGGGGCATGTTCCAGATGGCTCTCGCTGAACACCTCATCGCCGGTCACGAGCGTGTCTTCATCGAGGAAATGATCACCGCGTACCTGGTGGGCAACAAGTCATCGTTCACGCCGTCGGACTATGACTACTACGCCCACTTCCTGGAGGAGCCCGGACGCACGACGGCCTGGATGAGCGTATACCGTCGGCTCCGCGCGAACGTTCAGCAGAACAAGGATTTCTTGGCCCGGGGGAAACTGAAGATGCCCATCCTCGCCGTCGGCGCGCAGGATTCCTTCGGTGGAATGATCGTAGACCAATGGCGTGATTGCGCCGAGAACGTCGACGGACGAGTCCTGAAAAATTCGGGACACTTCGTGACCGAGGAGAAGCCACAGGAAGTGACAGCCATGCTGCAATCCTTCCTGCAGAATTAGGTTTCACAGGCAAAAAGCCTTTTCCAGCTTGTCGCCTGTCCTGGTCGGAGGGTTGCTCGGGGCCTGCGGAGACCGCCCTGGTCGGCGACGACATCCGCGCCGTTACACCTGGGCCCAACGGCCGCGATCCTTCCCGAGCCGGCACCTCCTAGGTGCGCCGGATGACCAGCACGGCCACGTCGTCGAGGTGGTCTACGGCGACCACGGCGTTGAGGATGAGATCTGCCGTCGCCTCGATGTCGAGCCGGTCGTGCAGGGCGCGGCCGGCCAGCGTTCCCGCTCGCTCCAGTCCGGCTTCCAGCGTCAGTCCCGGCCCTTCGACCAGGCCGTCGGTGACCATGACCAGCGCGGTGCCTTCTTCCAAGGTGAAGGTCTCCTCGGGGTAGTCGACATCGGGCAGGACTCCCAGGACGGGTCCTCCGGGAAGTGTGCGGATGCAGTGGCTGCCGTCGTCGCGTGCGTGGAGCAGCGGAACATGGCCTGCGCTGGTGCCGATGACCTGACCGTCACGCGGATCGACGTGCAGCATGGTGCAGCTGGCGAAGCGTGGTGCGCCCATCGTGGTGAGCAACTCGTTGGTGCGTGTCAGCACCGTTCCTGGCTCGGGCTCGTGGGCGGCGATCGCACGCATGGACGAGCGCACCTGTCCCATGAAAACCGCGGCATCGACGTCGTGCCCCTGGGCGTCGCCGATCTCGAGTGCGACCGCACCGTCGGGCAAGAAGAACGCGTCGTACCAGTCTCCGCCGATATCGAGCCCGTCCCGGCTGGGCAGATAGCGGACGGCGACCTCCAGGCCCGGGAGGTGCTCGGGCAGCGTGGGGAGCATGCTCTGCTGGACCGCCGTGGACAGCTCGACGTGGGCCTGCTGCAACCTGATGCGCCTCAGGGCCTGGCCTGCCAGATCGGCCATAGTGGTCATGAAGGCGAGCTTCTCCAGGGAAGGAGGGCGCTTGCTGTCGTACGTCACTGCCCAGGCCCCGAGTGGTCGGTCGCCCGGTGGGCTGAGGGGGGTGATCGACATGGCGACATCGGGGCCAGGCGGTGCCTGGGCCGTACTTGAATCACTCAGCCAACACCGCGCGAGCTCCTCCCGGCTGGCGATGAATTGCGGCTGACCGGTACGGATCGCACAGGGCAACGGCCGGTCCTCATCCAGCGACAGACCGAGCAGGGCATCGGTCTGCCATGTGGGGATCCCGGCATCCGAGGAGACCCGCAGGCGCCCGTCGTCGACGAGCGCGAAGAGGGCGCCGAAACCGCCGTAAGCCGCGGCGAGCCGAGTCAGGACCACCTGCTGCAACTCCTGCTCGGTGGCGGCGGTGAACAGGGCGGAGGAGAACGCGGCGATCTCATCGGCGCGCCGCCGCTCAGCACTCACCGCAGCCAGCATGTCCTTTCGGTGCGCCTCCACGGTGGACTCGTCGCGGATCACCCCGAAGACCCGTTCGGGACCGCCGTATCCCAGCGTGATCCGGCGGGCTTGGCTGGCCAGCATGCGCCAGCCGTCATGCTCGGTATGGAACCGCGACCTGATCCACGGGGACTGGGCGACGGACGAGCGCACGAGCCGCTGCACGTCCTTTCGGTCATCGGGGTGCACTCGCCGGATCACCATGGGCAGGGACATGGACGCCTGCGGGAAGAGCGTGGCCAGAGCGGGCTCGCCACCCAGCCACTCGATCTGGTGCTCATCGGGTGAACACATGTATAGGCCAAGGCCGGCGGCCTTGGCTGCAAGGTCAAACGGGATCAGCAGGGCGCCCAGGTCATGTCGCGCGTCCAACGAGTGCACCCACACAAGCCGCTTGCCATCTGCGGGGTCCGTCACCGGCCGCGCCTCGACCAGGCAGACCACAGACGCTTCGCCCGTCCCAGGGAATTCCAGCACCCGCATTGCGAGCCGCTTCGTCGTCGCCCCGTGCGCCAGCAGGCTCCGGGCCGAGATCCGCTGGTCTTCGGAGAGCAGGTCACTGAAGCCGCGACCCACGCACTGTTCCTCTGGCCTGCCAAGCGCTGAGGCCATTGCGGTGTTGAGGCGGCGGATGACACCGTCCAGGGCCAAAAGAGCCGACGGTGTGGCCCTCTGCAGGAGTTCGTCCGAGGCGTCCATCTGCCGCTCCCTGACCATCATCGAGTGATATCACCCCGATAGGTGTAATAATCCTATCTGTCGCCGCAGGGCAGGTCGCGTCCGCTGGGAGCCGGGCGCGAAGCCGGTCGGTAGCCCAGCCGACAGATGGTCTACCTGTGAGGAGATTGCCGCCGGGGTGGAATTCGTGAACGGCCCTTGGGGCGTCGTCGAGAGCGGCATGACCGCGGTCTGCGTGCCCGCCATGGCCGGCGGCTCGGTAGAGCGGCCTCTGCGTGCCATCGATGGGGTGTCCGGTGCCGCTCCGCGCAGGATCCGGAGGGGTGACCCCTCCTCGGGGTGCAGCCGTCCTTCGCGGGTCGCAGCTGCGCCGACGGGATGCCGACTCGTACTCAGACTGGACTGCTTCGTCCACTTCGCTTAGGCTGAATCGCGCTGCGCGACAGCCAGGGTGGGCGGTCTCTACAGCAACTCGTCCAGAGGCTGAACCTCCTCACGGCAGCCGCCGATCGACTTCTGGCAACTTTCCCACTATGGGGCTTTCGCGATGGGCTGGAGGGCTGAGATGTCTGACGGTCTTTTTTCAGACGTGGAATCGTCTGTGGTGGTGAGCGACAACGAGAGGGAGTATCGCTACGAGATCTCCGTAGCGGGTGAGACGGTCGGTCACATGGGCTATCGATCGAACGGCAATCGACGCGTGTTGATGCACACTGTCATCTATCACGCATTCCGCGGGCAAGGTCTCTCCAACGTTCTCATCAAGAGCACCCTGGACTTCTTGCACATCCACGGAAACACCATTTCAAATTATTGTCCAGTCGTCGACAGGTTCATACGCAAGAATCCCGAATACCTCAGCCTGGTCGACGCGAAACATTCGGGCACCTGGGTCTCGCCTTCATCGGGCTGACCAGCCGGCCGGCCGTCAACTGCCCGCCTGCGTGGCAAAGCATCGAGCCGAGGATCCGGCTCAGTCCACGAGGTAGGAGCGGACGTAGCTCAACGCCATCTGCATGGAGACGCGCATCGGCTCGACGTCCTGGGCGGTCTGGGCCAGCAAATAGCCACCCTGCAAGGCGGCCATGACAGCGGTGGCGAGCTGCTCCGGGTCTGCTTCTTGGCGGAGCGAGCCGTTTTCCTGCATGCGCTTCAAGCCTGCCGAGATGAGCTGCTGCCAGTCAGCGAACGTCTCGGCAAGCTTGCTCCTCGACGTCGGGTCCTGCGCCGCCCGCGCGCTGACGAGCGAGCCCAACGCGCACCCGTAGGCACCGTTCTGCAAAGAGTTGAGATGGATGACCTTGTCGCTCCATCGCTCCAGCGCGCGAAGGGAATTCATCCGCTCCAGCATTTGGCGATCACGGTTCAGGACTTGACCGGCCCGCAGTTCGATGACGCTGTGGACAAGCTGGTCTTTGTCCGCGAAGTGGCGATACAGCTGAGATTTGCTCGTCCCGCTCGTCGCTCGTACGTCGTCGAGTGAGACCGCGTTGACGCCCCTCACGTAGAAAAGGTCGGCAGCGGCCTGAATGATGCGGTCACGGGTGACAGCCCCACGCGAGGTCAGGCGCCGCTCTTGCCTAGGAGCATCATCTACGGACATGTGCCCGATATTACTACGAGCGATCACCGGGTCCGCGGAAGAGTCTGAGAGTGCTGCCGACCCACGCTGGGGGGTACCGGTCGGCTGCTCCGTGCCCACCGGGGCGTCGAGCGCATGAGGTGCGGCCTTCGCAGGTGCGCGTGACTTTCGTGACTTGCCTGTCACATGGACCACCCCTGCCTCTCACTGGATGCGAACCGTGGGAACGCTCGAATGTGGGCCTCACTTCCCCTCGCGATGACTTCTGGGCAGCAGCCCGCGCCGGCACGCATCAGGTTCCCGTGAGCGCGGTCAGAACCCCGACGATGGCGACATTCGCAGGCACGTCACTAGATGGACTGCATGGTCCTCTCGCTTGCGTCATAAGGGAAGAGGGCGGTGGGCTCCACGTCTTATGGAGCTGATAACCGGCGATTATCGGTGGCGTTCCGGGCGGAGTGGCAACTCTGGTTGCAGTGGTCGAGGGGCTGCGCAGTCCAACCGGCGGCTGTTGCTCCGCACCAACACGACTCTGTTCCGTGGTCGATGGTAGCGCTGTGTGATCACTGGCGAAGGGTGCGGATGCGGAGCGCAGGGCGGACCCGGCTCAACATGGAAGGCCGCCGCACGCCCGTCGCCGGCATTCTCCGCTCGGAGGCCAGCCGATACGCACGATCGCTCCCGCAGGCACCACCTGAAAGAGGAGCATCACTGATGCGCGCAGCACTCATGCACGGCGCTGGCGACCCCAGCACCGGCCTCGACGGCGTCCCGACCGGCTACCAGGGCATGGCGGACCGCAGGAGCCTGAAGGTGCTCATCAAACCCTGACCCCGGACACGCGTGGGGTATGGCGCAGTCCCCGTCCCACCTGCTGCGAGTCGAGCAGCGCAAGATTCCGCGTCGGCCCCGGTGACCAGCCGCCCGCTCATCGCCGCCAGGGCGCTTTGGTGGCCGGCCGCGGAGACCGGTGACGCGTAGAGGCGATCCGTCGGCTGCCAGCGGCACCGTCCGTATGGGCGGCGGGTCGGTCTCCAGGGCTGTCCTTCGTCGCCATCGTCCCGGAGACCCGGCTGCAGGCGTCAGCGGGGCTGACCCGGTCTCCTTGGAACGGGACCATCTCGACCAGTCATCGACTTGAGCATGCTGTTAGAGTTCAGATCGGACCAATGTTGTGGACCTTTTAGTTCACTTTCCTTTGTGGATGGGCGTGCGTGGCGCGCGGACGGCGACGGGATACAGGGAGTACCCGATGAAGGCGATTGTGGTGACCGATCAGGCCGCGGGTGGGACGGCCGGAATGAGGCTGGTGGAGCGCCCCACGCCCGAGGCGGCAGGGAACGATGTGCTTGTTGAGGTTCATGCGTCCGGATTCACCCCAGGGGAGCTGACGTGGCCTTCGAACTGGACGGACCGCCTGGGCCGCGACCGCACACCATCGATCCCCGGTCATGAGCTCGCCGGAGTGGTCAGTGCCCTCGGCTATGGCACGACGGGGCTGTCCGTGGGACAGCGAGTCTTCGGCCTCACGGACTGGACCCGCGACGGCACGCTGGCGGAGTATGCGGCCGTCGAAGCACGTAACCTCGCGCCGCTGCCCGGCGATGTTGGCTTCACGGTGGGCGCGAGCCTGCCGATCTCGGGCCTGACGGCGTGGCAGGGCCTGTTCGAGCTTGGGCGTCTTCAGCCGGGGCAGAGCGTCCTCGTGCACGGTGCGGCCGGCGGAGTCGGATCGATGGTCACGCAACTAGCGCGCGAGGCGGGTGCTTACGTCATCGGCACCGGACGTGCCGCCGATCGTCAGACGGTGCTCGACTTCGGCGCGACGGAGTTCGTCGACCTGGACAACGACACACTCGAAGACGTCGGCGCAGTTGATCTGGTCTTCGACGTCATCGGTGGCGACGTAGGGAAGCGATCCGCGAGCCTGGTTCGAGCCGGAGGAACGCTGGTGACCATCGCCGGCCCGCCGGAGGCGCGACCTGCGGACGGCCTGGCCATCGACTTCGTTGTCGAGCCTGATCGCCTCCAGCTGCGTGAGGTGGTCCAGCGGGTGCGGGACGGACGGCTGCGTACGGTCATCAGCAACGTCGCGACCCTCGATGATGCCGTCGCGGCCTTCAATCCGACCGAGCGGGTCAGGGGAAAGACCATCATCCGCGTCCGCTGAAGGCTCATCAACCCTCCAAGAGGACGATCTAGTCCATTAGGTGATCGACAGGCCCCGTCATCCAGGCGGAGCCAGCACAGATACAGGAACAGCGATGGCCAAGGTGCTGTGGACTGACGTGAGCGGCTCGATCCGAGTCCTCAAGGACGAAGACAACAGGTTCTACGAGGTTCAAGAGAACGGCAACTATGCAGGGCTGCTCGCCTACGAGCGCAAGGGCGGCCAGTACAGCCTGACGCACACGTACGTCCAGGAGGGTTACCGCGGCCGCGGCCTGGGGACCGCGTTGATCCACGAGGCGCTGTCCGACCTGGTGAGGGAACACGCGGCAGTCACCAGCCGGTGCCCCGTCGTGGATCGCTTCATCGAGAAGCACCCGCAGTTCCGCGAGATCCTCGATCCCGGGTCGCAGGCCGTCGACGATGCCCGCAACTGAGGCGCCCGCCCGCGGCGGAACGAGATGCGGCGGCGCAAGCCTGGCTGCCGAGCAGGCGGTGACGTCGGCGAGCGGTGGGCCGAGGGAGGCCGCCGGCAAGCCGGTGTCGGTGAGGAAGTCACCCATGGCCGGCAAGGCAGGAGATGGGACCGGGTGCCGCATGGCTTCGATGGCCGGCGCCAGCGGTACGCCCCGGACTGCGCCCTCACGCGTCGCCATCGATTCCACATCTCTCAGAAGGGGCAGAGAATGGCGATCACCAGCGGAGCCATAGCGCGTGTTCGCATGATCCAGGCCGCTGCAGACCTCTTTTACGTCAAGGGTGTCCACTCGGTGACCCTGGATGACGTGCGAGCGGTGAGCAGGACCAGCAAGTCCCAGTTCTACCGTCATTTTCCGGACAAGGACGAGCTTGTACGCAGTGTGATCGAGTTGCGTGCCCAGCAGATCCTCGATCGCGACCGACAGCACTTGGCACGGATGAGCTCCTTCCAGGCCCTGGAACACTGGAACGAATCGATCATCCGCCTCAACTCTCTCCAGGACGGAGCCTACGGGTGCGCTCTGGGTGCACTCGTCGGATCCCGCGCGCCTCACGATCCCGCGGCCCGACACCTGCTCGCTGAGAAGTTCGGCGAATGGCAGGAGCTGATCACGGCAGGCCTGCGCCGGATGCAGGAGAACGGCTCGCTCAAGGAGGAGGCCGATCCTGAAAAGCTCGCTGTGTCCGTGATGGCCGCACTGCAGGGAAGCTACTTGCTCGCCCAGATGACACGCGACGTCGAACCGATGCGCATCGCCATGGATATGGCGCTAGCCCACGTGAAGACGTACACCGTGGGCTGACACGCGGTGCACCAGGCAGTACGAGAGCTGCTCGGCCTGGACGTGCGGGCTTGCTGCCCGTGCACGCCACAGGTCGTGACCAGTACGGACGGCACACGCGCCGTCCGGTCCTCCCCCCCTCTCTCCGCAAGAAGGCCTTGCGGTTTCTCGCAACATGGACTGATTACTCCCTTGGGGTGGAGTGCAAAACGAGCAGTGCCGCCACAACCGGGGGGCGGCGCCGACCGGGCAACCACCCGGCAGACCGCAAAGGAGCGATGACATGAGCGACAACGAAGAGCCCTACGACATGGTCGTTTTCGGGGCCGGCAGCGCCGGGTATGCAGCCGCATTGCGCGGAGCCCAACTCGGGCTCAGCGTCGCCCTGGTCGAACGCCACAAGCTCGGGGGCACATGCCTCCACAACGGCTGCATCCCGACCAAAGCCATGCTGCACGCGGCAGAACTGGCCGATCAGGCCCGCCGGGCGCGCGACGTGGGGGTGCGCTCGTCCTTTCAAGGCATCGACATGGACGCCCTGCACGCCTACAAGAACAGCGTCGTCTCAAGCCTCTGCAATGGGCTCACCGGTCTTGTCGACGCACGCGGCATCACCTATGTGGAAGGAGAGGGCCGACTGTCATCGGCGACCTCCGTCGATGTCGGAGGCCGCCGACTCACGGGCCGCCACGTCGTACTCGCCACCGGGTCCGTTCCAAGAACCCTGCCCGGACTGGAGATCGACGGACGGCGAGTGATCTCGTCGGACCACGCTCTCACCCTCGACCACGTCCCCAAGTCCGTGATCGTGCTCGGCGGCGGAGTGATCGGCGTCGAGTTCGCCTCCGCGTGGTCGTCGTTCGGAGCCCAGGTCACCGTTGTCGAGGCCCTGCCACACCTCGTCCCGACGGAGGACGAGACCGTCTCCAGCCGGTTGGAGACGGAGTTCCTCAAGCGGGGTATCTCCCTCCACATCGGTGTCCCCTTCGTCGGCAGCGAGTACACACGGGACGGCATCCGCGTCCGTCTGGCGGACGGCAAAGCGCTGGAAGCCGACCTCCTGCTCGTGGCCGTCGGACGAGGCCCTGTTTCCCAAGGCCTGGGTTTCGAGGAGGCCGGCGTCGTCATGGACAAGGGGCACGTGCTGGTTGACGAGTACATGCGCACCAGCGTCCCCACCATCTCCGCCATCGGAGACCTGGTCCCCACCCCGCAGCTTGCACACGTCGGCTTCGCTGAGGGCATCCTCGTCGCCGAACGAGTGGCCAAGAAGGCTGCTGTGCCGATCGACTACGACGGCGTCCCGCGCGTCACGTTCTCCCGCCCTGAGATCGCGTCGGTCGGCCTGACGGAGGCCAAGGCCAAGCAGGCGTACGGGGCCGAGAACGTCGACTTCGTCGTCTACGACCTCGCGACCAACGCCCGTAGCCGCACGTTGAGAACGGAAGGGCACGTCAAGGTGGTCCGGAGGAAGGGCGGGGCAGTCGTCGGTGTGCACATGATCGGCGACCGGATCAGTGAGCAGATCGGGGAAGCCCAGCTCATCTACAACTGGGAAGCGCGTCCTCAGGACGTCGCCGGCCTCGTCCACGCCTACCCGACACAGGGTGAGGCGCTCGGTGAGGCGGCTCTCGCGCTCACAGGCAAACCGCTGCACTCGCACGTCTGACCCTGCGAAAGTGCTGCCCGGCGACCGCGATGCGCAACAGTCGTGGTCCCAGTACTGCACAGGGTCCGGGCCGACCGCAGGCCGCCAGACCGTGCCGTCCACGGTCGCCACCTCTACGAAGAGCTACATGGTCCATACTCCACGACGCTGCTCTCGGGCGAGATGCCTTTGAGCTGCATATTTCTTGGTCCGTGATCGGCAATCCTAGAACTAAGAGGACTTGACAGTCCCGTTTCGTCTTTGCGAAGCTTGAGGAAAGTGCAAGGCCCGGGCGCCGAAGGGGCCGCGGCGCGCGAGAGGCGTCTGTCTCCGCATCCGGACCGCGACGGCTGCATTCCATGGCGAACGCGAGGCATTCCCCTTTGCGGTGGTCTCCCTGACGGCCTCGTTCGCCGCGTCGACCAGCACGTGATCGACAGACCGCAACCGTGCGCGCCGGCACGGCGTACACGGCACCGAAACAACAGCCCACCTGCAGCGACGCCGCAACACGCAGGGAAGGAACAAGAAAGTGAACGACACCAACACCAAGCAGTCCATCGAAGATCTTGCGATCCTCGAGCAGCTCAACAACGACTACGTCCACTCCGACCAGTTCAACGACGTCCAGCGTTTCAGCGAGCTGCTCGCCGAGGACTTCGTCGTGCAGACTCCGGGTGTCACGCGCAACCGTGCCGAGTTCCTCGAATACATCGCCGAGCCGCGGCCCTTCAAGGATCTCGCTGTGCACGACGTCAAGGTCCGCATCCTCAGTGACGTTGCCCTGGTCCACGGCCGCGCCACCTACACCATGCTCGCCGACGGAGCGGCTCAGGAAGCCCTGTACACGGACACGTACCAGAAGCGTGAGGGTGGCTGGGTCTGCGTCTCGGCCTGTGCGATCGCCCCGGGCACCTGACCCGACCACCCGGTCGAGGCTGCTGGTCGCGCTCCAGGTGGGGGCCATGCGGGCAGGCACGTCACGACACGGCAATGGGCCGAGACGACGCGACCTCACTCCAGCGCTCACGCACGTCGGCACAGGTTGCGAACACCACCAGTGGAATCGGCGCCGGTGTGGCCGCCAACGCAGGCCACGCCGACGCTGTCCGTGTGCGAACAGTCCACGACCCCGTCATCCTCTCCCGCACACCCGGCCGCAGCAGACGAATAGCGCCCGAGGACTTCGGTCGGGTCGGGACCCGACTCACCGACTCATGGAAAGGCACTGCTCGATGCAGGACGTGGCACCAGTGATCAACCTGACCCGCCGGGGCAGATCGCTCCACCTGGCTTTCTCCTCTGCAGTGGTCTCCCTGGTGGCCTCGTTTGCCGCGTCGGCCGCACCGATCCCCTTGTTCAACACCTACCGGGCCGAGGACGGGTTCACCAACGCCGGCATCTCACTGGCCGTCGTCAGCAACTCCGTCGGCACCATCGCCGGACTGCTGGTGCTGGGACGACTGTCCGGTCATCTGGGCCGACGGCCCACCGCGATCGCCAGTCTCGGCCTGCTCCTGCTGGGCTGTCTGCTCCTGCTGAACGTGCACGACATCGTGACCCTGCTGTCCGGCCGGCTCCTGATGGGTGTGGGTACAGGGGTGGCCAGTAGCAGCCTCACCTCCTACATCGTCGACGCCGCACCCACCAGACCGGAATGGTTGGCCTCCGTCGCCTCCAGCCAGGGGCCCATGCTCGGCCTCACCCTCGGCGCCATCGCTTCCGGCGCCCTGGTCCAGTTCGGCCCCTGGCCACGCCACCTCATCTACCTGGTCTGCGCCGGATTCCTCGTACTGTCTGCCGCACTCATCGTCATCAGTCCGGAAACCGCGAAGCCGACGCCGGGCGCTCGGCAATCACTGCTACCCCGGGTCCGCATACCGGTCCGAGTCAGGCATCTGCTGCCTGTCGCCGCCGCGGTGTTCCTCGCGACCTGGGCGACCGGGGCCTTCTACCAGGCCTTCGTGCCCGCACTGGTCGCAGATCAGTTCCACACCCACAGCCCGCTCATCCTCGGCCTGTTGTTCGCCTTTTACATGGCCCCGAGCGTTCTCGGCGCTCCCATCGGCGGCCGGTTCACCTCCGCGGCGGCCCAGCGAATCGGCATGGTCATCTTCCTGGCCGGATGGATCGGCATCATCACAGCGATCGCCGTAGGCACACTGGCGTTGTTCATCGCCGCGACCATCATCGCCGGCACCGGTCAAGGCATCGCCATCAGCTCCGCCACCCGCGGCCTGCTGCACGGCAGCACCCTCGCCGACCGGGCACCGATCTTCAGCGCCATCTACCTCCTCTGCTACAGCGGAGCCGCCTTCCCCAGCCTCATCTCCGGCCAGCTCTCGAACGCCTTCTCACTACCGCAGATCGCCCTCGGATACGCCGTACTCGCCATCGTCGCCACCTTCTTCAACGTCCTCGCTGCACGCGACCCGCACACCGACATGACCGGGATCAGCCGTCGTGGTGGGTGATCACGACGAACCTCGCCGCCATCCCGGCGTCACCCGGTCATGAGCAGGCAATGAGGTGGGCTCGCCGCATGACTGCGAGGGCAACCGGGAACTTGCCACCGGAAATGCGGTTTCCCACCCCTACGGGCGGTAGCGCGCCTACGCGTTGGGTGCCATGCCCCCATCGAGCGAAGCCTGTACGGTTCGTGGTCCCGACGCGATCACGGCCCGCCAGGGTCGACGTACCGGGCCGGATCCTGACAAGGTCAGGACCGGTATTCACGGCGCAGGGGAGCACAAGTGGCAGAGGTGACCAAGGGCAAGGCGCGCGGGAAGGAGGGCTCGGAAGGCATTCCTTCGGACGTTGCGCGCGATGCGCGGGTCCGGAACCACCGGCCCGGCGGCGCCGAACAGGGCCCGGAGGTGGCGCAGTTCGGCCTGGTCGCCAGAGAACCCTGATGGCTGCCGGCCGCCTGAGGCTCTTCGCCTCCCGTGTCCGTCAGCCGCTCACCAGTCCCTGGACGGTGGACGCGGGGCTGATGCTGCTCGTGCAGGCAGCCGAGACCATCCCGTTCGTCGTGCCGCGCGCGCCGTCACTGCCGCCCGCCACCTGGGCGTCGTACGGCCTCACGACGCTCGGCGTGCTGCCCCTGCTATGGCGGCGCCGGGCACCGGTGACCGCGCTCGCCGCGGTCCTTGCCGCGCAGGTGCTCTACCGGTTCACGCTCGACGGACCGGGGCAGCCCCTGCCGTACAACGCGCTGGTGGCGCTCTACACGGTCGCCGAGCTGACCCCGGCCAGGTGGCGCATCCCCGTGGCTGCGGGAACGCTTGCGCTGATCTTCCCTTCGGTGGCGCTCAACTCCGGTGAGGCCAGGGAACTGCTGTTCTCGTTGTTCCTCTTCGGCGCGGCGTACGGGTTCGGCCGCCTCACGCACACCCGGAAGGCCTACACGGCCGCTCTGGAGGACCGGGCGACTCAGCTGGAGCGGGCGAACCGCATCGAGGTGGAGCAGGCGGCAGCGGCCGAACGGGCGCGGATCGCGCGGGAGATGCATGACATCCTCTCGCACGCGGTGAGCTTGATGGTGGTGCAGGCGGAGGCCGGCCCCGTCACGGTCCGTACGGCGCCGGAGCGTGCCGAGGCGGCGTTCGAGGCCATCTCCGAGACGGGGCGGGACGCGATGACGCAGCTCCGCAGGATGCTGGGGGTGCTCAGGCAGGACACGCAGGCCCCGGAGCCAGCGTCCCGCAAACCCCTGCCCGCTCTGGCCGATCTTCCGCTGCTCGTGGAGCAGGTGGCCTCGGGCGGCCTCGCCGTGGAGTACGTGACCGTGGGTTTTCCGGGGTCCCTGCCACCGGCCACGGAAGCGACCGTCTACCGGATCGTGCAGGAGTCGCTGACCAACGTGGTCAGACATGCCTCCGCGGAATCCGCGACGGTGTGCGTGGAGCTGGGCGCCGAGTCCGTGGAGATCACGGTCACCGACGACGGCAGGGGGGCCGCTGTCGGCACCGGCGGCAGGCCGGGTGGGGGCACGGGGCACGGGCTGATCGGGCTGCGGGAGCGGGCCGCGGCGTACGGCGGGACCGTCCAGACGGGCCCGGGCCCGGACGGCACGGGGTTCCGGGTGAGAGTGCGGTTTCCGCTGGCTGATGTCTTCATGGAGGTGGACGGGTGACCATTCGGGTGGTGGTGGCCGACGACCAGGAGCTCGTACGCAGCGGCTTCGCCATGATCCTCGACGCCCAGCCCGGCATCGAGGTGGTCGCGGAGGCGGCTGACGGGGCCGAGGCGGCGGAGGCCGTGCGGCTCCACGGCGCGGACGTGGCGCTCCTGGACGTCAGGATGCCGGGCACGGACGGGATCGAGGCGTGTCGCGCCATCAGTGCGGCAACCGACTGCCGAACGATCATGCTCACCACCTTCGACTCCGACGAGTACGTGTACGAGGCGCTGCATGCGGGAGCGAGCGGCTTCCTCCTCAAGGACGTCAGGCGCGACGATCTGGTCCACGCGGTGCGGGTGGTGGCCGAGGGCGATTCCCTGCTCGCCCCCACGGTGGCGCGCCGGCTGGTCGAGGAGTACAGGAGCCGGCCCCGGCCGGCCAGGGCGCCTGCGTCGGACCGGCTCGACGCGCTGACCGCACGCGAGCGCGAGACCCTGCTGCACCTCGCCCGGGGACTGTCCAACGCCGAGATCGCGGCCGCGCTGACGGTCAGCGAGCACACCGTGAAGACCCATGTCGGCAACGTGCTGGCGAAGCTCGGACTCAGGGACCGCATCCAGGCGGTCATCTGCGCGTACGAGACCGGACTGGTGACTGCGGGGGGACCGGCCGGCGCCGGTCTCCCGGTGCGTGATCCCTCTCCCGGAGGAGGCGGGCCCGCCGGCTCCGCCGCGGGGGCGAGTCGACGTCCGCACCAAGACCGCTCGCCCGGGCGATCCGCTCGGGGGCTGTGATCAACAGGATGGCAGGCAACGGTTCGCGCCGTTTCCCGTCGTCAGGAGATCACAAGATGAATGCCCGTGCCCGTACCGCCCTGCCCGCTCTCCTCGCCCTGACTGCCGTGGCCTTCCCGGCGGCCCAGGCGGCTGTGGCCACTCCGCCCCCGTCGCCGTCCTCGTGTACTTCCGCCGCGCACACGGGCGGGCTCGACACCGAGGCGTTGTGCACGGCGCTCGGCTCCCTGCCCGACTCCGACACCACCGCCGCGCTCGTACGCGTCGGCGGCACGGACGGTACGTGGCGCGGCAGCGCGGGCGTGCACGACCTGGACAGCGGACGCCCAGCCGATCCGCAAGGCCGTTTCCGGGCCGGCTCGGTGACCAAAGTGTTCACGGCAGCGGTGGTCCTGCAGCTCGCCGCCGCGCGGGAGGTGGACCTGAGCGCGCCCGCACGCCGCTACCTGCCGGAACTAATCCCCGCGGCGTACAGGCACGTCACCGTGCGGCAGCTGCTCAACCACACGAGCGGCATCCCGGCGGCCGACATGCCGGGCGACACCCTCGAGGAGGCCTACGCCCACCGGTTCGATCTCTACTCGCCCGAGGACATGGTGGAGAACGCGACCGCGAAGCCGACCGAGTTCGCGCCCGGCACCCAGCAGCACTACCTCAACATCAACTACACCGTGCTCGGTCTGCTGATCGAGAGGATCACCGGACGTGCCTACGAAGAGGAGGTCGGCCGGCGCATTCTGAGGCCGCTGCGGCTTCAGAACACCTTCTACCCCGGCACCGACCCGCGCATCGAAGGACCCCACAACCACGGCTACCAGGCCTTTCCGCGCCCCGACGGCTCGACCGAGCTCCGCGACGTGACGGTGTGGGGCCAGACGCAGGGCTACGCGGCGGGCGACATCATCTCCACCACCGCCGACTTGGAACGGTTCCAACGGGCGCTGTTCACAGGTCGTGTGGTGCCTCGGCCGCAGCTGGAGGAGATGTTCACCCTGCCCGAGGCGCCGGTGCGTGAGTACGGCTCGGGCGCCCCGGCCTCCTACAGCGCAGGGCTGTCCAAGATCAATCTCGGCGACCGCGAGGTGTGGGGCAAGACGGGCAGCCGGTACGGCTACACCAGCGTCATCGCCGCCACCCGCGACCTGTCCCGCACGATGGTGATGAACGTCGGTGCCACGGACGCGAAGGGCGAGGACATGAACTCCACCGAACTGGCCTTGATAGTGGCTGCGTTCGGGGCTCCGTCCGCCTGAGCCCGGTGGCGCTCCGCGCCCCGGAGTCATCGCGATCGTGCCTGCGCAGGACACCCGGGCATACCCTGCCTCGACGGTCATCACCTACGGGGCCGGCCCGTGCCAGGTCCTCGACCTGGCACGGGCCGCGGTAGCGTCCGGAGGCGGCCGGGCGGCCGTCTGCTTCCCACCATTGGACGCCCGCCACGTGCGCGCCCACGCCCTGCCGGGAACGCTGTCGCGGTCGGTCGGCCTCGGCGCGACGCTGCCACACGCCCTCACCGCCCCGGCCGGCCACCGGCCTGCGGACCGCGCATCACGGTCCTGGCCCGCGGCCGCATCCAAGCCGCACGATCGACTCCGCCACGACCCTGTACCTCAGCGGTGCACCGGGCCTCCGCCGCGGCGCCTCTGCTCGAAGCGACGATGTCGTCCGACCGGTGCTCCCAGCGGACGTCTACCTGGCGGCAGGTGCGGGGCACACGACGAACCGGCCCCATCACGCCTTCTAGCGGCGTGTCGGGGCCGGTTCCGGTTCGGGTCGCCGCCACCCCTACGGGCGGGTGCCGGCGTCAGCTACGGGGTCAGCGGTGGCACTCGTGATGGGCGGGGCGCCAGACGCGGGTCCACTTGCCGGGGTGCCAGCGGTGGTGCCGGTCCCGGAACCCCGGGTGCCACTGCCGTGCCCAGTGGCCCGCCACCTTCGCGCAGTGGTGCGACGCTTTCGGCGGCCGGTGGTCCTGCGGGGCGGCCGACGCGGTGCCGACCGTGCCGACGAGCGCGCCCGCGGCCAGGGCCACCGTTGCCGCGCCCAGGGCCGCGGCCCTCTTCAACCCGTTGATCATGTTCAGGCCTTTCCGTACGAACGGGGGCTGACGGCCCCGGGACTGCCCGGACCGTTCGGCCGGGCATGCGCTGATCCTCGCCCTCCGGCGTCGCCAAAACACCGCAGAACACTGCTTCTCACGAAATGCAATTCAATTTCTCATCGGGCTTAAATAGTCATATATTCGCGTAGTTATTCGTGTGTTGCCGCCCCGGACATGCAGCGCTGCTCCCGGGTCACGGCGCAGGTGCCCCACCTTGATGCGATCGGTCGGCGTCGAGAACCACACGAACCGGGCTTCGGAGTCCCAGCTGTCCAGCGTCTGACAGTGCGGGCGTGCCGAACTGCTGCTTGCCGAGCAGCGCGGAGATTACGGAATCGCTCGTCAACGATCTCCAGGGAGGGCGGCTCAACGGCGGCCGCGCGCAACACCGTGCGCCACTATGCGATCATGCATCGGCCCCTCGCTCCAGGGGTGAGACCCGGCCGCTCGCCGAGCACTACGTGAGGGAATCGCCATGAGGCGAACGATCGCTACTGGTGTCGCCCTCGTGGCGATCGCAGGCGCTGGTGGGTGTACCGAAACCGCCACGTACACCGAAGGCAAGGCAGCGCCGTCGGTGCCGGCTCGGACCATGGGTCCGAGGGCTTGCGTCAACGGAACGTACCAGTGGTTCAACGTCGAGCGGCCTGTTCGGCTCTCCGCCCTCTCCGAGGTGGAGACCTTCGGCAAGGGCGGCGGCACGTTCACGAAGGCACCCAAGTACTGGGTCTCGTGGCCCGAGACATCCGTATTGGCGAGCGGTCCAGCCTTGCCGTCGCGTGACGTGCTGTTTTCCCTTGCGCAATTGGTAGGCGAGGCCCAGGAGGATGACACTTCCGCCGACATGCCTTTCACCGAGGTCGGCAGAAGACCGGGCGATCCCAATCTGAGCCGGGCCGTCTCGACGCCCGGGGCAGGCCGATTTGTGTTGTACAACGAGACACACGTCGTCGAGGCGGACTTCCGGTACACGTGCCCAGGCACGAAAACCGTGACCATCGGGCATGCGAAGAGCTGGACGGCGGAGGCTTCGGGCACCCTTGAGTGCGGCACCCGGACCGGTCCCGGCAGCGAAGCCGACCTGGCCGTTGCACGAGAAGCCGCCCGACTTTCATGCGGCCCCAAGTCGATCGCCGCGCAGGGCACGCCGACCTCCGGGCAGTGACTACCTGCGGCCCGTTCGATTCCGCCGAGGTTGTACGTGCAGTTGGAGTCACGCGTGCGTGGGCTCACCCGATGAGGGGCGGGCCCCGTGCGGCAGGTCACGCAGGTGATCTCCCAACCCACGAAGCGGGCCAGGCAACTGTCCACAGGTGGCGACCTTTGGTTGGCCCCGGTGAGGTGGTCTCACCTGTGAAGGCCCCGGCGACAAGCGCCGTCACGGCGGGTTGGCCGCTGCCCGGCAGGCCCCGGTGGCGGCGCCGCCCGGTACGCCGGCCCCGGTCAGGCCGCTCACACAGCCCTTCAGGTCACCGTGTACCCCCAGGGTGCACGCCGTTGTGACGGCGTCGGAAACCTCGACGCCCGTTTGCCGGACCATGTTCGTGCAGGACGGGATGTCCGCGTGGGCGGCGGGGACGGTGAAAGCCGCGCCGCCGAGTGCGACGGTCAGACCGGTGAGGACACTGGCGATTCGGATCGACGTGCGCATGGGAGGCACCTGCTCTCCGGGGCCGGTCGGGAACTCAAGGCGCCGAGCAGCGGACACGACCGGTGCATGACCGTGGAAGCGGGCCTCGCAGCGGTCGGCTCGGCAGACCACCCCTTTTTCCGACACTAGAGCAGCACGCCACCGTGCGCACTCCGGCTCGGCGCCGCTGGCATCCTCTGGCCACGTGGTCCCTCCGCAGACCACTCGTCTTCACCCTGCGAACCAACCCTGCCGCACAGGATCAGCGATCGTCTCTTCAGAGATGCATCAACGCATCCACCCCAGGCAACCAGGGGCTCAGGCACAATTGGAGTCGTGCCGACACCTCCTGACCCCGCTGCCCTGTACCCCGACGTCGCGGCCTGTGGCAGCCTTGCCGCAGCGCTCCGGACCGCGGCGGAAGGTCGCCTCGACGCCGTTCCCGTCCGGTCCTCGGACCTGGTCCATGCGGTTGTGCCCAGCACCTTGCCGCATCGCGAACCGCTGAAGATCAGTGCTTGGTCGTACGAACGAGTCTGGTCGATCCGGGGCACGGAACCGTTCCAGAGCCTGGCCCTCATCGACGGTAGGACAGACGACCTGGCAGAAATCGCCAGTGCCGCCCTGGCGTGGCACGACGGGGCGTCCCTGAACGACATCCGCCGAGCGGCACCCTTCGTGCATGTGACCGGACGATTTGAGGTGCCGGACCACGATCCCGCACGGCTGACGGAATCCGAGTGGCAGAGCCTGCGCCTGGAGGCGGCCGAAATGGAGTACGACTGGCACGAGACGTACCAGGCCCTGATCGAGGCCGCGTACGCCGAGCCGGTCCTGCGCGCCCTCTACCCGTTCACCAGCCACTGGGCGCTGCGCTTCTCGACCACAACCCGCCCGCGCCTGACCGTCGTCGGACCGTACCTGGCCGCGAAAAGCGATGGCACGTACGGAGCGGGCGGGAACATCGCCAACGAGGACCTCGGCGTCTTCACCACGGCGAAGGAGGCTGTGGCACTGGCCGTGCACCATCTGCCTTCCGGCCTGGCGCCAGTCGCGCTGGGCGGATGAACCTAGCCGCGGTGCTGGAACGCGACCACCGTCTCATCCGCACCGCACAGGCGGCCCCTCGCCGACAAGGGCTTCGCGGGCCGGGAGTTCGAGGCGATGCTCACCGAGCGTTTCGACGTCCACCGGGTCCTACCCGACCGCAAGGACGAGTCCGCCGGCATGGACGACGTGCCCGTGTGCCGCCAGTGGATCGAGGCCGTCTCCGACCCCTTCAGGTCGGCTCAGTCCGGAACAACACGGTGGCAGAACCCTGGCCGGATTCTTCGCACGCACCGGGCAACGCCCCCTCGCCCCGCAGCCGGCATCCGGCACAACCGGAGTGGCGACGCCAAGAACCAACGATCCCTGACCGCCCACGACCACTGAGAACAGCGGACCCAGTCGTCTAGGCTGTCGCCGTGCTCCTGATCCACGACGGGGAAGCCGCCCCCGACGCGCCCGTCCTTCGTACCGGCGGAGTCCCGCTCGTCCCGGAGGGCTTCGTGTGGCCGACCTGCCGGAACTGTGCCGGGGCGCTGCAGTTCCTCGCGCACCTGCCCGTCGACGGCGGGGCGGTCGCCGTCTTCTTCTGCCAGAACGACCCGGGCATGTGCGACGACTGGGACGCCGCCGCGGGTGGCAACCGCGCCTACCTGTTCACCGGCCCGCTCGGTCCGGCCGCCGTCCCCGCCGAGGGCGAGACGCTGCTCGGCGCCGTCACCGCGCTGCGCCCGCAGCCCGTCGACGTCGCCACGACGGCGCCCGTCCTCGGACGGCTGGGCGGCGAGCCGGACTGGCTGCAGAACGACGAGACGCCGTCCTGCCCTTCCTGCGCCGCGCCCATGGCGTTCGTGGCGGAACTGGAGGAAGGCCACGACCACGCCACCTCCGCGAACTTCGGTGGTGGTGGCCTGGGTTACACCTTCGTCTGCCGGCCCTGCGAGCGGGCCGCGTTCCTCTGGCAGCGCTGACCGCGTCCCCGCCGCCACTCTAGGCATCCTCGTGTGCCTCTCGTGGTGACCGTCCCGGCCCGTGGAGTTCGTAACGCGATCTTGAGTGTTGGGAGGGGTGTCAGGAGCCCGTGCGCCGTGGTCTCGGATGCGGGCGTGTTTCGTCGGTCTTGCCGAGCCAGCGGCGATGCAGATCGCGCCAACGCCCCGGGGGACCGCGCCCGGGGGCCGCCCGGAATGGGAGGGGCACGCTGCCATCCGCGCGATGTCGGAAGGTGCGCAGAGGTGCCGTGGCGTGCATGGATGAGGCTTTGACAATTGCCGCAGGCACCAATGCGAACGCAGAGATTTCTGCTGGTCATCGCCGTGTTTTTACGGCAGTTGAGGCATCAATCATGCGCCATTAGGCCATAAGTGGACACCGCACGCATCGCTCGATACGGTCGAAACACAGGCGCCACAATTGCAGCTGTAATCCAATTACGCACGCGAGGAAGTTGGCGTCGCAAGCCGGAAGCCACCGGCCCTCATGGTGCCCAGCGCATCGCGGTGTGGATACCGCTCCCGGGATGTGTCCTGGCCAGGTTCAGGCGCCATGCGCACGTAATGTCTCGAAGAAAGAGGATAGCTATGCGCGCGAAGCGAAGCATCGCGATCATGGCGAGCCCCGTCGCCGCGGCAGCACTGGCGTTCTCGCCCGCGCTGATGACGCAGGCGGCGGCCGACACCACAAACATCTCGGCAACGACTACCTCGCGAGCCGCGCACCTTCCTGCGGACGATGCCTCCGAGGGCAAGACGAAGGGTGCGAAGGACGGCAAGCGCGACGGACTCAACTTCAAGTGCGACTACCGGCACTCGTACGCTCCGGCAAAGGCCACGGAGGACTACAAGGACGCGTACGACCTGGCATACCGCTCCAGCTACGACAACTACTGTCGTGGTGAGGCGGCTCCCAATACGCCTGCAGGCGCCAACGACGCCTCCGAGGGCAAGACGAAGGGTGCGAAGGACGGCAAGCGCGACGCCCTCACCCTCAAGTGCGACTACCGGCACTCGTACGCTCCGGCAAAGGCCACGGAAGACTACAAGGACGCGTACGACCTCGCATACCGCACCAGCTACGACAACTACTGCTAGGACTTGTCCGCCCGATCATGTGACTACTCGCCGTCCAGGTCGTTGATGTGGACATGGGGCGGGGTGATCTGACAGACGCAGAGTGGGAA